>JAAYVK010000078.1 GCA_012517195.1 Synergistaceae bacterium | reverse complement strand
CCTTGCGTGACGGATGTGACCGAGGCGTTGGGGCCGAAGGTGTCGTTGGCCAGGACGTCCGTGATGACGACCGTGTCCTCGTTGGTTGAAACCGTGTTGTCAAAGGCATCCACGATAGGGTTGACGGTCACGGAGATCGTCGAGGTTGCCGTTCCGCCGCGTCCATCGCTGATCGTGTAGGTAATCGTATCGACTCCGTGAAAGTCTTCGCCAGGCGTGTAGGTGACGGTGCCGTCGGGGTTGATGGCGACGGTGCCGTTCTGGGCGGAGGCGCCGATGAGGGTCAACGGGTGCCCGTCCGCATCGAAGTCGTTTGCAAGCGGATCCAGGGTGATCGGGGTGTCCTCGTCGGTCTCTGCCTGGTCCGGGTTTGCCACCGGGGGACGGTTGACCCATCCGGAGACCGGTTTTTCATCTTCTCCCCAGAAGGGCCGGTCCGTTTCGGGACGCGCCGCCTCCGCTTCAATCTTTGGCAGGTCGTAGAAATACTGGATCCGCGGGTTCAACGTCGCCCGTGAATCGAATTGGTGAACTTCGTTCACATCACGTCCAAGACGTTCCGGGTCCGAGAGGTCTTCGCCCCTCGTGTAGTCGATACGGGGAAGCCTCACAAAACCGTGTCCATCCCCGTCCCGGGCAGCCCCGGCCGTTTCTTCGTCATCCTGGATGGGTTCCTGAAGCTTGGCGGGCTTTCCGGCAACCGCGGCCGTGTTTCCGTGGGAAGAGGGAGGCAGCGGACCAGGAACGCCGGAATCGGAAGGAAGCGCAAGGTCCTGGAGGAGCGTGTCGAGTCCCGCGGATCCGACCCGGATGGAGTGGTTGGGCGGGATTTCCACGGAGAGCCCGGAAGCATCCCTCAATTCGGCGCTTCCCGAGCGGGTGACGAGCAGGTCCCCTTCATGGAGAACGTCCCCGGGCCTGAGGATCCTGAGATTTCCACCCGGGGTCCGGGCAAGAACCTCCCCGTTAATCTTCAGGACAGTTAATACCGAGCTTGTCTCCGCCATGTCGATCCCTCCGTTCGATCCTTTTTCTGTCTTGCGGGTCCGGAGACCCGAATTTTCCTAGTGTTCCCTAAGGGCGTTGGCTTTTGCCCTGAACAGGGGTTTGAGCAGGTAGGCCAGCACCGTTTTCTTGCCGGTCAGGATGTCGACCTGGGCCACCATGCCGGGCAGGATGGGCAGGTTTTTCCCGAAACCCGGCTTGTGGGTTCTAATCCTGGCCAGGTAATACGTGTTGCCTCTTTCGTCGGTGATGGTGTCGGGGCCGATGTGCTCGACGACTCCTTCCAATCCCCCGTAAACGGCGTACTCGTAGGCTGTGAACTTGACGACGGCAGCCTGTCCCGGACGGATGAAGGCCCTGTCCTTGGGCGAAAGCTGAGTTTCGACGACGAGCAGGTCCTCTTCGGGAACGATCTCGGCAACCATTCCTCCCGGCATGACGACCGCCCCGGGTGTGTTGACGAAAAGCCGCTTGACTGTTCCCGTTATGGGGGAGCGGATTTCAGAGTGGGAGACCCGGTCGGCAAGGGCCCGGTTGCCTTCGGCCAGGCTTTCCAGTTCCCTTAGGGTTGCCGAAAGCTCGTTTCTCCAGGCATTTCGGTAACGCAGTTCGACTTCGCGCACCTGTCCCTCGGCTTCGTCGATCGCAGCCCGGGTCCGTAAAACCTGTGCCCGAGCCTGGTCACGGTCTCCCCTTGCCCTGGCGACTTCTTTCTCGAGGCGCATGATTTCCACCTGGGGGACCGCTCCGGTGGCCAGAAGGGGTTTTGTGACCTGCAGTTCCTCCTGGGCCAGTTCGTAAGCCCGGCCAACCTGGACAAGCCGGGCATTTGCCTCGGCAAGCTCCTGCCTCCGCTGGGCCGCTAGTTCGCGGGAGATCCCGATACGGGAGTTGAGTTCTTCCTGGCTGGTCTGGTAGAGCCGCCGTTCGTGCTCGACAATATGCGGCACCGATTGCGAGACCTCTTCCGAGGGTATGTAGGCCCCGCCCCGGGTCAGGGCTTCCAGTCTTGCCGCCTTCGCCATCAGGGCCAAGACCTGGGCGCGCCTTTCTCCCAGCGAGGAACTGAACCTTGTCGGATCGATCCTGAGGAGGACGGTATCCTTTTCCACGCGCTGGGCTTCCTTCACCAGGATGGTTTCCACGACGCCACCGTCCACGGACTGGATGACCTGCGTGCCCGAAGTCGGGATGGCTTTGCCGATTCCGCGCACGACCTCGTCCAGGGAGGCAAAGGCGCTCCAGCCCAGAAGGAGGGCGAACGTGACGAAGATGCTGTAGACCAGGAAACGGGTTCTCAATGGCGTTTGCTGGTGTGTCGCCCAGTCGGCATCGCTCTGCCAGTCCCGGGGCTGGGCCCCGTCCCCGGGCAGCAAGCGGGATAAAGCATTGCCGGTCAGGGAGCGGCCAAAGCGTTCCAGCTTCCCGATAACCCTGCCGATCCGGTCGAAGCCTTCCTTTTTCGTCGGATCCAGCATCAGGAGGCCTCCCTGCGAAGGCCCTGCTGCAGGGCTTTCAGCACGCTTTCCTTGGGACCGTCGGCCGCGACCTTCCCGCCGTCGAGGACGATGAGCCTGTCGACGAGGTCGAGAAGGGCCGTCCGGTGTGTGACCAGAAGGACCGTCTTGCCTGCGGAGAAGCTGGCCAGATTTTGCCGCACCCGCTCTTCGCTCGTGTGGTCCATCGAGGCGGTGGGTTCGTCCAGGAGGAGGATAGGAGGGTTTTTAAGGACGGCGCGGGCGATCGCCACGGCCTGCCGCTGGCCGCTTGAAAGGCGTTCTCCCCGTTCTCCCACCTGCAGGTCGAATCCTTTCGGGTGGAGGTTGGCAAAGCTGTCCACTCCTCCGGTTCGGGCTGCCTCCAGGATTTCGTAATCCGTAACGGGTGGATTGCCGAGCAGGATGTTTTCCCGAAGGGACCCGAAGAACAGGACCACGTCCTGGGGAACGGTGCCGATTTGGCGCCGGAGCTGGGCAGGGTCAATCTGGCGGATGTCGATACCGTCGACGAGGATCGCGCCTTCCTTTGGCTGGAAAAGGCCGAGCAGCAGCTTGCCTACGGTCGTCTTGCCTGAGCCGACGCGCCCCACGAGGGCGACTTTCTCGCCCGGCGCGATCCTGAAAGACACTCCCGAGAGGGCGGCTTTTTCCTGTTCGGGGTAGCTGAAGGAAACGTCCCGGAACTCGATTGCCCCCGTCAGGGCCGGTCGGCTCAGGAACGAGCAGCCGGCAGGGTGTTCGACGGGCTTCTTCATGATGTCGTCGAGTGCGGCGAGGGATCGGGAAGCGGAATGGTACTGCATGAGGAGCCCGGCGACGCGGCCGACGGGGGCCATGGCCCTCGAAGAAAGCATGTAGGCGGCAATGAGGCTTCCCATGCTGAGGGAGTTGTCCATGATGAGGTAAACGCCAATGACCATCGTGGCTACCGATATGGTTAACTGGACCCATTGGGTCCCGTTGATGACTGAGGAAGAAAGAAGCCTTAGCCGGGCGTTCGCCGTCTCGAGGAAGGCGACGGTTTTTTCCCAGCGTCCCTGGACCTGCCCCTCGGCCCCCTGTGACTTGAGGGTTTCCATGGCGACCAGGCTTTCCACCAGGGTGGCGTTCTTGAGGGCACTCGCCCTGTTGGTCGTCTCGGAGAGGTCCCTCATCTCGCCCTGGACCAGGATCGCGTGGAGAAGGACCAGGATCGTCCCGATCACGAGAGGCACGGCCAGTTTCCAGGAGATCAGGGCGATGACGGCCATGAAGAAGAGCGCGAAGGGCAGGTCGACATAGGCGAAAACGGTCGCGGAGGAGATGAAGTTCCGGACCGTCTCGAAACCCTGGATGCTGTTCGCGAAAGACCCCACGGAAGCCGGCCTTTCTTCCGCCCGCAACCCGAGGACCTGTTCCATCATCTCGCCGGAGAGCCGGACATTGGTCCGCACGGCCGCAAGGTCGACAAGGTAGCCCCTGGCCATGTGCAGGACGAAGTCCGCACTGACGATAATGAGAACCCCGATGGCCAGCACCCATAGGGATTCGACGGCACGGTTCGGGACGACCCGGTTGTAGACGGTCATGACAAACAGGGGCATGGCAAGGGCGAAGAGGTTGCTCAGGGCCGAGGCGAGAAGGACGTCCCGGTACAACGGGCGGTTTTCGGCGATGGCGCTCCAGAACCAGTGCCCCTCCCGGGGCTTATCGATTCGAGGGGTCCTCGCGTCGAAACGGAAAGCGGGCCTGGCGTAAATGGCAAATCCCGAGTATCGCTTCTCGAGCTCGTCCAACCCCAGCTCGATCTCGCCTTCTTCGAGCTCCGGCAGGAGGATCCGTGCCCGCCGGTTCTCCCTGTCAATAGACACAAGAACGCACGCCGTCTGTTCCGATAGGAGCAGGATGGCGGGGAAGAGCAGGTCGTTCAGCTTTTCCAGCGGCATTGCGGCAAAACGGCTGGAGAGGTCGGCCCTTGCCGCGGCACGGCCAAAAACGGAAGGGGTCAGGAGCCCTCCCTCCAGGGGGAGTCCTGCAAGCAGTGTGTCCTGTGAAACCGGTCGGCCGTGGAATCGGGCAAGCAGCAAAAGACACCCGGCAAGGGGTCCTCCCTGGGCCCGCTCACTGCGGCTTCCATTCCGGGTGGTGGTTTCCGGACGGGGCCCTGCCTGGGGCGGGGTCCCTGGGCTGCTTCCCGTCATCGGGGCCTAATTCCCGCCGCGAGCCCCGGCCTTGTAGATTTCGGGGGTGATTCCCATTTGCTCCAGGGTCGGGACATCTTCCCTGGAGATCTTGAACGTGGCCAGGAGTTTTCCTGTTGCGGCAAGGTAACGGGCCCTTGCAATGACCAGGTTGAACTCTGCGTTTGCATAGGCGCGGTTTGCCTGGAAATACTCGTTTTCCGCGTCGAGCAGGTCGAGAAGGCTCCGGCGCCCCACTTCAAACTGCTGGGCGTAGGCTTTTCTCATCGCATCGGCGGAATTTCTGTGCTGTTCGAGATCGGGCAGCTGTTTCTCGATTGCGTGGATGTCGTTGTAGGCGACAAGCACAGCCTGGCGAACGTCCCGCTCGACCTTCCGGAGATTTTCCTGGGATTCAAGGTGGAGTTCCTTGAAGCGGCGGAGGGTGGCTTCGTCTGTTCCCCCGTTGTACAGGTTGTAGCGAAGAAGAAGTTCGACCACCGTCTTGTCGCGCCGACCCTCGACGCCGTCCACATCGTTTTCGAAGTTCGCCGATGCGCGCAGGTCAAGCCGGGGTTTCATGCGGGCCTTTTGCTCGCTTGCGGCGGAACGCATTGCGAAGGCGCTCTCGGCAGAGGCAAAAACCTGTGGGTTGCCGGCAAAGGCTTCTTCTAGGGCCTTTTCGGGTGAAACCGGAAGCGTTACGCTGACCGTTGCGTTTTGAAGCGAATCGGCGGGTGTTTCCCCGATCACGCGAATGTACTGGGTAACCGCGTCATGCAGGTTGCTTTCCTCGGTCAGGACGTTGACCTTTGCCAGTGCCAGGCGCCCCTTTGCCGTCTCCAGGTTGACCTTGCTGTCGACTCCTGCTTTTGTCCGGTCCTCGACCTTCTTCATGACTTCTTCGTGGCGGTTCAGGTTTTCCCTCGCCATCGCGGACATGACCCGGTAGCGGACCACGTCTTCGTGGGCGCGTACGGCATCGAGCCCGACTCGTTCCATCGCGGCCGTGACGTCGAAGTAGCGCATTTTTTTCGAATGGCTGAATTTCTCGACCTGGTTTTTCGTCAGGCCTCCGTCGTAGAGCATCTGGTTCAGGCTGAGCGTGACCCCGTCCCGGGTGTAGCCCAGCATGTCCCGGCCTTCATAACCGGCCCCGTCAAGGTCCTCCCTGCCGATGCCGGCGGACAGGTCCAGCCTGGGGCGGAAGCCTCCTGTTGCAGCCTCCTGTTCCGCTATGGCAGCCCTGAATGCATGCCATTTCGCCTGGATTTCGGGGTGGGTGAGAATCGATTTGGCCAATGCGTTTTCCAGCGGCATCCCCTGGGCGGTCAGGATCATCGAGGGTACAAGAAGAAAAAGCGGGGCAAGGACCAAAGAAAGAAACAGCCTGGACCACCTGGACGTCATGATAGATCTCCTCCCGAATATGGATGATGTCTGTTGGCGAGTGAAACGGAAAAAGGCAACCTCTTGTTCGTTTAAGCAAGGAAATTGAAGGAACATGCTTCGAGGGATTATAACCCGAAACAGGAATAAT
>JAAYVK010000077.1 GCA_012517195.1 Synergistaceae bacterium | reverse complement strand
GTGACGTCTTTTGGTGCCACAACCCAGCCGACCCGCGAACCGGGGGCCAGGATCTTGGAGAAGGAACCCGCGTAGAGAACCATTCCCTGCGTGTCCATCGAGAAAATGGTTGGCTGGTCGGTCCCGTTGTAGCGAAGCAGGCCGTAGGGGTCGTCCTCGTAGATCGGGATTCCCGTCTCGACGGCGATCTCGAGAAGACGGCGCCGCCTTTCCGCTGAAAGGGTATAGCCCGATGGATTCTGGAAATTGACGATGGTGTAGATGAACTTGATCCTCTGTCCCTCGGCACGAGCTTTCCGGATCAGGTCGGGAAGGAGCTCCACCTGCATCCCGTCCTGGTCGCACGGGACGCCGAGGAAGCGAACCCGGTGGTTCTTCATGGTGTGCAGGGCCCCGGGATAGGTCGGTTCCTCCACGATCACCGTATCCCCAGGGTCCACCATGACAGAACAGAAGAGGTCAGTGACCTGCTGGGAACCTGTGGTGATCAGCATTTCTTCGGGTTGCGTCACGCGCCCCATTTTCGGGGCCATCCAGTTGGCGAGGAAGTCCTTAAGGGGTTCGAACCCCTCGGTCATTCCATACTGGAGCACTTCCTGTCCCCTCTCGCCGAAGATGCGGGCCGCTTCTGCAAATTCCTTCACCGGGAAAATGGCGGGATCGGGATTCCCCCCCGCGAAGGAAATCATCCCGGGCCGCTTCGTCAGCTTGAGCAGTTCCCGGATCGGCGACGGTTTCAAGGCCGCCCCGACGGTTGAGTACAACTCCTGCCATGTCTTTTCGCTCATCAAGAATCCCTCCTGAAATCGCAATGAAGACGGCCGAATTATAACATGAAGGGCAAAGCCCAAAACCGGCCGGGGTTGTTTCCTTCATGGTTCGAACCATCGCGATGGGGGGAGTTTCCCGAAACCGGACTTTTCGTTAAACTAGGAAACCAGGAAACCGATGAACGCGCGGGAAAGAGCCGAACCTTGGGGAAAAAGGCTCATGGCCCAAAAAAAGGAGCGCCGCCATGGAAAACCGTCCGGATCCTCTTCTTGAGTCTTTGCCGCAGGCGATTTTCTTCCTGGATCAGCACGGTTTTGTTTCGTTCGCCAATCCTGCCTGCCTTGAACGCCTGGCAGTAGATAGGGAGTGCTTTTGCGGACGGCATCTAAAGGACCTTTTTCCCCTGGTCGAGGAGGATTCCGTTTCCCGACGTCTGGGAGATCTCGCCGAGGGGAGTGTTGACGAGGCCGTTTTCGAAACTCCCTTAAGGCAGGCGGGACAAAAATGTGTCCGGCTGACGGTGCGGCGTTCCCCTTTCATGCATTCCGACCCTGCCAGGGCTTTCGCGGGAGGGGTTGAAGACCTCTCGCATTGGAAAAAGATGGAGGAAACACAGGACGCCCTGGCAAAAGCGGCGGAAACGGCGAACCAGGAACTGAAGGAGTTTGTTTCGATCGTCTCTCATGATCTCAAGGCCCCCTTGCGGGGGATTTCCTCCCTCGCGGGCTGGATCCGGGACGATTATGCCGACCGAATCGGGGAGGAAGGCCGTGAAAACTTCGATCTCCTGATCCGCCGCGTTCAACGGATGTACGCCATGATCGAAGGTCTCCTCCGCTTTTCGAGGATCGCAAATTCCAGCGAAGCGACCGGGCCTGTCGACCTTGAAGCGCTTTTGACGGAGACCCTCCGCGCCCTTTCCCCGAAGGAGGGAGTCCGTATCCTTCGCGAAACGCCCCTTCCGGTGGTCGATGGGCAGCGGGGACGCCTGAGGGAGCTTTTTCAGTGTCTCCTCGACAACGCGCTGAAATCCATCGAGGGAGAAAACGGGGAAATCCGGGTTGGAGCCTGCCGGGAGCTCTCGCAGTGGAAAATCTGGATCCGGGATACCGGGAGAGGGATCCCGCCCGAGCACCAGGAACGGATTTTCAAGCTCTTCCAGAAAGTTTCACCCGACGAGGAAGGGATCGGGGTCGGTCTGACCCTGGCCAGGAAGATTGTCCGGATGGAAGGGGGCGAGCTGCGTCTAGAGTCCAAACCAGGGGAGGGCACCACCCTTTTCTTCTCCCTCCCGATGGCGGAAGGATTGCCGGTAAAGTCCTGAAAGCTGCAAACTTTCCACTCAAGGAGGTCCTCCGTGTGTCTCTCAGGAAAAAAACCGTCTTGATTCTCTGTTTTTCGGCGGTGCTCATGGTTGCCCTGATCATTGCCGCATCCAGGGGGATCCTGTTTCAGCGGTACGTCGAGCTTGAGAAGGAAAACCTGGCCCTGAACGCCCGCAGGCTTGAATCGGTTTTCGCCGCCCAGACCGAACGGTTTGCCTCCTATGCCAGGGATTGGGCGGTTTGGGACAGCGCGTATGAATATCTCCGGAATAAGGACCCTGAATTCGAAAAGGAAAATCTGGTGCCGGATACGTTCCGGAGCCTGAGCGTCCATTTCCTTGTTTTCGTGAATTCAAGCGGCCAGCTTGTCAAGGCTTCGGGCTACGACTTCGAAAGCGATGAGACGATCCCCCTTCCGGATTCGATCCGGGTGAGCCTCCAGAGGATCGCGGCATCGGACAGAAATTCCGTTAAAAACAGCAGCAGGCAGGGAATTCTCTCCGCCCCGGAGGGACTGTTTCTCGTGGCCGGGCACCCGGTCCTCAAAAGCGATGGGAGCGGTCCTCCCGCCGGCAGCCTCTTCATGGTCAGGAAGCTCGATCCGGTTTTTCTGCAGGGGATCGCGAAGCAGGCAGGGATGCCGGTTTCGCTCCTTCCCCTGAGTTCCCCCGAGGTCCCCGCCCGAATGCTCCTTGAGGCGGAGGAAACGGGCGGGTACGCAAATTACCGGGTGGAAGGGGGCCAGATCGCAGGATTTGTCCTTCTGAAAGAAATAAACGGGATTCCCATTGCTGCGATGAAATTCCTGTTACCCAGGCAGATCTATGAACAGGGACGCAGGACTCTCACCCTTTTTGTGGCCCTCTTCGCCTTCTTCAGCGTCTGCGTCATCGGGATCGTCCTGCTGCTTCTGGACAGGATGGTCCTCTCGCGCCTCTACCGTCTGAGCGCGGAAGTGCAGGCAATCTCGGCCAGCGAAGATCTTTCCCGCAGGGTCACCGTGGACGGACGGGACGAGTTGGCCGTCTTGAAAGAGAAAATCAACCACTTCCTCGCAGCTCTGGAGAAATCAACGGGCAAACTGAAGGCGGCGAATCAGGAGCTCCAGGATTTTGCCTATGTCGTTTCCCATGACCTCAAGGCCCCCCTGAGAGGGATTTCCACCCTCGCCGGGTGGATTTCGACCGACCATCGCGGCAGCCTGGACGAGGATGCCCAGGAAAAACTGGACCTGCTCCTGGTGCGCGTACGGAGGATGAACGACCTGATCGACGGAATCCTGAAATACTCGCGAGTCGGGCGAAGCCGGGAAGAAATGGTTCCCGTGGACTGCAATTCCCTGGTTTCCGAAACGGTGGACCTGCTGGCTCCAGGGGAAAACTTCACCATCACGGTCCAGGAGAATCTTCCCACCCTGGTGGCGGATCGGACGAAACTGGGGGAAGTTTTCATGAACCTGATCAGCAACGCGATCAAGTATATTGACAAGCCGCACGGAATCATCCGGATCGGCTGCGAAAGAGACGGGAAAGGCTGGAAATTCCACGTTTCTGACAACGGTCCGGGAATCGAGGAGAAATACCACGAGAAAGTCTTTCAGATCTTCCAGACCCTGGGTCCCAGGGATACACCCGGCAGCACAGGAGTCGGACTGGCGGTGGTCAAGAAGATCGTTGAGCAGATGGGCGGGGAAATCTGGATCGAATCCGCCGCTGGAGCAGGAACCACCTTTTTCTTCACGATTCCCTTCCGGCTTTCGGAAGCCGAACTCCATTGAGGGAGGTCTCACCATGCGCGAGCAGAAAACCATCCTGATCGTCGAAGACGATGAAGTTGACGTCATGACCATCAAAAGGGCGATGAAGGAGATTCACGTCACGAACCCCGTAAAGGTGACGTGGAACGGGGAAGAGGCCCTTGAGTATCTTAAGGGGCAAAAAGACCTCCCTGGGATCATCCTCCTGGACCTCAACATGCCCCGTATGAACGGCGTGGAATTCCTGCAGCACCTTCGGGCAGACGAGAGACTGAAGCCGATTCCAGTCGTCGTCCTGACCACCTCCCGCGAAGAGCAGGACCGGGTTTCCAGTTTCAACCTGGGGGTCGCCGGCTACATGATCAAACCGGTAGATTATCTCCAGTTCGTAGAGGTTATCCGGGCCATCAATCTCTACTGGACCCTGAGCGAACTTCCCTGAAAGAGCTTTCCGGACAAGTCGGGGGGGGTTCGGATATGAGTGAAACGAGAGGAGAAAGATTGTGCATTCTGGTGGTCGAAGATGACGAGGTGGACCAGAAAGCCTTTATCCGCCACGTCAAGAGCGAGAACTTGCCGTATGACTACGATATCGCCGGTTCCCTGGCGGAAGGGCGAGCCTTCCTGAAGAAGAACCGGTACGACCTGGTGATATCGGACTATTTTCTTGGAGACGGGACTGGATTTGACCTGATCGCCGAGCTGGATGACACTCCTCTCATTTTCGCCACAGGGACCGGAGACGAAGAGATCGCGGTGAAAGCCATGAAGTCCGGGGCCTACGATTACCTCATCAAGGATCCCGAGAGCTGCTATCTCAAGGTCCTTCCCATCACCGTGGAAATGGCTCTTCACAACAAGAGGCGGGAACGTGAGATCCTGATGCTGTCCCAGGCCATGCAAAGCGTCAAGGAAAGTGTCTGCGTAACAGACATCGACGGACGCATCACCTTCGTCAACGAGTCCTTCACCGGGACATTTGGATATCTCAAGGGGGAGGTCCTCGGCAGGGAACTTCACGCCCTGTTCAAGGGGCGGGCCTACAAGGCCTTCGTTGACGTCCTTTCGGGAAACTCCGGCCTGGAAAGCTGGCAGGGGGAACTGGAAAGCCGGAGAAAAAACGGAGAAACGTTCCCGATTTCTCTTTCCATCTCCAGGGTGAAGGATGAAACGGGCAAGACCGTGGGCTATGCGGTCATCATCCGGGACATCACGGAACTCAAACGGTACGAGGAGCAAATCCAGTACATGGCCTATCATGACCAGTTGACGGATTTGCCCAACCGGCGCTTTTTCTTCTCCCGCCTGGGTGAGCTTCTCGGGACCCGGCGGCAGGACCCCGAACCGGTGGCCCTCCTGTTCCTGGACCTGGACGAATTTAAGCAGATCAATGATCGACTGGGACATGATGTCGGAGACCATATCCTGAGGGCGGTCGCCCGCCGATTGGCCCAGAGCGTAAGGGGGGACGATTTCGTCAGCCGGATGGGCGGAGACGAGTTCACCTTCATTCTCCGGGGGATCCGGTCGAAGGAGGAAGCCGCCCTTGTGGCGAAGAGGATCCTGGCCTGTTTCAAAGATCCCTTCACCGTGGAGGGGGGCACGTTCCACATCAAGGGGAGCCTCGGAGTCAGTTTCTTCCCGGTCGATGGGCGAGATGCGGTCACCCTCGTCAAGAAGGCGGATGCTGCAATGTACCAGGCAAAGGCCGCGGGAGGGAACGCGGTGTTCTTTTCCGACGACCTTCAGACGGAGGAAGGTAAGAGACTGCAGGAATCTTCCCCTGCTTGACGGCGTGCTTGACGGGTGCTATAAAAAAACATCTTTTTATCGCTTCAGGAGAGAGAAAATGAGGCCGTACCCGACGTTTCTTTTCAGGGGTTCCCGGGGTTCTTCCAGCGCCTCCCGCTGCTGCGGGTGGCGGACTGTCCGCTTGGATCCCGGCTGGTGTGGCCTTTCCTAGAACCGTATTATTTTCCAGGAGAAGGTTGGACGGAGCCGGGGATGTTCCCCCGGCTCCTTTTTTTTCGAGGAGGTGTTCTCATGTGGAAGGTCATGGTGGCAGAGCCGATCCACGAGGAAGGAATCCGCATCTTGAGCGGCGCCCCGGATGTCGGGCTGGTCTTGAGGCCGAAGATTCCCCGCGGTGAGCTCCTGGAAGAGATCAAGACCGTTGACGCGGTCCTTACGCGTAGCGGGACAGCGATCGACCGCGAATTCCTGGAGCACGCCCCCCGCCTGAAAGTGGCTGCCAGGGCCGGGGTGGGGGTCGACAACATCGATCTTGCGGAAGCGAGCCGCAGGGGAGTTGTCGTGATCAACGCTCCCACCGGCAACACCCTTGCCGCGACCGAGCACACCCTGGCCCTCCTGCTGTCCATGGCAAGAAAGCTGCCCCAGGCGCACGCTTCCCTGAGGTCGGGCGCCTGGGAGAGGAAGTCCTTTATGGGTTTCCAGCTTCACGGGAAAACGCTTCTTGTCGTGGGACTCGGAAGGATCGGCACGCAGGTCGCCCTCAGGGCGAAGGCTTTCGGCATGGAGGTCGCCGCGTACGATCCCTATGTTCAGGCTCCAAGGATGGAAGCCCTCGGCCTCCGGCGTTTCGAAAATCTCCTGGAGGCCCTTAACGCTTCCGACATCGTTACCCTCCACGTTCCGGCCACGGCTGAAACCCGGGGGATGATTGGGAAAAAGGAGCTGGAGGCCTTCAGGGACGGAGCCTGCCTGATCAACTGCGCCAGGGGGAGCCTTGTGGACGAGGCGGCCTGCGCCGATGCCCTGAGAAACGGGAAGCTTTCCAGGGTCGCCTTCGACGTCTACTCCAGCGAGCCGCCAAAGGCCGACCATCCTCTTTTGGCAGAAGAACTGGCCGACCGGGTTGTTCTAACCCCGCACCTGGGGGCTAACACGGAGGAAGCCCAGTCCGCGGTCGCCCGGATCGCTGCCGAGAACCTCCTGGCAGCGCTCCGTGGGGCACCTTACGAACATGCAGTCAACCTGCCGTTTGTCGAACAGCGCATGACCGGTTCCCGACGCGCCTTTCTTGATCTCGCCCGGAGAATCGGGGTCCTGGGAGCCCACTTGTGCCCCGAAGCAGCGACCGAGATCCGGATCCTACGCCGGGGACCCCTTTTTGAAGAGGAGGACGCGGTTTCGTTCGAACTCCCCTACCGGTTCGCGCCATTTACCGTGTCGATGCTCAAGGGATTTCTCGAGGTTCACCAGGGACCTGAAGTCAACCTCATGATCGCCCCGCTACTGGCGTCGGAAAGAGGAATCCGGGTTGAAGAGGCGAGAGGGGAGGCCTCGACCTACCGCAACAGCCTGGAAGCCTCGTTTGTGTCGGGCGGAAGTCCTCTGACGATCACCGGGACGGTCACCGAAGAAGGGAAAATGAGGATCGTGGAAATCAACGGGTTCTGGATCGACTTCGTTCCGCAGGGGGCCGTTCTGCTATTCAGCAATTACGACCGCCCCGGAGTCATCGGGCGGGTTGGGACCCTCCTCGGCATGGCGGGTGTCAACATCGCGAACTTCGCTCTCGGGCGGAAGAACGGAAGCGGGCAGGCCCTCGGGGCCCTGCAGATTGATCTCGGGGTTCCGGCGCAAATCGTCGAAGCCCTTCGTCGGGACGCCGACCTGATCTGGGCGGTTTGCCTCGATTTCGATGCCCGGTAGGTCCTTAAAGACGGGCTTCGCTTACAATAGGGCTGTTCCGGGATTTCTTTTGCAGGGGGTGCAGAAATGGGAGCGAGGATGGAGCTTTTGCGGTCTTTGGCCCAGAAGGGGACGTCGAAGATGGTCCTCCTGGTGATGGACGGGCTCGGCGGCCTGCCGTCCGAAAACGGCCAGGGTCAGACGGAGCTTGAGAGGGCTTATACTCCGAATATGGACGAGATTGC
>JAAYVK010000076.1 GCA_012517195.1 Synergistaceae bacterium | reverse complement strand
TATTGCAGGATGTTTGTCGCAGCCTGGTCCGTCAGAGGGACTACCGTTTCGCTCAGGAACAGGGTCAGAAACGCCACGCCCAGGCTGGCGAAAAAGACGGGCCGTACGATCCTGCGGAAATCCACCCCCAGGGACCGGAGGGCGTTGATTTCCCCGTGCATCGAGAGCGTCCCGAATCCCAGGAGGGTCGCCATCAGGCAGGAGATCGGCAGGGTCAGGACCACGACTCCCGGGACCTTGTACAGGAAAAGGCGCGTTACGGTCCACAGGGAAACTCCGCCCTCGATCAGCAGGTTCGCGATCTGGAACAGGACGTCCCCGGTGATCAGGAGCATCGAAAAAATCAGCACGCCGAAGACGAACGGCTGCGTCAGCTCGCCGACGATAAAGCGGTCCAAAAGTCCCGGCAGGAAAAGATCAATCGTTTTGCGGGGCATGCGGACCTCCGTTCAGCGCAAGGATCCTGTCTGCAACCTCGCGGACGGCCCCCTTCCCGCCGCTGGAAGGGGTGATCCAGTCCGCCGCTGCCTTCACCTCGATTTTTGCGTTTCTCACGGCAACCCCCAGCCCGCTCCAGCGGATGCACTCGATGTCGTTGAGATCGTCACCGACATAACAGACCTCTTCAGGGGGAATCCCTCTCGACCTGCAGAGGGACTGCAGGACCGGGAGCTTTTCCGTCACGCCGTTGACCACTTCGCGAATCCCGAGTTCACGGGCCCGGACGGCCGTGGCCTCGGAATGCCGGCCGCTGAGGAGAGCCACCTCGACCCCGCTTTTCTGAAGACGCGCCAGGCCCATCCCGTCCTGGATGTCAAAACGCTTCCATTCCCTGCCGGCCCCGTCCAGGAAGATCCCTCCGTCGGTGAGCGTCCCGTCCACGTCGAGGACCAGCAGCCTAATCAGGAGAATCAGCCTCCCGCATCGCCCTTGGCCAGGGAGTCAGCCCCCGGTGGGAATTTTTCGCGAATTCCAGGATGGAGCGAAGCACCGGGTTCGACTCCTCCGAGTTACGGGACTCCAGGAGGGTCAGGGCTTCCCTGAGCGGCAACCCGGAATGGTAGATCGAATGGTAGAAGGCCTTGATCGACTGCCTTGCCGCTGCGTCGAACCCGTTTCGCCGCAACCCGACCCGGTTGAGGCCGAAGAGTCTCGCCGGGCGTCCGTCTGCCATCGTGTAGGGAGGGACATCCTTGACGATCTTGGACAAGCCTCCGATCATGCAGAACGGCCCGATCCGGACAAACTGGTGGACTCCAGCCATTCCGCCGACCACCGTTTTGTCTTCGATATGGACATGTCCCGCCAGTCCGACCTTGTTGGCCAGAACGACTCCGTTCCCGACGACAACATTGTGTCCCACGTGGGATCCTTCCATCAGGTAGCATCCGTCGCCGATCACGGTTTCCTTCCCCTCCCCGGTCGCCCGGTGAACCGTGACGTTTTCCCTCAGGGTCACGCCGTTGCCGATCCGAACCCAGCTTTCCTCTCCCTTGAATCCGAAATCCTGCGGTTCCCCCCCCAGGGTGACGTTTTCATAGAGAGTGCAGCCTTCCCCGATCCGCACATAGTCCTTCAGGCACACGAAAGCCTTCAGGACCGTCCCGGCCTGGACCTCCACGAAATCGGCGATCTGGCAGTAAGGTCCCACCCTGACCCCGTCGGCCAGGCGGGCCTTCGGGGAAACGATCGCGCTTGGATGGATTTCAACGCTCATTTGTCCACCTCGTCCCGAAGCGTCGGCGTCACCAGGAAACCGAATACGCCCTCCGCCGCCGGTTCCCCGTCAACTTTTGCGATTGCCTTCACTTTTCCCATGCGTCCTCTCAGCCTCAACAGCTCCGCCTCGGTCACGAGCTGATCCCCGGGGCGAACCGGACGTCGGAACTTGACATCCTCCAGGGTCGTCAGGATCAGAAGCTGGTCCTTGTCCGCCCCTGGCCTTGCGGAGATCATCATTCCCGCCACCTGCCCCATCGATTCCAGGACGAGAACACCCGGCATGACGGGTTCCCCGGGAAAGTGCCCCTGGAAGAAGGGTTCGTTGATCGTGACGTTTTTCAGTCCCACGACGCGGCTCTCGGAAATTTCGAGGATCCGGTCAACCAGCAGGAAGGGATAGCGGTGGGGAAGGTGTTTCATGATTTCGTGGATATCGATCATCGTGGGTCCTCCTTATCGACGAGTTTCTCGGTTCGGTGATTTCAGGATTCGCTTCAGGCGTGAAACCAGGGAAAGGTGCAGGGCATGGCCGCTTCGGAAAGCGATCAGGTGCGCAGCGATTGGCCGTCCCAGCAGGGCCAGGTCGCCGATGAGATCCAGCACCTTGTGGCGAACACATCCGTTTGGCCATGCAAGCGCTTCCGGGTTGAGAGGCCCTTCGGGGCCGATCACAAGGGTGTTTTCCAGGCTGCCTCCCTTCCCCAGGCCCGCCGTCCGCAACGCTTCGATCTCCGACTCCAGGCAGAAGGTCCGAGCCTGAGCGATTTCTTCCAGGTAGGCCTTTCTGTCCATTCGCTCGCTGGTGAACGCCTGGACGCCAATCCAGGTCCCCGGGTAGTCGATGACGCAGGTCAGTCCGAAATGTTCGGCCGGAAGGGCCACAAGGGAGCCCCCTTTTCGGGGATCCCTCACGGAAACCGGGGCATCGATCGTGAGCGGTTCGGCCTTCCCGGCCGCATCATCCCCCTCAAAGACCGACAGGCCCCTTGCAAAATCCCCCGCGCTCCCGTCCAGGGCCGGGACCTCTCCGCCCTCGATTCGGATTTCGGCATTCCAGATCCCGAGTCCAGCGAGGGCGGAGAAAAGATGTTCAACCGTCCTTATGGTTATCCCGTTCGGAAAGGAAAGAGTGGACCCCCGGCCATCCCCCGATGCGGTTGCCTCTTCAACACGGAAGCAGCCCCCGTCGGAGAAGACGAACCGCAGGCCCGACATGTCCGAACCGGTCACCTCTGCGGCACAGAAGCCTCCCGTGTGGAGTCCCTTTCCTTCCCAGCGGACGCTTTTCCGGTCAGACATCCGCAGCGGTTCCTTTCCCTTCGATCTCAGCCAGGCGGGCCTCCAGCTTCCGGATCTTTTCCGCCAGCTCCGGGAGGCGGCGAAGAAGCACCTGTGTCTTCATGTCCTCCCGATGATCCCGGGCCGGGAACCCCGAAAACACGGCACCCGGCGGAACATCCTTCGTGGCCCCCGCACAGCCGGTGAGGATGGCTCTGTCTCCCACGTGGACATGGTCTGCCGTGCCGCTTCTGGCCGCCATCGTGACCCCGTCTCCCAGGGAAGAACTTCCCGCCATCCCGGTGAAGGCCACAAGCAGGCACCCCTTGCCCGTCTTCGCGTTATGCCCCACGTGGACATGGTTATCCGTCTTCGTTCCGGCCCCAATGCGGGTTTCCCCGACCGTGGCCCGGTCCACGGTGGAACACGCTCCGATTTCCACGTCGTCTTCCAGCACAACCCTGCCGATCTGCGGCACCTTCACGGGGAACCCGTCCGGGTTCCGCTCGAAGCCGAAACCGTCGCACCCCAGGACAGAACCGGCATGGACCAGGCAATTCCGTCCGATAACCGTGTTTTCCATCACGACCGTCATCGGCTCCAGCACGCTTCCTTCCCCGATCCGCGCCTTCCGTCCCACGAAAACGAAGGCCCGCAGAACCGCTTCTTTCCCGATCACGGCGCCTTCTTCCACGACGCAAAAGGGGCCGACGCTCGCCAGGGGATGAATCTCCGCCTCCGGAAAGACAACGGCGGTTTCATGGATCCCGCTGGGGGCAGGAACGAAATCCCCGAAAATCGATAACAGCTCCCGGAAGGCCGCCCTGGGATCTTGCACCTCGATCGCGTCCCGGCCCTCTTCAACCCAACCCGGCGGCGCAACGACAGGCAC
>JAAYVK010000075.1 GCA_012517195.1 Synergistaceae bacterium | reverse complement strand
TCCGGTGATTCCTTCAGCTTCCGGGCCGAATAGGCCGTAAGGCCTGCCGTGACCGCAAGCATCGTCCCTCCAACCGCAGGAGAAAGAAGTGCATCTGCCATGTGCATGAACCCCACCCCTATCGTGTTACGTATTACATATTATGTAACATCCAGGGCTTCTAATGTCAACAAAAAAGGGCGGGGAGAACCCCCGCCCGATAGAACGCAAACCGTTCAGTCCTTTTTCTGCTCTTTTGCCCAACTGTCCTTGAGGGACACAATCCGGTTGAACACCGGACGTCCAGGCCTGGAGTCGGGGTCGACACAGAAATAGCCGTGGCGCAGGAACTGGAAGCGCTGTCCCGTCTCCACCCGGGAAAGTCCCGGTTCGATCTTGCACCCGGAAAGGACAACCATTGAATCCGGGTTCAGATAGTCGCGGTATTCCTTCCCCTCCTCCACCTCATCCAGGTTCTTAAGGGTGAAAAGGTGGTCGTAAAGGCGAACCTCCGCCTCAACAGCATGAGATGCCGAAACCCAATGCAGGGTTCCCTTCACTTTCCTGCCGTCCGGTGCATCTCCCCCACGGGTCGCCGGATCGTACTCGCAGCGAAGTTCGACGATTCGGCCTTCTTCGTCCCTGACCACGGACTTGCACGTGATGAGGTAGGCATGCTTGAGCCGTACCTCTTTTCCCGGGGAAAGGCGGAAGTAGCCTTTCGGCGGATTCTCCATGAAGTCTTCCTGTTCGATGAAGAGGACCCGGGAAAACGGGATTTTCCTGGTCGTCGGAGCTTCCGATTCCGGGTTGTCCAGGGCCTCGATCTCTTCGACCCGGCCCTCGGGATAATTCTCGATCACGACTCGAAGCGGTTTCAGTACGGCCATGACCCGGTTCGCCGTCTTATTCAGCTCTTCACGAATGCAGAAATGCAAAAGCTCGATGTCAACCATGCTGTTGGTTTTCGCGACTCCGATTTCCTCGCAGAAACGCCGGATCGAGGAGGGGGTGTAACCCCTGCGCCGAAGGCCCGAGATCGTCGGCATCCGGGGATCGTCCCATCCCGAAACGCATTTCGTCGTGACCAGCTCGAGCAGCTTTCGCTTGCTCATGACGGTATAGGTGAGGTTCAGCCTTGCAAATTCGTACTGGCGGGGCCGGTGGGGCACCGAAACGTTATCGATGAACCAGTCGTAGAGAGGCCGGTGGTCCTGGAACTCGAGGGTACAGATCGAATGCGTGACGCCTTCGATCGCATCCTCGTAGCCGTGGGCAAAATCGTACATCGGGTAGATGCACCACCTGTCCCCGGTGTTATGGTGCGGCTCCTTCAGGATCCTGTACATAACGGGGTCCCGCATGTTGACATTGGGGTGCGACATGTCGATTTTCGCCCGCAGGACACACTCTCCTTCGTCGAATTCCCCGTTTTTCATCTTTTCGAAAAGTTCGAGGTTTTCCTCTACGGTCCTGTTGCGCCAGGGCGACTCCGTTCCGGGTTCCGTCAGCGTCCCGCGGGTTTTTCGAATTTCCTCGGGAGACTGATGATCCACGTAGGCCTTTCCGGCCTTGATCAGTTCGATCGCCCAGAGGTAAAACTGGTCGAAATAGTCCGAAGCGAAGCACAGTTTGTTCCACTTGAAACCAAGCCACTGCACGTCTTTCTTGATCGACTCCACATATTCGACTTCTTCCTTTGTCGGGTTCGTGTCGTCAAACCGGAGGTTGCAATCCCCGCCAAACTTTTCCGCCAGGCCGAAGTTCAGACAGATCGACTTGGCATGCCCGATATGGAGATACCCGTTGGGTTCAGGCGGGAACCGTGTGACGACTTTTTTGATTCGCCCCGACTCCAGGTCTTCCCGGATGATTTGTTCGATGAAATTTCCGCTTTTCGGCGCTGCCTGCTCCATCTCGCTCCTCCACCCTTGCGGTCAAAGTGACGGATCTTCCCGAATGTTTTATCACAACTTGCTTCCTGTCCCAATTGGTGAATCAGCACAGATCCGGTTTCGCCCGGCGGCTTTGGCCTGGTATAGACGTTCGTCGGCCACTTCCAGCAGTTTTTCCACCGTCAGTTCCGAAAGGATGGGGAACTCCTCCGTATCAACTAGACCTGCGCTGAATCCAGTGGGGATCCTTCTCCCGGGATCGGCCCGGATTGAAAGCCGGACCTCCTCCAGCAAACCGAGCAGAAGGATCTCGGCTTCCCTTTTCGAGTAATCTGAAAAGACGATCAGGAATTCATCTCCCCCATACCGCGCGGATACCTGCCCGGGAACGGAACTTTTTCGAACGAGCGCAGCGAATTTTTCCAGGAAATCATCTCCCGCGCGGTGACCCAGGGTGTCGTTGATCCGTTTGAAATGATCGAGGTCAAGCAGCGCGAGGGAAAAAATCGTCCCGTCGGATCGCTTGCCCATGACCAGCTTTTCCAGGAGACCATACGCGGCCCGTATGTTCATCAGCCCGGTCAGCGGATCAACGGCAGCCGCTTCCCGAAGCTGCTCCTCCACCTTCCGGCGAAGACTCGCGTCCCTGAAGACAAAAAGTTTTCCCATCAGGACCGGCCTGCCCTTTGCCCTCCTGTCCCTGAGCGTTGAAACCTTGACTTCATAGGGAACCTTCCTCCCATCGGGAAAAACCCGCTCGACCTCCGCCAGGCCTTCCCCGTCTCCCTCGAAGAAGTCTGAAATGCCCCACCAGTCCCGGAAGGCATCCTCAATCATCATCCCGTAGATCTCCTCCCTTTCCCGGCCCAGGATGGAAGCCATTGCCGGGTTAAGGTCCGCAATCCCCCCACGGGGATCGACCACGAGCACTCCATCCGGCATCGTTTCCACCAGGAGACTTCGGGCGACTGGGACGAGATCCAGGATTCCCAGGCGGGTGACGCCGACTGTTAGCATCCCGGCCGAGAAAAGAAAGGCAAGCGGCATCCAGTCTGGGGCTTGCCCAATTGTCCCTCGAAGGAAAGAGAGAAAGGTTACGACCAGGGGAGCCAGGGCTCCTGCCAAAAGAACGAAAAACTGCGGCACGGCGTTCCGTGAAACCCGCAGGGCCCGTTTGATGATGAGAAGGGCTCCGGCAAAAAGCAGCACCGATGAATAAACAACGTGCACCCAGAACCAGGGGCCGGGTTCAAAGAACAGCCGGCCGGTTTCCGGCTTCAGCAGAATTTCGGACCAGAGGCCGTGGAACCGCTCGTTTGTGATGGCAAGGAAAAGCGTAATACCCGGCAACGCAAACAGAAGGGAGATCCAGTTGCGTGCCGGGAAATTGCCTGCCAAAGCATAGCGGAGGGCAAAAAGGAAAAAGAAAACGGGGCAGCTGGCGCTTGCCGGCATAGCGACCTGCCTCCAGAACAGCTTCAGGTCACCCGTAGCGGCCGCGCTTTCGAGAGATCCCGAAAAGAGCCAGTGAGCCACTGCCCACAGCAGGAGAAGCAGGTAGACCCCCGCTCCCGCGATCCGTTTTCGGCGGACAAACCCGAGAAATCCGGATGCAAGAAGGCCTGAAATGAGAAAGAGAACGCTGCCGGCCTGGAAGTTGTAAAGAGAAAAGAGTCCGTTCATGAAAGTATTCTAAACGATTCAGCCCTGGTTCGGGAAGTCTCCATTTTCAGCCATTCAGGCTCATTCGCTCTTCCTTCCCAAGCGGGCGCGTTCAACCTTTTCGAGAAAGTGCTTTTTCTCCCCCCTCCTGAGCCTTTTGACTCTTTTTTCGACCGCCTGGGCTTCTGCCCGGCCAAACCAGTATGAGGTGGCAAATTCCAGCTCCACCGGAAGGTGGGAAGCGGTGTACCGGGCCCCTTTGCCTTCCCGGTGCTCCCTGACCCGCCGTTGAAGATCCGCCGCGATACCGCAATACAAGGAACCGTCACCGCAGCGTAGAAGGTAGACACAATACAGAAGGCCGTTCATTTGTTCCGATCACAGGCAAGCTGACACTCCAGCGTTTTCAGCAGATTGTAGTACAACCGGTTCACGGGAGTGGCAACTCCGTGCTGTTCCCCAAGACGGCAAACTTTGCCGGCGAAGGTTTCGATTTCCATTTTCCGGCCCGCCTCGAGGTCCTGGAGCATCGAATTTTTCCCTTCCGGATTGAACTGCATCAGCATCCGAACGCTTTCCTGGAGATCCTTCTCTGTCAGGGAAACCCCCGAATAGGGCGCCAATGCCATGACTTCCCGCATCGCCGCAAAGGCCGCTTCGAGGCTTTGCGGGACTTCCTGGAAAATCCGGTAGGGAGCCTTCAGGATTGTTCCTGTCTGGTTGATTCCAACATTCACCATGAACTTCCACCACATTTTTCTCCGAATTTCTCCTGTGGCTTCGTAGAGAACTCCGGCTTCTTCGAGGAGACCGGCCAGCCGCTTCATGCGGGGGGAGAACCTCCCATCCGCCTCGCCAAACACGATCTGCCCCGGGCTGGAATAGACAAGCCGGTCCCCCTCCCTTGTCGAATCCATTCGAGCGACAAACGAGGGAAGGACCTTGCCCGCCCCCAGCCTGGCCGCAATGACTTCTTCGCTGTCGATGCCGTTTAGCAGGGAAAGGATAATCGTCTGGGGGCCCACGGCTTTTTCCAGGAGCGGAAGGACATCCTGAAGCTGGTACTCCTTGACGGCGACAAAGACGAAGTCGCAAGGCGCTGAGATCTCTGAGGGCACCAGGCAGGGAAACGCATACGGCCTTCCGTTTACAAACCTTTCCCGGTGTGCGTACTTCTCCTTCCGGAACCTGTCGCAGAGAAAATGAAAAGGGTATCCCCTGTCGGCAAATTGGGAGGCAAATGTCATCCCCACGGCTCCCATTCCAAGGAACAGCACGTTCTCCATCCCCATCACTCTCCCCGGGTTCATTCAGGAACCTCGATTTTTGGTTTCATGATTTTAGTATAACCGGGAGATCTTTTAATGGCAGGTAGGATAGAATGTTGCCTGGGAATCATAGAACCGGGGGCAGACGGGGAGGCAGATCCATGCAGAATTCTCTGGAAGACTACTCGAGGATCTTTGACGCACTTCTTCAGAACTCGCAAGATGCGATTGCTCTTTGCGATACGGACCAGGTCATCCTGAAAATCAACCGGGCATTCACGGAACTTTTCGGACATACCGAGGAGGAGGCGGTAGGCAAGAGACTGGATCTGCTGGTCGCCACCACTCCCGAGATGATGGCCAGTTCCGATATGCAGGTGGATCGGATCCGGATCTGGGAAAAAGTTTTCACCCAGGCCGTTCACCGCACCCGGAAAGACGGCTCAACGGTTCCTGTTTCGATTGAGGGGAACGTCTTCCGCCTTGCCAACGGGGAGAGGCTTGTCCTCTGGAATTACCGGGAAATCCCTGCTGAAGAAGGCCCCGGCGATTAGAATCTATTGGCCGGGGACTTCTTCATTTGCGTATCAGGCGAATCAGCACCAGCAGGACTACGGCCCCCAGCGTCGCGGTCAGAAGGTTCCCCCAGAAACCGCTCCCAACGGATAACCCCAAATTCCTCGCGATAAAACCGCCCACCAAAGCTCCGACGACTCCGACGCCAATGTTGCCGACCAGACCGAAGCCCCCTCCCTTCACGAGGTGACCGGCCAGCCAGCCAGCGAGAAGCCCAACAAAAACAAACCCCAAAAAGCTCACCGGGGGTCTCCTACGAACGGGCGAGTTTTTCCCGGACCCTCTTCAGCATATCGGCCGTCATCGACGCGAGATCGTACTTCGGGGAGAACCCCCATTCCGACCTGGCCGCAGAGCAGTCCAGGGAGTCCGGCCAGGACTCGGCGATCTTTTGCCGGACCGGGTCAACCTCGTACGAGATCGAAAACTCCGGGATGTGCTTTCGAATTTCAAGGGCGATCTGTTCCGGTTCGATGCTCATCGCGGAGATGTTGAAGGCGTTGCGGTGAACCAGTCTTGAAGGGTCCGCTTCCATGAGCTGCACAACCGCTTCCAGGGCGTCGGGCATGTACATCATGTCCATGAACGTCCCTTTCGCGATATAGCTTGTGTACGACCCTTTCGATACCGCATCGTAATAGATGTGCACAGCGTAATCGGTCGTCCCCCCTCCCGGAAGAGCCACATAGGAAATGAGCCCTGGGAAGCGGAGTCCCCTTGTATCCAGCCCGTACTTCAGGTGGTAATAATCGCAAAGAAGTTCCCCGGTGACTTTCGCGATTCCGTAAATTGTCGCCGGACGCTGCAGGGTATCCTGGGGGGTCATCCTGGGGGGAGTGTTCGGCCCGAAAGCTGCAATGGAACTGGGGAAAAACACCGCGGCTCCGGTCGATCGGGCACATTCGAGCGCGGTGAAGGTCCCGGTCGCGTTGACGTCCCAGGCCAGCTGCGGGTTGGCCTCCCCGGTCGCCGACAAGATCCCCGCCAGGTGCATCACCGTGTCGGCTTTGAACCGCGAGAGCAGATCCAAAAACGCTTTCCCGTCTCGGACATCCAGCAGATCGAAGGGACCGGAATCCCGCATTTCCGGGGAAGCAGCCCGGCAGTCCGTCGCCAGGACGTTCGCATCCCCATAAAGCCGTCTCAGGTAGGGAACCAGCTCTACCCCGATCTGTCCGTTTGCCCCCGTCACAAGGATTCGTTTCATCCTTTGCGCCATCTCCTCTCTGGACCCGGGCGGTCTTTTGAGTTCGGTTCCCGCCCGCATAACACGCATCAGGCATAGTATCGGTCCGCCGGGGAAGCGCTGTCAAAGTGCTATATTTGAAAGAAGGTTCCTATATTCCTCTCCGCTCTTCCTATAATCGCGACAGGAAATGACTCTCGGGAAGGTGTTGCAATTGGATCACCGGATGGAACTGGAAGAACTGGCTCAGCGGATCAAGGGGGACTCAAGCGCGCCCTATTACATTGCGAATGTCCTGCGGGAAGCGATATACCGAGGCATTCTGGAAGAAGGCAAGCCGCTTCACCAGGCAACCCTCGCGCAAAGGCTGAACGTCAGCCCGATTCCCCTGAGGGAGGCGCTGCGACTTCTAGAAACGGAAGGGCTCGTCACGTTTCGCGGAGGCCGGGGAGCGGTCGTCACGGCTCTCTCCCTGGAAGAGGCCAGAGAACTCTACGAAATGATCACTGCCCTTGAAACCAGCCTGCTGCGCATTGCGTTCCCAAAAATCACGAGGAGAATCCTCGAGGAGGCTGCCGCCATTCTCGAGGAAATGGAGTCAGAAGAGGACTGCATCCGGTGGAGGGACCTCAACCAGATGTTCCACAATCTTTTCTATGAACCCGCGGATCGTCCCTTAACCCTCGACACGCTGGCCCGCCTGAGGCAGAAAACGGACCGCACCATTCGCGTTCACCTGGCCTCGATGAGAGCCGATTCCCAGAAGCAGCACCGCGAGATCCTTCTGGCAGTCGAATCAAAAGACCTGGAAGGGGCCATCGCGGCCCTTTCCAACCATCTTACCTACACTTCCAATGACCTTCAGTCCTGCATCAGGACCGAGGCAATCTCACGGAGTCGAGCCTCTCAATCCTAAAAGGCCCGGGACAGCCAATGCGCGCAAAGGGCGGTGGCTGAGGAAAGAAAGGTGCCCCACGCAAGATCCACGACGGTCACGAGTACAGGCCACCCCTCGAGCGTAGCCAGATTCGTCAGGTCATACGTGGCGTAGCAGACAAGACCAAACAAGGCCCCGCGCAGGGCTACCTGGATCGGTGTCCCGGGCCGCCCCGTGACGAAAACCACCATCCCGGCGACGAACAGAAGGTAAAAGATCCCCGCAGCGATCCAGTTCGGATTCCGGGCCATGATATATCCGATTTGCGACTTGTAGAAACGCGGGGCAACCACCCCCAGCCACAAGGCATCGATCCCGATAAAAGGGGCCAGTGTCATCAGGTAGATTTTAAAAAAAGACATCTTCTCTCCCTCCTAGTAATTCTCGGAAAGCACCTCAAAGTAACCCTGGGGATGAGAGCAGGCAGGACAGGTTTCGGGAGCCGAATCGCCTTTATGAATATAGCCGCAATTGATGCATTTCCATTCGACCGGCTCACTTTTTTTAAACACGGTTCCTGAGCATAGATTCGAGTAAAGTTTGCGGTATCTGGCTTCGTGCCGTTTTTCCACTTCGGCGATCAACCGGAATACCGCGGCAACCTCGCCAAACCCCTCCTCTTCGGCCTCAACAGCGAAAGCGGGATAGAGACTGTGCGCTTCTTCGTATTCTCCCTCGGCAGCCCCCAGAAGATTTCTTTTCGTGTCACCCAGTGCGACCGGGTAGGCGGCTTCCACAGGAACCATTTCTCCATCGAGGTCTTTTACCAGGAATTTCAAAAAGCGCTTCGCGTGCTCTTTTTCATTGTCTGCAGTTTCCGCAAAGATATTTGAGATCTGGATCAGGTTTTCCTTTTTTGCTATCGAAGCATAGAAGGAATACCGGTTTCTCGCCTGTGATTCTCCTGCAAACGACTTCATCAGGTTCTTTTCCGTCTTTGTCCCTTTCAGGCTTTTCATTCTGACCACGCTCCCCAGGATGATTAATCTCGTTCGGAGGCTGCAAGTGCGCCGCCCTCCATTCTTTATCTGATTATACTTTTATTGATGCAGACAGCAAGCCAGATGCAAACCGCTCCGATTGTTCTGCTAAAATCATCATATGACCCCAACATGGTATTGGCATCATCTCTGTGAAGAAAGGAGGAACGACGATGCCAAAGGAAACAGTACGGAAATACCGATGTGCATCCTGCGGCAGGACCTTCGAATACGAAGGGAAACCGGAAAAATGCCCCGACTGCCGTTGCCGGATCCTTATCCTTCTGGAAGGGGAATCAATCCGTCAACCATCAAGCGGCAGCGGGTGCGCTTCCTCCGGGTGAGGGATCTGAATTCGGGACCGTGTGTCTTGACTCTTAGAACCTCCCCCGAGGCTGAAGCCTGGGTGCGCGAGAGGAATTGCGGAAAGACCGGAGGAGGAGTTTGACGCTCGATTCGCTGCTAAGTTTCGTGAAAGAACGGTTTGCCGGTTCGGGGCGTAAGGTCCTTATCCTTGATTACGACGGGACCCTAGCCCCTTTTGCCGCCGATCCCGCGGAAGCCTTTCCCTACGAAGGCATCCGGGAACGCCTTCTGAAAATCCGGGAGTGCGCAGGAGAGATCGTTTTTGTTACAGGCAGAGAACCGGAAGAAATCTCGGCTCTAATGGGGGTGGCCCCTCCTTTCGAAACCTGGGGTTGCCATGGGGCAGTCCACCTAAAACCCAGCGGGAAACGCCACGAGCCGAAGCTGGCGGAATCCCTGCGCCTTGGGCTCGAAAAGGCGGAAGCGGTTCTCAAAACCCTTGGCTTTGGACGGGTTGAAAGGAAGACAACCGGGATTGCCTTTCACTGGAGAGGATATCCTCCCGAGGAATTCGTCCAGTTTCGGGAAAGAAGCACAGAGGCACTAAAACCGATTCTCCCCCTGGGCTTTTCCCTGCTTGATTTTGACGGGGGGATCGAACTTCGGGCGAAAGAGTTCAACAAGGGCAGGGCGATCCGGGAAATCCTGCGGGATGGCTCTAAATTGGACCTGGCTGTCTTTCTTGGAGACGATCTGACGGATGAAGAGGGCTTTGCCGAAGTGAACCGCCTGGGTGGGGCGGGAGTCCTTGTTTCACCGCGCTATCGGGCGACTCTTGCCCGGTTTTTCCTGGTTCCGCCGCTGGAAGTCCGAATCTTTCTCGAGAATTGGCAGCTTGGACTTCAGGGAAGGAGCGATTGAATGACGATTCCCGGCAAAAGCAAAATGATTGTTGTGTCCAACCGATTGCCGATCGTCCTGAGGAAGGATGGAGGACAATTAAGGATGCAAAAAGGCTCCGGCGGCCTTGTTACCGCCCTGAGCCCCATCCTGAAGAACCGCGGGGGCCTTTGGATCGGTTGGACCGGAATGACCGAAAAACTCCCGATTCAGGAAATCAAGAAGATCCTTGATCCCTTTTCGCGTGAAAGCGGGTTTCGGCTTCTCCCCGTGTTCCTGTCTGAGCAGGATAGGGACCTCTTTTATTACGGGCTTTCCAATGAAGTCATCTGGCCCCTTTTTCACGATCTTCAAACCCGTTGCCGCTTCGACCCCTCTTATTGGGAAACCTACCTTGAAGTGAACAGGAAATATTCGCGCACACTTGTCCGCCACGCGGAGAAAGAAGACTTCGTCTGGGTCCACGACTACCACCTCATTCCTCTCGCGACCGAACTTTCCCGAATGGGTTTTCAGGGGAAATGTTCCTTCTTCCTCCACATTCCGTTCCCCTCCCCCGATATCTTCGTGAAATTCCCATGGAGAACCCAACTTTTGCAAGCCCTGCTCCATTACCACTTCATCGGGTTTCAGACTCTGAGGGACCGAAAGAATTTCACCGACTGCGTCAGGATTTTCTTCCCTGAAACGCGCATCGAGGGAAGAAGCCCTATCATCAGGATCCGGACCCAAAGCGGGGAAAACCTTGCAGGGAACCTCCCCATCTCGGTGGATGCCTCCGAGTTCATTCGAATTTCCCGCACCGAGGAAGTTGCCCGTAAAACAGAAGAAATCCGGAAGAGCTTCGGGAACAAAAACCTGATCTTCAGCGTTGACCGTCTCGATTACACAAAGGGAATCCCCGAAAAGCTCAAGGGGTTCCGTTTCGCACTGATGAAGTATCCACATTTGAGGGGAACGATCACCCTGGTTCAACTTCTGATCCCGAGCAGGGAAAACGTCCCGGCTTACATGGCTTTGAAAGAGGAAATCGATCGGCTTGTGGGGGAAATCAACGGCGAATTTACGACCGGCAGCTGGGTCCCCATCGTCTACCGGTACCAGTCGATGGATCGGCCGGAACTGGTTGCCCATTACCGGGCTGCTGATATCGGCCTGATCACTCCCCTCAAGGACGGGATGAATCTCGTTGCAAAGGAATATGTCCTGTCCCAGGCGGATAACCGGGGCGTCCTGGTACTCAGCGAATTTGCGGGCTCAGCAGCCCAGCTTGGGGAGAGCTGTCTTCTCGTCAATCCCTACAGCGCCAGCGAGGTCGCCGAGGCGATCGTCCGGGCTCTCGCCATGCCCCCCCGGGAAAAGAAGAGACGCCTTGAAAATATGAAAAGGACCCTGAAACGTCACGATGTTTTCTGGTGGGTCAGGAATTTCATTCGAGCCTCCTCAGGGCTAGATCTAGAGGACTTCCCGGAAAGCGGGCTCTCGCCTCTCCTGACTCCGCGACGGGGGGCCCCGTTCAAGTCGTTCCCCCGGTGAGACCGATCCATCTTCAACCCCAAACGGTCTGTAACCGCTATTTCATGCGGGAACGAAGAAACTTGCCCAACCGCTCCGCCCCGATGCGGATTCTCTCCGGAGGGACTGCACCGAAGCTGAGCCTCATGCAATTTTTGCCCCTTCCGTCCCCTTCGATGAAAAATCCCTCCCCGGCGACATACGCGACCTTGACCTCGGGATTAGAAGTCGCTTCGGCAAGCAATTCCGTCGTGTCGATTCGACCCGGCAATTCCGCCCAGGTGAAAAGGCCGCCATCCGGGAAAGTACGGCTTGTTCCCTCCGGGAAATACAGGTCTATGCTTTCGATCATCGTGTCCCGCCTGATCCTGTAAAGATCGCAGATCTGCTTGTGATGGGCCGGGTAGTAGCCTCGCTTGAAAAACTCGGCGCAAAGGACCTGCGGCAGCATCGAAGTGTGGGAGTTCGTGGCCGACTTCGCGTCAAGCAGTTTCTCGATCACTTCGTCGTTCGCCACGACATATCCCAGCCTGGAGCCGGGTGAAAAGATCTTTGAAAAGCTGTTTGCCAGGATGGTGTGCCCCGTCTTGTCGAAGGCCTTGATCGGCTTGAGTTCTTCCCCGCTGTAACGAATATCCCGATACGGATCGTCTTCAAGGATCACCACGTCATAGCGGCTTCCAAGAGCAGCAATTTTCTCTCTTCTCTCCAGCGAAAGGGTCCTGCCCGTCGGGTTGTGAAAAGTCGGGATCACGTAGACGACCTTGGGGCGGTACCGTCGGATCTTCTCTTCCAGGTCCTCCGGGATCATTCCATTTTCATCCATGTCAACACTGATGCATTTGGCCTGGAACATCTCGAAGATCTCCACGCAGTGAACGAAGGTCGGGGATTCCACCAGGATCACGTCTCCGGGATCGATGAAAAGCTGACACAACAGGTTGATCCCCTCGAGGCCACCGCTGGTGATCAGGATGTTTTCCGCATTCACGTCGATTCCCTTCGGAGCCAGCAATTCACGGACGACCACTTCTCTCAGGTCCGGCAAGCCCTGGACACTGCCGTACTGGAGTGCCTCGACGCCGCGTTTTTCGCTTCTCAGGACATCGTCTGCAATCTCGCGGACGATATCGATGGGCAAGGCCTCCTTCGCAGGAGCTCCCCCCGAAAACGAAATCAGCCCCGGGTCTCCCATGGCTCCAAAAAGGTTGCGGATGATCCGGGCCGATTTTTCCATTGTCTTCATGCGCTCTGCGAAATAGGGCATGGCAGCCTCCTTCAGAAAGATATCTTTTCATTCGGGCCCAACTCAAAGCTCTTTTGCGGCTTACCGCTTCTCCAACAGCCTAACACCCCGCGCGAGTGGCTTCAACAGCACAAGCGGCAACGCCTTGTTTTTCTAAAAGCTCGGACCTTCCAACTTCAGGAACTACGCCCTGGCGCTGAAAGCCAGGCATCCTCTGGGAGCCTTTCCGCTAGCCTTTTCAGTTCCTGCCCCTCCACCCGGTTCAAAAGGAACCGTTCCTGTGGTTTGGCTCCGATCGACACGTAGTATTCTCGGGCTGGGGTGTTCCAGGTCAGTACCCCCCACTCGAGCCGGCCTCCGTTTCGGTTTACCGTCAACTTCGCCAGGAACGCGAGCAGGGCCGTGCCATACCCTTTCCCGCGCCAGGCCGGCTTTACGTAAAGATCTTCCAGGTAGATCCCCGGTCGGCCCTGGAAGGTCGAGAAGTTCTGAAAGTAGAGGGCAAACCCGACGGGAATTCCTTCGTGGCAGGCAAAAACGACTTCCGCCGAGGACCGGTTCCCAAAAAGAGTTTCCCGAAGCAGGTCCTCCGTTGCCTCCACTTCATGGGCCAAACCCTCGTACTCTGCGAGCTCGAGAATGAATCGAAGAACCAGGGGAACGTCCTCCACGGCGGCTTTCCGGATGGAGAATCCCGGCAGAGAACGCTGCCTTGAGACACTGACCCACTCCGTTCTGATTTTCTCCCCGTCGCTTTCAGCAAGCGCCTCTTCCCAACCCGAAAGCCGGACACGGCTGGATAACGCACTCAAGGCGATTTTGTGAATCATTTCGTCCACGGTCGTGCAGCAGTCCGCCAGGACGGTCACCGCGTATTTTTCGGCCGCCCTGGAAAGGGCGGTATGAGTGACACAGTTCTGGGTCATCATCCCGCAGACCAGAAGCTCGGAGGTCTGGAACCCGGCCAACGTTTCATCCAGGTTCGTCCCAAGAAAGGCATCCGCCTTTTCCTTGACGATTACCGGGGCACCTTTGGCAACGGCAAGGATTCGCTGATGAATCTCCACCCCGCCTGTTCCCTTTTCGAAAAAAAGTGCGCCGCTGTTCCCCGGGTTCACGGTATGCTGGACAAGGATCACCGGGATGCCTCGGTCATTTGCCTGGCGAACCGCCTTCTCAACCTGTGTCAGGGTCTCCTCTGCTTTCCAAAGTGGGAACTTTCCCCCGGGGAAATAATCGTTCTGAAGATCAATCACCAAAAGCGTTTTTTTCGCCACGACAGCCCCGCCTTCCCTTCTTTCTATTGGCCTTCCCGCCTCTCTGCTATTCTACAACCCTTCCAGGCCGAGTCATTTCCTGCACGGTCGGTAAAAATCCATCGTCGAATGGGTGCCTGCACCGGGGATGCATTTCGTTCACCGAGTTTCCCTTGCCCTCCGATATTGCCTCTGGAAAGGACCTTTCGTAAAATACCCTGGGCAAGAAAATCCCCGCCTTTTACCCATCAATCGGCAGAAATCGATATCATTACTCCCGCAGGAGGGTATGAGCATTGAAGCGGAAAGTCTTAAAATCAAAACTCCATCGTGTAACCGTAACTGGTGCAGACTTGAATTACGAAGGCAGCGTCACGATCGACCCCTTGCTTATGGAAAAGGCAAATATCCTTGAATATGAATATGTCGATATCTGGAACGTGACGTACGGCACACGTTTCTCGACTTACGCGATGGCTGGACAGCCAGGCAGCGGGACGATCTGTGTCAATGGGGCTGCGGCAAGACTTGTTTCCCCCGGAGACAAGGTCATCATCGCCACCTGGCAGGAAATCGAGGATGCGGAAGCGCGAAACCATCTTCCAAGAATCGTCTTTGTGGATGAAAACAACCTCCCGGTCGATGCGGGAAGAGAAAGAGAAATCCCCGGACAAGCCGGGCGGAAGATTGCGTCCATCTAAGCAGGGGAAAGGCCTCCCCCCTCAGGAGGAAGGCCTTTCCTGAGCCCCAGTGATCGATTGCTTTGCAGGTTTGCCCATCAAGACGAGCCGCTGCATACTCACCTGCATGGACAGGACTCCCTTTTCCTGTAAAACGCTCTATCGCGGGACTCTCCTGATCGTCTTCGGATGTCTCCTAAGCCTCTCTGTGTTCATCGGATCCGCTTTCGGCTCAACGTAAAAAAAAAAGCGCTGTGCCTGATCCCGGACGTTTGTCCATGGCGATATCCGGCGCCTACGAGGAAGCCGAGAAAGACCCTTGGTGGATTGCCGCCAAGGAGAGGGCCGATACCCTGTTAAAAGTGACCGGGAAACATATCGACCTGGACTGGTTGCGGGGATTCGGCGACAGGACACTAAAAAAAGATGCAGTCCAAATCAAAAATGGGTCGCTCTGACTTTTGACGATGGGCCTCACCCGAACACCACGCCGCGACTGTTGTCGATCCTGAAGGCCCACCACGCAAAAGCGATTTTTTTCCTTGTGGGCATGATGGCCGAAGCTTATCCGGACCTCGTATTGGAGGAACAGCAGGCCGGGCATCTGATTGCAAATCACACCTATCATCATGTGAACCTGACGAAGATCCACGATAATGATGTCGGTACCGAGCTGGAAGCCTGCCGCCTAGTTCTGCAACATATCACCGGGGAAAAACCGAGGAGAAGGAAGGATATACCCTTGTGACACTGGAGGACTATTGCAGGTAGAATCCAGGGATGTTCTCTGCGCCTGCCAGTTCGCGGCCGGTTGTTCCGACTTCTCTTCGCTGCGTTCCGCGCTTAATCGCGCGCTTTCGCCC
>JAAYVK010000074.1 GCA_012517195.1 Synergistaceae bacterium | reverse complement strand
CCGACATTTCGGGACCGCAGAAGTTCAAGAACATCTCCGAAGCGGCGGAATTGCCACCGCGTATAGTCAAGGTTGATTTCATCCGCTGTCGCGAAATGGGTAAAGACGCCTTCGATCTCCAGGCCGGGAAGGGCCAGGATTTCGTTAAGGGCCGAAGGGACCTGGTCCGGCAGAAAACCGATTCGTCCCATCCCGGTGTCGATCTTCAAATGAATCCGGGCCGGCCTGCCCTGCCGAACGGCAGCTTCACTCATGGCCCGGGCGAAGTCGAGGTCCGTGCAGGCAGCAGCGATATCCTGCCGGACCAGCTCAAGGGCGGAACAGGGCGTCGAGGCTCCCAGGACAAGAATTGGTTCACCAAAGCCATTTTCTCGAAGCTCCAGGGCCTCTTCAGGGATCGCCACGGCGAACCGCTGAGCCCCGGCTTCGCGAAAAGCGGTAGCGGCCTGAATCATTCCCGTTCCGTATCCATTTGCCTTCACAACCGCGATCGGCTGCACCTTCGGGCCGATCCATTCACGCACGGCTGCAAAGTTTGATTTCAGATTTTCGAGCGAAACTTCCATTCGTGTCGGTCGGAACTGCACTGGCTTTCGCCTCCTCATGAGGAAGGCGGGGCAGGTTGAACCTGCCCCGCCGGGACTGGGCCGGTTCCGGCCCCGGAGGATCGCTGCCTAGACTTTCAGCGCTCCGGAACGGCGCTTTTCGTCGAAATCCTTCACCAGCTTCCTCAATGTTCCGGAGAGAAGCAGCAGGGCGATCAGGTTGGGGATCGCCATCAGGCCGTTCAGGGTGTCGGCAAGGTCCCAGAGGTTCGTCAGGAACCCGGCACCGCCGCCAAGGGCCTCCCCGGAAGCACCCAGAATCACAAAGAGAATCCACAGGACCTTCATGACAGGGATGAATTTCACTCCGAACACGTAGACGGCAGCCGTCTCGCCGTACCAGTACCAGCCCAGGATTGTCGAGAAGGCGAAAAGGGCGAGTCCGACAGAAAGGATCATGGTGCCCGTTCCACCGAGAACTGTCTGGAAGGCGGAGAGGGACAGCTTCGCACCCGTCAGCTCCGGCTGCCCGGTGAGCACGCCGCTGGTCAGGATGGCCAGGGCGGTCAGGGAGCAGATCACAATCGTGTCAGTGAAAACTTCGAAAAGTCCGTACATCCCCTGCCGCATCGGGTGGTCCACCACGGCCGTTGCGTGCACCATGGGGGCGGAGCCGAGACCCGCCTCGTTGGAGAAGACGCCTCGCGCAATCCCTTTCGTCAGGGCAATCTTGACCGACCACCCGGCCAGGGCGCCGGGCAGGGCCATCGGGTCGGAGAAGGCATACTTGACAGCATTGCCGATCGCCATCGGAATCGCGCTGGCGTGGGTGAAAACAACGATGCCGCCGCCGACGATGTAGAAGATGGCCATGAAGGGAACAAGATAGGTGGTGACGTCAGAGATGCGCTTCAACCCTCCGATGATGACCAGTCCGGTCAGAACCGCAATGGCGATCCCGGTGTACATGTTCGGAATGCCGAATCCGAGATTGAAGCCCTCCGCCGTGGAGTTCGCCTGGACCGCGCAGCCGATCCCGAAAGAGGCAAAGAAAGCGAACAGGGCGAAGAGCCAGGCAAGCCATTTCTGGCCCACGCCTTTCTCGAGGATGTACATGGTGCCTCCGCGCCAGTTTCCGGTGGGATCCTTCTCGCGGAAGTGGACGGCCAGGGCAACCTCGCACATCTTCGTGGTCATGCCGAAAACGGCTGACACCAGCATCCAGAAGAGCGCTCCGGGGCCGCCCAGGTGAAGAGCCGTCGCCACTCCGGCGATGTTACCTGTACCCACCGTCGATGCCAGGGCGGTAGAAAGAGCCGCGAAGGAGGAAATGGTTCCCTCGCCTTCCTTTTTCTTTCCCAGGTTGCCGAACACTTCCTTGAACATCAGGAAGAAATACCGCAACTGCGGGAGCCCCAGTATCAGCGTCAGGTAAACGCCCGTTCCGACAAGCAGGGTCAGCATCCAGGGTCCCCATACGATTCCATTGATAACGCCGTTGATCTTCATAATCGCTTCCATAACCTCAAATCCCCCTCCTTCTTATGATTTCCCCCTTCAAAAATGCCTCGGAACAAGGACTATGCACATCTTTGCCCTCATTTCAGGCCTGCTCCGGATCCCCCCTTTCAAACGGCTCGAATACGGTATATTTAATATTTTCATGATTATAACATGGCCGGCACCCGCCGAAAAGATTTCGGCGGGCATCCGGCCAGCGCTCTAAAGGTATCCTGCCTGCTTTAGACAGTTTTCTGCCATTTCCAGATTTTTCCCGGAAATTTTGATTACCGGCCCGGTGCACCCCATGGCCGATTCCGCGTAAATCCCCGCTTTCCAGAGTTCCTGGACCGCTTCCTCGATGTTGAGAACATCGATGCCGTGAATCTCTTCATCCGTCGGTTCAGCGGCAGGGCGCTCGATTTTTTCCCCGTCAGCAAGAGGCTTTTTTCTCATCCCAAGCAGCACGGTTTCCAGGCCGGCTTCCCTGGCGGATTTCAGTTCCTTCTGAACAAGGGAAGGAAGATTCGAAGCGGCCACTGCCGCGGTGAAGGCAAGGGCCCTGGCGATTACCGGGGCTCCTGAGGCCCTGGAAATGATTGAAATCACGTGAGGCCATCCTTCGCCAACGGAGGGACCGTATCCCCACCCTGCCGACTCATACGCTCCGCCCGTCGTGAAGGAAGAGAAAAGCTTCATCAGGACGTTCCCGGTCAGGGTGTCCGTCACGCAGACATCAACGGCACCGGCCAGAAGATCGTTCCCCCTTAGGATCGCCCCTCCGTCCTTTCGGACACTTTCCCCGTAGGTCACTTTATAACCGTTTTCCCGAAGCTGCGACAGAGCCCTGAATACAGTCTGGGCTCCTTCGACATTCAGTATCCCGACCGTAGGGTCCTCTTTGCCGAGGGCTTTTGCGACCGCGACACCAAGAACGGCATTCAACACCATCGCTTCGGTTCTATGGGACGAACTCGAGCCAGTGGTTGAAGCCACGAGCATGTCTCTGCCCTTGCCCGGGGTCACAACACGGCCAATGGTGGTAACCCCGAGAGGGAATGGATAGTGCAGGGCAACCGCGCCGTCAATGCGCTTCTCCTTCAGGGCTTTCTCCATGGCCTCGGCAATACGGGCCTCGCAGTCCGTTTCCTCCGTTTCGATCCATTCCAGGTCGTCATATCCGGGTGTTCTCGGTCCAATCATGACAACCGCAAGACCTGGGGTTTCCCGCTGGGCAAGCCGGGCCCCCATTGCCATCTCTTCAGGCCCAAGCTCACTCCCCCTGGCCATAAGACCGATCCGCCTGCGCGGCGCTCCCGACTTCGCCAGCTCGACGATCTCGGTGAGGATCTCACCAACCATCCGCTTCATTTCCGACAAGGGGATCCCCCCTACTCCGCCTTCAGGGATGATGCGACTTCTGACAGAGCTTCCAGCAATAGCCGCTGGATGTCTTCCTTGGTAACCGATTGCGCCGGCTTGACCGCCTCTGGGGGTTCGATGAAAAAGGAAGCACCGTCGGACAGGTTGGTCATTCTAGCCAGGAAGAGGCTTCCTTTCCCGATGATAAGGGCCCTGCGAATCGTTCCCGCCTTGATCCACTCACAGGCATGGCCAACGAAGGGGACTCCCGACGGGATATGCCCCTGCGTATGCACAAAGCCCGGGATTCCCTTTTCGCGGACAAATTCGGGGATCTGGCTCTTTTCAAGCTGCCCCTTCATAACCGCGAGAGCCCCGATCATCTTGAAGTTGGCGTTCGGAACATCCCCGGCCCCGGCCGGCAGGGTAATCTCTGGATTCTGCAGCTCAGCCGCGTACTTGTCCACATCGTTGAACCCCAGTCCGAGCTTCTGCAGCGGTTCCCAGACAAGCGCGCTGGTGATCGCCTGCGGCGCCGCCCCGGCCCCGACCGAGTGCTTACCGAGCGCATCAAGGCGGATCACCGGGGAAACTCCGTCCTCTTCTCCCAGCAGGATCGCAAAATTCCCAAGGCAATCCTCCAGGGCAGGCAGTCCTTTTTTAACATGGTCCCGGCTATTCATGAAAAGCTTGGGGACAGCCCCTCCAGCCAGGACTACGCAATTTTTCCTCGCACCTGCAGCCACCTGGCTCCCCGCAGCAATCACCGCGTTCACGGGACCGGCGCAGAAACCGCGGACATCGCATCCACTCGCATTCACGCACCCGGCGATTTCGGCGACCGCCTTTGCGAAGTTGCCCCCTCCACGCTGGTTCATGTCCCCGGCGGCTTCTTCGGAACATTCGATCACGAAATCAACTTCCTCGGGCCTCAGTCCTGTATTCCGGAAAAGGTGCAGGAGGGCAAGAACACCTCCCGCCTTGCAGGCAACGTTTTCAAGCAGGACATAGGCTTCAAGGCACTCATCGATTTCGTGCCCTTTCCTCGAACAACCCACGACCTTTCCCTCAAAATACAGCGGCAGTGCGTCTTTCTCCGACACTTCTCTCTCAATTTCCTGGAGGGTGTGACCCTTTTCCAGGCGCCCCAGCAGCGTTTCCGGGATCACGGGGTTCTTCCGCAGCTTTTCTGAAACGGCAGCGCTGAACCTTTCCTCGAGCCAGATGATGTCGAACACATCGCTGATGTCCATCAACCCAAGGAATTCATCTTCCGGCATGATTTCTCCGAAACGTCCGAACCGGACCGGCTCAGCCGCAAGATTCTCAAGCCAGGGCTGGGGATGCCGTTCGAGCTCACCAAGAGTCATCGCACCGATGTAGGCCAGGTTCGGTGCATAAGCGGCTGCCTTGGCATAGGACTGCAGGTGGGAGGTAAGTTCTTTAAGGAATTCTGATTCTCCCCTGGTTTTCCGCTCCACGTAGGGTGTGTTCCCGTAGTGAAAGGCCATTTCTGGAACATGGTTGAGACAGTAGGATGTACCTTTAACCGCAACTTTCATGAATACAGAGTCCCCCTTGAAAGAGGCCCAGCAGGCAAACGCTGCTGGGCCTCCGAATCACCTTCAATCGGTAAAGACCGTCTGTTCGTGCACCTCGGTCCCCAGAGCTTTCAGGGCCTTCAGGACAAGGTTCCGGCGAATCTGGACTTCCTCTTCGTGAGTTCGCGTCGGATCCCCCAGCGGATGCGGGATCGCTACGGCAGGCACGATCCTGTTCGCCCCGACGGTCTGGGAAATCGGTACGATCGTGCAGACGTGTACGACCGGAATCCCGCCCCTTTCGATTTCCTTCACGAGCGTTGCACCGCAACGCGTGCAGGTTCCTCAGGTGGATGTGACGATGACCGCATCGACACCATCCTTCTTGAGTTTCCCGACGATCTCTTCACCAAAACGCTTCGCGTTCGCGACAGAAGTCCCGTTGCCCACCGTCGAGTAGTATTTCTCGTGGAGCTTCCCGATGACTCCCTCTTTCTCCAGTTGTCGCAAGACATCAACCGGAAGGACGCGGTTCGGGTCCTTGTTCGCGTAGGTCGGATCGTATCCGCCGTGGGCGGTTTCATAGTGGTCCGCGTCCGCCGTCAGCACGCCTTCCAGGGAATATTCCCCGTAATGGGTCGCGCTGGAGGCCTCAATGTGGTCTGGATTGCCCTTCGGCACGATTCCCCCGGAGGTCACCAGGGCGACCACCGCCTTCTTCATGTCCAGAATCGGGGGGTTCGGTGCCACACGGTCAAAAACCGGCATCGGGTATTCTGTCTTGAAAGGCTCTCCCCGAAGCTTCCTGGCGAGCATCTCAGCAGCCCGCTCGCCTCCGACCTTGTCCAGGAAGATGTTTTTCCTGAGGCCCCGCTCGATGTAGCCTTCCTCTTCGGGAGTCCCGATTTTCTCTCCGTCAAGCAGTTTTAGTGCGAGCGCCGCCATTCCCTGAACCGCAGGCCCCATCCCGCGGGCGCTGTCCGAAGTCCTGACGATGTAAGCGCTCTTGCGGTAGAGCTCGACTCCCGGGTTTTCGGGGTACATCCCTCCGACAACAGGGATCTTGAGCTCCCTGGAGACCAGCTCCAGGACCGCACCGCTGGCGGTGCCGTATCGCCCCGCGTTGAAAGCGGGTCCCGCAATCACGGCGTCCGGGGAGAATTTCCGGATCATTTCCAGAATTTCAGCAGAAGCTTCCGCCATGTGTTCCGCGAAGTAGCTGTCTCCGCAGATGACCGTGCCGACAATCTCGGCTCGCCCTTTAAAAGCTGCGTTGAGCGCCTGCCCGGGTCCTACGACCCCTTCCCTGGCCTCCGGCTTGTAATCCGCTTTCTCCTCGCCGCCGATCCCGGCAAAAAACTGGTTGATATAGTGTACAATTCGGTAGGACAACCTTATTCACCTCCCTTTTCCGGAAGCTCTAGATCGCATATTTACTGTATTGTTCACGCATGCCCGCAACCGCTTTCGCGAGTGCTTCGGTATCCAGGACCATCTCCATCATGCCGATCTGCTCTTCCCAGAGTGCCGGATCAGCCTCCTGCCGAATTGCATCTTCGAAAACATGATAAACCGCGAGTCCCAACGGGACTCCTGCCAGGGGGCCTGCAAAGGTCGGATCGCCGTTCGTAACCGTTTCGGCATAGATCTCCGCGCCTTCTGCGTCGGAGGATCCAAGGATAACGACCACGTTCTCCGATCCGTACTTCTCAGCAGCATCCTTGACGCGCTGCTGATTCTGCAGGTCCATGGCACCGGCGGCGGTTCAGACGAAGCATTCTGTCACCGAAAAAACGATGTCGGCCCCGGAATTCTTCAGGCAGGCCTCCATTGCCGGTCCTGGAACACCATCTCGTTCGCCAAGCAGGACGACTTTCTTCCCAGCCAGCTTTCCCATGAAATTCACCTCCTATTAATAATGTAAAATTAGGTTCGTTTCCCTAGATCGTGATCGCGCTGATACGCGTAAAACCAAGTTCGCTCGTAGCCCCTGTAATCGCCTGGAGTTCGACTTCGATTGAGCCGTCCTGACGGAGGGATCCCTGGAACCCTCCTGCGATCACATCCGCGTAGGTCGGGTAGCCGATGACTTTCTCCATGGCCGGAAGGATGATGATCTCGTTTGCATTCCCTGCCGTGACGACGGCATCTGCCTCTTTCGCGGCATCTGCGAGGGACTGGCTTGCGCCGTCGCGTCCTGCGTATTCGTCTGTGACCAGGACTGTACGGATTCCCGCATTTTCAGCCTTCCTGCAATTCATGATGAGGTCGGCATCCGGGTTCCCAAAGCCCTCTTCCGAGATGAGTAGCCCATCCACGCCTAGAGTCTGGGCCAATTTCACTGCATAGGAGGAACTCCGTTTCTTGTCCGCCAGGGTGACGTTTTCGTTCGTGATAATGACTCCAACGAAATTGTAGTCCTTGCCGTGGCGAGCAGCCATTGCCTTGATGATCGGGTTGTTGAGATGGTAGTAGGTGCTGTTTTTATCGCAGGCGGAAACGCAGTTCCCGGAAACGATCGCCCCGTCAAACACTTCCGTGAAATTGATCAGGGTAGGCAGGATTTTTTTCGCGTCGACCCCGTAAACATAGGTGTCGTGGAGAAGCCCTTGGGATTGCAGCATGTAGAGATATGCCACCTTCGGCAGCCCAGGATAATCGGTCATCGCCTCTTTCAAAGGCTTCGCCTCATAGGCTTCGACCGAGTCCGCGGGCATCCCGGCCGCCGATTTCGCCAGAAATTCGGCAACCTTCAGCCCGGCGATCCGGAGGGAAGCCTCATAATCGTGCCGCTCCAGCCCTTCAACCGGATCCACGACCAGGACCAGGTTGCAGGTGTGTGCAAACGGGGTATAGTCCGCCGCCGGTCCCGACATATCGATGATCCCTTCCTGGAACCCGACGACCTTCCCGCAAGTCACGACTGCTGCCCCTTCCAGCACCAGGGTTTTTCCGTAGCCCACCGTTTCCACGTCAGAAATCATTCCGGGGAAAATCCCGTTTTTTCCCTCGAGCTTGCAGCGGGGTTCAACAACATCCTTTACCGGGATTATCCTCGTCTTATCCCCCGGCAGGGCTAGATCGACTTCAACCTTCAGGAAATTCGGATCCGTCTTGACCAGTGAGAGGACATCTTCTTTGCAGACGGACAGGACACCGTCCTTCACCCCGGTCTTTGCTCCCCAGGCCATACTCTTGATTTGCATCTTGTGAAGTTCAAGCTTCACGGCTTACCCCCCTTTCCTCAAAATGGAGTTCTAGGCGAGAAGCGCCTCGGTTTTCTGGCGGATCCCGTCAATCGTCACGTCCCCTCCGCTTAGACGGTCTTTCAGCTCGCCGCCCTTGTAAAAGAGGAACGTCGGGACTCCCATGACCTTCAAGGAGATGACCAGCCTTCTGTTTTCCGCAACGTTCAGCTTGCAGAACCGCACCTTCCCCTCGAACTCCCTGGCCAGTTCTTCGACCTGGGGCAACAGAGCCAGGCAGGGGCCGCATTTTGGACCCCACAGGTCTACCACAACCGGCAGTTCGCTTTGAAGGACCTGAACCTCAAAATTGTCCTTATCCAGTTCCACCATCCGTGTTCACCTCCCCTCTACACGAAAGTAAAAAAAGGATCTCAAAAACCGCAATACGCGTCGATCGAGAAGCAAAAACCATATTGCCGGAGACTTTCCCGCATCAGGTCAAAATCGATCACCGCGTAGTCCTCTTCCACAGCATGAGGGAGTTGCCCGGGAATCGCCCATCGGCCTTCATATTTTCGAAAGACACCGAGAGCTTCCTCGATCAGGTAAAGAGAATCGGGGTCTATTTCCGGGGTTCCCCCGGGAGCGGAAAGGAGAATTGTTCTGAAAGGCTGCTGGTTCGGAAGAAAGTTCCCGTAAAGTGGATGAGTGAGCAGTCGGTAGCCCTGGTGGATACGATCGCGGGCGACAATCAGCACCTCCCAGGCGCTGGAAACCGGGACTCAGAGTTCTTTTAAATTGGAAGAAAGGATAGGGTTGTTCGTAATGACCAGATAAGGCACGCCTGCTCCTCCCTTTCGGAAAGAAGGTTCGACAACGGGATCAGCCATGCATGACCTCTTCCCTGTCGGCAGGCTCGCGCCCACTCCAGAGTCCCGTCCAGCCGCAATCCTTAAGCCTGAGAGTTTCAAGCGCAGCGTCTCTCGCTTTTGCCCCTTCGGCGCCCCAGGATCTCGGGGTCTCTCTTGCGGCCTTCATCCGGATTCCAAGCTTCATTTTACATGAAAGGCGAGTCGGGTCAAGAGGAAGATTGCCTGTGGAGGGCAGCACCAGAGAAAAAAGGGCAGACGCACTTTCCGCGTCTGCCCTTTTTTCTATTCCTGATACTTTTAGCTAGTACGGTTTACCACTTCAACCCCTTAACAAAAATCCAGGCGATGGCAACCGGGGCCACAACCCGGACGATCCAGACCCAGGCCGTCTCCCAGGCAAAAGGAGCTTTTCCTTCGTTGGTCGCTTCTTTTTTCGCTCCCTCAAGCCAGACCCAGCCGACGAAAAGGGCAATGAAAATCCCCCCGAGCGGCAGCAGGACATTCGAGGAGATGAAATCCATCACGTCGAGGAAATCCTTGCCGGCGATTTTCGGGAAATGTCCGCCGAGGGAAAGGGCGGAGGGAATCCCGAGGGCCGTGATAATTCCGCCGAGAAGCCACGAAGCCTTCTCACGGGTCCAGCCCATTTCATCCTTGAAGTAGGCCACACAGACCTCAAGCAGAGACACGGAGGAGGTCAGGGCCGCAAAGAAAAGCAGGAGGAAGAAGAGGAAAGAGAAGATCATGCCTCCCGGCATCTTTGCGAAGACGTTCGGCAGGGTGATGAAGGTCAGGCCGGGACCTGCAGCCGGCTCAAGGCCGAATGCGAAGACGGCCGGGAAAATTGCGAATCCGGCCAAAAACGCCACCATGGTATCCAGGAACGTGACCGTAATTGCTGCGGAGGGCAGGATCTCCTTCTTGCTCAGGTAGGAACCATAGGTAATCATGCAGCCCATTCCCAGTGAAAGGGAGAAGAACCCCTGCCCAAGCGCTGCAAAGACAGATGCGCCGGTCAGCTTGGAGAAGTCGGGAGTCAGGTAGAATTCCAGTCCCTTGCCGGCACCGGGAAGCGTGACTGACCGGACAATGAGAATGAGGAGAATGACAAACAATGCAGGCATCATGACCTTGCAATACCGCTCGATTCCTTCTCCGACGCCCTTGAAGACGATCCAGATCGTCATGACCATGAAAAGAACCTGATAGAGGACAACCTGCGTCGGGTTGGAAACAAACGCCCCAAAGGCGTCCCCGGCTTTACCTTCAGCAGCCAGCGTCATCAGCCCCGTAAAGGACTTGATCATGTAGGCGATCGTCCATCCTGCGATGACTCCGTAGAAAGAAAGGATAATAAACCCGGCAATGACGCCCATCCAGCCCACGACGGGCCAGGCTCCGCCCTTCAGCTTCCTGAAGGAACCCACAGCGTTGAGTCCTGCGCTGCGGCCGATGACAAACTCTGCCAGCATTACCGACACGCCGATCGTAAACACGATGGCGACATAACAGAGAACGAAAGCGCCGCCGCCGTTCATTCCGGTGACGTAGGGGAAACGCCAGATGTTGCCCAGGCCGACCGCGGAACCGGCAGCCGCCATGATAAAGCCCAGCCGGCTACCCCACTGTTCACGATTTTCTGTTCCGTTGCCCATGATATCCCTCCTCTAGGCTGATTGGCTTCATGGATCTTTCTTCCAGCTACCTGAAAAACCTGCAGTGCGTTCTTGCGCTTCACCTCCTCTCAGTCTTTGTCTGGGAATTCAGGTTGCCCGCAATTATAGGGGGTACTCCTGAGCAAAAAACAACGGGATTTCGCTGCGGATTCGTGGTAGAACCAGCGGTTCCGCCTTCTGAAACCCGCACTAAGGATAAACGGACGGAAGGAATTCATCAATCCCCCATTTTTCCCCAAATGTTATCTCCATTTCCGGTAAACCTCCGCCCGCCTTGAAAACCAAACGGCATTGCATTTCCTGGCCTTCTCCACCAGTTCTTTCCGAAGCCGGACGATTTCTGTTGCAGGGCGGTCATCGAGTTCAAGAATCGTCTCTCCATAAGGATCCACCGCCAGGCTGCGGCCACCGAACTGGACGAGCGGCCCCCGGTCGCACCGATTGACCCCGACGGTGAAAATCTGGTTCTCCATGGATCTCGCCGCAATCATCGTTTTCCAGATCCGGATGTGTTCCGCCGGCCAGGCCCCGACAACCATGAGAAGCCGAACCCCGTTCTCTGCCAGTGAACGGCAGAGTTCTGGAAATTCGATATCGAAGCAGACGAGGATTCCCGTTTTCCAACCGAAAAGATCGCAGATGCCAAGTGTCGTCCCCGCTTTGAACGCGTCCTTCTGAAAGAACGACGAATAAACATGGATCTTGTCATAGGTCAGGATGACGTTCCCTTTCGGGCCGAAAACGTAGCAGCGGTTCACCAGGCCCTCCCGGCAGCGCATCGCCACACTACCGGCAATGACCGCCATCTCATGCCGCCTGGCCAAACGGGAAAACTCCAGGAGAACTCGGCGTTCTTCTCCTTCTGTGTCTTCCCGTTCCACCGTGAGAAAGGCCTGATTCCACAATTCGGGCAAAACGACCACCCTCGCGCCGTTTTTCGCGGCTCGCGCGGTCTCTTCAAGGAGGACTTCAAGGTTGCTCGTCGGGCTTTTTCGAAAAACTGCCGTCTGGACTAGGGCTACGGGCAAAACATCCATTTTCGCTCTCCTTTCCCGGCTCCCGGAGCTTTTCAGCGGATTATATCGTGAACCCGCGGGGCATTGACAGAAAATCGCCGCCGAAGGATGATAGTTTTCCCCAACACTCCCGAGGAGGGAACAAGAATGTGTTTAGCCGTTCCGCATACCCTTGTCGAGATCACCGGCCCCAGCACAGCGATCGGCAGGGCTGGGACGATCGAAGTGGAAATCCGCACCGACCTCATCGAAAACCCCTCTCCCGGAGATTGCGTTCTTGTCCATGCAGGCTTCGCGATCGAGCGCCTTCAGCCTGAGGAAGCCTCCGAGATCGATGCCCTCTGGGAAGAAATCCGGGCTATTTCAGGGACGCCGCAGCATGAATAATCTCCCCCGCGAAAGGGTCCTGGCCGCCGCGGCAGCCCTCAGAAGTCTTGTCGACCAGCCGCTGAAATTCATGGAGGTCTGTGGAACCCACACGGTTTCAATTTACCGCTCGGGGCTTAGAGCGCTTTTTCCCGAAGGCCTCTCCCTCATTTCGGGTCCGGGATGTCCGGTCTGCGTAACCGCCCAGGAGGAAATCGATTCTCTTCTCAGGCTCTCCGAGATGAAAGACATCATCATCGCGACCTACGGGGACATGCTCCGTGTCCCCGGGAGTTCGACCTCGCTGTCCGAAGCAAGGGCACACGGGGCTTCCGTCCGCGTCGTGCTCTCGGCCGCAGACGCCCTGCGCCTGGCCAGGGAAACGCCGAACCGCACGGTCGTTTTTGCGGGCGTCGGATTTGAAACGACGGCTCCAGCCACTGCGGCGGTCATTTTGCAGGCCTCCCGCGAAAACGTAAGGAATTTTGCCGTTCTAAACCTCCACAAGACTGTCCCGGCGGTCCTGGAGACACTCGGGGCGGACCCGGAACTGTCGCTGGACGGATTCCTTCTGCCGGGTCACGTGAGTACGATCCTTGGGCTCAATCCGTATCTTCGCCTTCCCGAAAAGTACGGCCTGGCCTGCGTTGTCGCGGGATTTGAGCCCGACCAGATTATGGCCGGCATCACCCTGCTGGTCCTCCAGAAAAAAAGGGGAATTCCCGCCGTCCAGTCCGCCTACCCTGAAGCCGTCCGCACGGCCGGGAACCTCCAGGCGAAGCGACTGCTCGAAGCCGTCTTTGAAGAAACGGATTCAACCTGGAGGGGACTCGGATTGATCCCCCGTTCCGGCCTGAGATTCAAGGCAGCCTTTTCGGATTACGACGCGAGGGTTCGCCTCGGAATTTCTGATCTTCCCGCCCGGGAGCCTGCGGGCTGCCGCTGCGGGGATGTCCTTGCGGGAAGAATTTCTCCTTTCGGCTGCCCCCTTTTCGCGAAAAGCTGCACACCCGAGAACCCGGTGGGACCGTGCATGGTTTCCTCTGAGGGGAGCTGTTCTGCCGCATACCGATACGGAAGAGGTGACCGTTTGTGAAGCCGATTTCACTTTCCCAGGGAAGCGGAGGCAGACAAAGCCAACGCCTTGTCAGCGCCATCCTGGAGGCCACGGGGGCAGCTTCTGACCTTCCTCTCGAAGATTGCGCCCTCCTGGGAGAGGGTCTTGCCATGACGATCGATGGATATACCGTTACCCCCCTCTCGTTTCCAGGCGGGCATATCGGCAAGCTGGCCGTATGCGGCACGGTCAACGACCTTGCCTGCAGGGGGGCAAGGCCGCTTTTTCTCGCCTTGGGAGTAATTGCAGAAGAGGGTTTCGACGAAAACGAACTGCTGGGATATCTCGGGGATGCTGCGGGCATTTGCTCGGGAATCGGGCTTCGGATCGTCACGGGGGATACCAAGGTGGTCCCCAGGGGACAACTCGACGGTCTCGTTCTGACAACCTGCGGGATCGGGAAATCAACGCGGGCTGCACCGTTGGGCATTCCATCAATCCAGGAAGGGGACTCGCTTCTCCTAACCGGGCCAATCGGTCTTCACGGGGCCACGATTGCCGCCTTGCGTTACGGTCTTGAAAGCGAAGGCCTGGTCTCCGATTGCGCTCCCCTTTGGGAAACGATTGAACCCCTTCTGGCTTTCGATGGTTTGAGAGCCATGCGGGACTGCACCCGCGGAGGGCTTGCGACCGTTCTTTGCGAATGGGCGGAAGCCTCCGGCCTCGGGATGGAAATCGACGAGAGTTCCGTCTTGGTCCCCCCGCCTGTGATTTCCGTTTGTGATCTTCTCGGTTTCGATCCGTTCCACCTGGCTTGCGAAGGCTGCATGCTGATCGCGGTTTCACCTGAAGAGACCAAGCCTGTTTTGGAGGCGCTTCGCAGGTCCCGCTACGGGAAAGACGCTGAAAAGATCGGTACCGTGACCGGGAATCACCCCGGGTGGGTTACGCTGAACACGCGCTTCGGCGGAACCAGGATTCTCGACATGCCCGCCGGCGAAATTCTGCCAAGGATCTGCTAAAGCCCTCCAGCCCTGAATCAGCGTGCAAAAAAAGCGGGGCAGACTTGCCCCGCTTTTTTCTACCTTGCCCGGATCAGGAGTTTGACTGCCGTCCGGGGAGTCCCGTCGATCTCGATTTCGGAAAAGGCTGGAATGAAGCAGAGATCGATTCCGTTCTGAGCAAGATAGCCCCTGGCCACCACGATAGCCTTGACCCCCTGGTTCACGGCGCCCGCGCCGATCGCGTGTATTTCGGCTTCCCTCCCGGAACGGATGACCGCAGCGATCGCCCCCGCCACCGTATTGGGATTGCTCGTTGCGCCCACCTTCAGCGTTTCGACTGCCACGCCTCTCACACCCTTCAACGTCGAATCTTCCCATTCGGGTTCAGTCGAGGGGAATGTCGATCCTTCGGATGTCAAGTGCCCTCCCGGTTTCATCATCAATTTCAAGCAGTACCCCGTTCAGTCGGATTCCTTCTTCGCACACCTCAAACCTGGTGGGCATCCCGGTTAGAAAACGGGGCAGGACCCCTTCTCTTTTCATGCCGATGACTCCGCCATGCCCGCCGGTCATCCCGCAATCCGTCTGGTAGGCTGTGCCGCCATGAAGGATGGACTCGTCCGCGGTCTGGACATGCGTATGCGTCCCAATCACGGCAGAAACCCTCCCGTCAAGGTAAAGGGCCAGGGCTCTCTTTTCAGAGGTGGCCTCGGCATGAAAATCGACAAGGACGCACCGGGGCATTCGTTCATCCTGCAAAATCGCATCGGCTGCCCGGAAAGGACAGTCGATCACCGGCATGAAGACTCTTCCCTGGAGATTGACCACTGCAAGCCGCCTTTTCCCCCGTTCCAGCAGGGCTACTCCCAGTCCGGGGCAGCCAGGGGGGTAATTCGCTGGCCGAAGGATACGGTCTTCAGCCGCAAGGATTTCCAGAAACTCCCGTTTGTCCCAGATATGGTTGCCTGAAGTCAGGCAATCGACCCCCAGATCCAGGATTTCCTGAAAGACCCTTTCGGTCAGGCCGAACCCCGCTGCCGCGTTCTCCCCGTTTGCAAGCACAAAATCGAAGGGGCCGGCTTCCTTTCGAAGACGGGGCAGAAGGGCCGCAACGGCCTTTCTGCCCGGGCTTCCGACGATGTCACCGATAAAAAGGATCTTCATGCCGTTCCTACTTTGCGTATTCGAAGGCCCTGGATTCCCGGATGACGGTCACCTTGATCTGTCCCGGGTACTTCATTTCGTTCTCGATTTTTCTCGCGATGTCGTAGGCCAGTTTCTGGATCTCACCGTCATCGGCAATTCCGGGGTTCACCATGATCCGGACTTCCCTTCCGGCCTGCATCGCAAAAGCCTTCGTCACTCCATTAAACGTCTTTGCAATCTGTTCCAGCTTCTCCAGCCTCTTGACATACGCATCAAGGCTTTCCCGCCGGGCTCCCGGCCGGGCCGCACTGACTGCATCCGCAGCAGCCACCAGGACCGCATAGAGGGTCTGGGGTTCTTCGTCCTCGTGGTGAGAGGCAATCGCATTGACCACCTCGAGGCTTTCGCCGTGACGCCTCGCGAGATCTGCCCCGATGCTCGCGTGCGGTCCTTCGACCGCGTGATCGACCGCCTTCCCGATGTCATGCAGAAGCCCCGCCCGTCTTGCGAGAGCCTCGTCAAGCCCCAGCTCGGCCGCCATGATCCCGGCAATGTGGGCAACTTCAAGGCTATGGGCCAGGGCATTCTGACCGTAGCTGTTGCGGAAGCGAAGCTGCCCTAGAATATTGAGCAGTTCCGGGTGCAGGTTCTTGACGCCGGCCTCCAGGAGTGCGTTTTCTCCCGCTTCGAGGATCATTTCCTCGACGTCCTTCCTTGCCTTGTCCACGACCTCTTCGATCCTCGCCGGGTGAATCCGCCCATCGACAACGAGCCTCTCCAGGGAAAGGCGGGCCACCTCCCGGCGGACCGGGTCAAAACTGCTCAGCGCAACCGCTTCCGGCGTGTCGTCAACAATCAGGTCGACTCCGGTAATCGTTTCAAATGTCCGGATATTCCGCCCTTCCCGTCCGATGATCCTCCCCTTCATCTCATCCGAGGGGAGGCTGACAACGCTGACGGCGATCTCGGAAGTCTGTTCAACAGCGCATCTCTGAATCGCGGTGGCGATGTATTCCCGTGCCTTTCTTTCGGATTCTCTCTTCGCCTTTTCCTCCAGCTCCTTGAGCCGAAGTCCGATGAAATGCCCGGCTTCCTCCTCCACTTCCTTTAGGAGGATCGCCCGCGCCTCCTCCCGGGTCAGGGCTGCGACCTCTTCCAGGCGTTCGATCTGCTGCTGTTTGAGTGTTTCGATTTCATCGAGCCGGCGCTGCGCTTCTTCCTGCTTTGCCCTGAGCTCCTCTTCCTTCTTCGAGAGGGATTCCAGCTTCCGATCAAGGTTTTCGTCTTTCTGTTCCAGCCGGCGCTCCTGCCTCTGAAGCTCGGCCTTCCTTTCTCGAATTTCCCGATCCGCTTCCTGCTTCAGGCGCTGGACTTCCTCCTTGCCCTCCGCGAGAAGTTCCTTTTTCCTGGCTTCTCCCTCGGAGATCGCGTCCTTGATCAGCTTCTGGGCCTGAGTTCCAGCCCCCTGCAATGCCCTTTCGTCCTGGTACCTGCGCACCAAATATCCAATGGCAAGGCCGAAAGCGACCGCTGCCGCAAGTGCAATAAACGACATGCATCTTTCACCCCTGTTCATTTGTCAAAGTTCGGCATGCTGCCTGATTGTCGTTTGTCGTTGACAGGACACCGTGTTTCCAAGGGTATTCTAGCTTCTATTCCGCTCCTGGACAAGAAGAATTCATGGCCTTCCAGACTTCCCTGGAAGGGAATCCCCTTCTCGCCAGCCTCCCTGCGATCTTCCTGTCATCGACCCCGTCTTTTCTCCATTCCCGGACCAGCTCTTCCGCAGCCCCGGGATCCGCGGCCTCCTCAATGGCCGCAGCTGCTAGGGCTGCGTCGATTCCCCTCCGTCTCAGTTCATGCCTGAGGCGATCGGCCCCCCAGGAGGAATGTCCCTCGACGAAGAGGCGTGCATAAAGGGAATCATTCAGAAACCCAGCGAGGATCAGGTCGGAAAGGATTTCCTCGGCCTCCTGTTTTCCAGCTTTGTGCTTTTCCAGCCATTTCCTCGCCTGCTCGACGGTTTTCGGCCACCTGAGCAGATGACCGGCCAACGCCTCTTGAAGTCGCTGTTTCCCGCCTAATTTCCTCACCCCAGAAACGGGCATTCTGAATCTCCTTCCCCGGATCCACGGCAAACCCAGGAGGAGAGATCCAGCAACTCCTCTTCCGGCTGCAACCGTTGGGCTTCCTCTCTGGCCTTTTCCAGCAGGACACGGTCATGGAGCGGATCGGCAAGCCTGAATTCCGTCAGCCCGTGCTGCCGAATCCCGCAAAGAGCCCCTGGTCCCCTCAATCGCAAATCCTCCTCCGCGAGGGCGAACCCGTCGTTCGTTTCCAGGAAAATCGACAGCCGTTCCACCGCACTTTCGTTTTTTGAAGGAACGAGGAGAACGCAGACTCCCTCGCGGTTCCCCCGGCCAACCCGTCCTCGAAGCTGATGAAGCTGAGAAAGGCCGAAGCACTCTGCATTTTCCACGACGATCAGTGTGGCCCCCGGAAGATCGATCCCGACCTCGACCACCGTGGTTGAGACCAGGATCTTCAGGTTTCCGTCCTCGAAGTCCCTCACGGCTTCCTCTTTTTCCCGGGGATCCATTTTCCCGTGAATCCAGCCGGATGGCAGATCGGGCAGAACATTCCGGATTTCCTTCAACCTCTCCGTAACCGGCACCGCTTTCCGTTGGGCCGTTTCTTCCAGCAGAGGACAGACCCACAGGACCTGGCCTCCCGAAATCACTTCCTCCCGAATCCGCTTGAACAGGGCCTTTAGTTGCCGCTTTTCAATGAGATAGGTCCGTACGGGCTTTCTTCCCGGAAGCGTCCCATTCAGGCGGGTCAGGTCCAGTTCACCGTACGCGGTCAGGGCAAGGGACCGCGGAATCGGTGTTGCGGACATCACCAGGAGGTGGGGCGAGTTCCCTTTTCCCAGGAGGGCGGCTTTCTGGGAAACACCGAAACGGTGCTGCTCATCGATGATCACAAGTCCGAGGTTCTTCACGGCGGTCTTTTCCTGGAAAAGGGCCTGTGTTCCAAAAAGCATTCCGCAAGTCCCCTCCTCAACCTGAGCAAGGCGCCGTTGCCGTTCCCTGGAGGCTTCCCTTCCTGCCAGTAGCCAGCACTTCGCCCCGACCGCGGAAAAAAGCCCCTTCGTTCTCTGGTAGTGCTGCCGGGCAAGCACTTCAGTCGGAACCATAAAAGCCACCTGCAGTCCCGATTCGACAGCGGCCATCGCCGCTCCGAGAGCAACGGCCGTCTTGCCGCTTCCCACTTCACCGTGGAGCAGTCTCCTCATTGGGACAGGATTTCCCAGGTCTTCCAGAATCTCTTCCAGGGCCCGCCTTTGCCCGTCCGTAAGGCGAAAAGGCAGTCCTCGCTCCAGGAACGCTCTCGTCCGCTCACCGGCCCGGATGATTGGTGCCCTTCGGAGGGCGGCATGCTGAAGCCGGGCTTTTCTGTGCTTTAGCTGCAGCTGGAATAGCTCTTCAAAGACGATCCGTTTTCGTCCTGCCTTCCAGGCTTTTTCATCCATCGGGAAATGGAGGTTTTCGATCGCCTCCCGCAGCCCAACGAGTTCCTGGCGTTTCCTCAGGTCTTCGGGCAGGGTTTCCTTCAGCAGCTTGGCAGTCTCTCCCTCGAAAAGCCCCTTCATCATTTTTCTCAGGGTCTGCTGCTTCAACCCGGACGCGAGCGGGTAGACCGGAAAGATCCCGGTTTCCGGCAACTCGTTTCCATCGAGAATCCTGATCTCCGGGTTGATCATTTCCCAGCCGTTCTTTCCCCTTTCGGCCCTTCCGAAGAGAGAAACTCTCATCCCTTCCGACAGCCGCGAAGCCATGGCGCCTCCATTGAACACCTTGACGGAGAGAGTTTCACCCTGGTCTTCGATGACCGCCGAAAGAACAGACCGAATCTTTCCTCCTGAAGCGTTCCCCCATTTCGAAAGACTCACGCAAGTCAGCGTTCCGGCCAGAAGTGCCGGCTTTCTCTCCTGAAGCTCTAAAATCCGTGAAACCCTTCTCCGGTCCTCGTATCTTTGCGGGAAATAGAGAAAAAGGTCCCTCAGGGTGTAAACCCCAAGCGACCTCAAGATCTGTTCACGGGCCTTTCCAACACCTTTGATCGTCAGGACCGAAGATTCGAGCCCAAGTGTTTTTTCCTTCACCTTTTCTCTTCCGCTTTCGGGCTTTCCGAAACAAGGCCCACGAGGGTCTCGAACTTCGACAGCGTTCCTTTCATCTCAGCGACAAACTGCTGACGAACCTGGCTTAGCCGGCCGATCTCCCTCTTTTGCTCCTCGATGCGCATCCGGGCTTCTTCGAGGATTGAATCCGCTTTGGCCCGAGCTTCCTTCAGCGTCAGCTCAGCCTGCTGGGCGGCCGATTTGATCTTTTCCTCCGCGCTCTGCTGGGCGAAAAGGATCGCTTCATTCAATGAATGTTTCAGTTCGCGGCATTCCTGGATCTGCTCCTCCGCAACTTCCAGTTTTCTTTCTAGTTCTCGGATTTTTTCAACGTAACCCTGGACGCTTTCCGCAACCCTGTCAAGGAACTCGTCAACCTCTTCCGGGTCATAGCCTCGCAGGGCCCGCCGGAAGGATTGCTGCTGGATGTCGATCGGGGTGAAAAGACCGTTCATGCTTCACACGCCCCCTCTTCCTCCCCGCCGGGGGCAGGCTCCGTTTCCGTCATCCGTTCCTCCCACGTTTCCAGCAGGCGGCTGTGCGGCGTGGCAAGGAAAACCCCCGGGGCAACCCGGATTACTTTTCCCTGCGTCGAGTAGACGGCTCCACAGACGAAATCAAGAAGTCCCTGCCCCGGTTCCAGGTCGACCGCCCGGAGGTCCAGGATCACCATCTGCCCCATCCGAAGGGCTTCAAGAAGTTCGTCTTTCCTTTCAACGGCAGTCTGACCTCTCACAAGGATCACAGCCGCTTTCCCGATCGCAGGCTGAAAAACCCTCCGTTTCCGCTCCTCCCAATCGCTGCCCCGCAGATCTTCTTCGTCTTCGTATTCGTCATCTTCTTCAATAAGGCCAAGAAATGCCAGGAACTTTTCCCACAAAATCCGTCCACCTCCTCTACTCCCTAGGCCCAAAAAGGGCGCGTCCGAGGCGCACACAGGTGCTGCCCTGCTCGATTGCAATCTCGAAATCATCCGACATGCCCATCGACAACTCGGGCATTTCCAGTCCAAACTCCTTCGACACCCTGTCCCGCAACTCTCTCAGCAAGGAAAAGGAAGCGGCCACTTCCCCGGGGTCGGCATTCAGCGGGCCCAGGGTCATCAGCCCCCTCACGGTGAGGTTCGGGCAGCGTTGCAGCACCCCTTCCAGCAATTCCTCAAGGCCATTCGGAGCTATTCCGTGCTTTGAGGGTTCCCCCGAGGTATTCACTTCAATCAGGACATCGATCTTCCGGTTGGTTTCAGAAAGAACCCGCTGCAGGTCAAAGGCCAGCTCCAGGCGGTCCAGGGAATCGATCCTCGAGAAGAGTTCAAGGGCTTTCCTGGCCTTGTTTCTCTGCAGGTTTCCGATCAGTCTCCATTGCGCCCGGCGCTCCGCTGGCCAGGAAGCAATTTTCCGCGCCGCCTCCTGGACCCTGTTTTCGCCGAAAAGACGTAGCCCGACCTCCCATGCCTCGATCAGCTCCGGAAGTTCCCGCGTCTTTGTCACCGCCATCAGCTCGATTCCTTCCGGGTTCCTTCCGGCTTTCCGGGCGGCTTTGTCGATTCGTGAGCGGATTTCCGCGCATCGCTTTTCCAGGTCGATCACCAGAGCAAAACCTTCCTTTCTGCTCCTGCCTCGGCTCGGGTCAGAACCAGATCACCGGGCCGGAGCCCCTCGGTAACCAGGAAGCGGGCTCCGGGCAGCGGCAGGCCAAGGACGGGACGATATTCAAGCTTGCCCGAAACAAACGCGAAAACACCCATTTTCCCTTCCTTCTGGAGAATCGCGCTCTCCGGCAGGACAACGCCCTTTTCTTCCCCCTGGAAAAACTCGATTTCCAGCTCCCTTGTCAAGGAGATCCCGAGCGGGAAGGAAGGAAGACTCAGGTAGACCTTCACTTTCGGACCGAAATCCTGAACCGCCCTGACCGAGGCCCGCTGCGGTCTCTCCAGGGAAAGCGCGAACAGAAGCATCCCGTTCTCAATCTGTTTTCTTACTGCCCGGTCCGCCTCAACATAGGCAATTGCCCTCAATTCCTGCGGCTGCGGGAGGATTTTTCCCAGGGGATCTCCCTTCCTGATGCGGCTTCCCTCCGCAATCCTCCTGAAAGTGGCTGCGCCCGGCAGCTGACCGTCTCCCGGCCACAGGTCAGAGAAGTTCCACTTTCCCTCGAGCCCGTCCAGGCCGGGCACGAAATACCCCGAATACGGGGCGCGGATAACCGATCTGCTGTTCCCGGAAACCACTTCCGCCACGACTTCGTTTTTCGAAACGCGGACAGCCTCGGTTCCCTGCGGGTAATGAACCACTCCTTCCTGGGGAGCCCTGAGGACCGACTCGCTCCAAAGGAGGACCCCCCGTGTCCGTGCCTTTTCTCGGATCGAGAGGGGTTCTGCGACAGCAAACTCCGGGCGCAGAGACCTGAAATTGGACCACCACGCGAAGTACGCCGCTGCGCTCCCGGCCAGGATCGCGACGAACAGCGCCCAATAGCCCCACCTCAGGTTCCGTTTTCGGCCCTCTTTCCCGTTGACAGCGGGGTTCTTATCCAAGCGGTCATCCTCCAACGTTAACTTTAATCGCATTTAGAAAAATCGCAACTCCTGCATCGCGTACAGCCTTCGCTATGGATTAAGGCAGAACCGCAGGAAGGGCACATTTCGGCGGTTGCTTCCTCAACTTTGAACCCCCCAGCCTTTTCCAGGCCGCGTGCGATCGCATCCGGCAGGCTCAAGATGATCCCATCCTCCTCCCAGACCGGCTGGCTGCCGCCGATTCCTTTCAGCTGGCTGACGACTTCTTCTACCGGGACCCCGCTTCGAAGGGCAAGCGAGATCAGGCGTCCCAGGGCCTCCGTATGGGCCTGCGTATCTTTCCCGGATTTTCCCAGCGTCGCGAACACCTCAAAAGGCTTGGAATCCATCTCGTTTACCGTCAAATAGAGATTCCCGAATGCGGTCGGAATCTTGACCGTCGTTCCCCTGAGCATGGCGGGCCTGCGTCTCGGAACGCTTTTACCCTGGCTTCCGACAGGTTCCTCTTTGTCCTGAAGACCGGCATAGAGAACCTGGGTTTCCTTGCACCGGTCCCGATAGACGGTAATCCCCTTGCAGGCGGATTCATAAGCGAGCCAGAACGCCTTCCGGATTTCCTCCAGCCCTGCCTTGTTCGGAAAATTGATCGTTTTGCTGACCGCGTTGTCAGTGTACTTCTGGAAAGCGGCCTGCATTCGGACATGATCTTCAAACGGGATCTCGTGAGCGGTCCGAAAGACCCTCTTGAAGTCTTCCGGAAGGTCCAGTTTTTCTAGCGATCCGGACTCGCCGATCGCTTCGACCAGCCCCCGGCGCATCAGTCCTGCCTCCTCAAGTTTCCTGAGAAGAATGCCGTTAACAACGTTCAGGGTTTCGGTTTCGAATGTCTTCCGCTGGTAGGCAAGGGCAAAAACGGGTTCGATGCCGCTGGAACAGTCAGCCAGGATGGAAAGAGTCCCCGTCGGAGCGATGGTCGTCACCGTGGCGTTTCTCATTTTTCTTCCCTTTTTCTCCCAGAGGCTGCCCTCCCAATTGGCAAAACAGCCTCTTTCTTCGGCAAGATCCTCGCTCGCGGAATGCCCCCTCGACTGGATGAATGACATGACCTGCTCGGCAAGTTCCAGGGATTCCCTGCTTCCGTAAGCGATTCCCTTTTCAAAGAGGACTTCCGCCCATCCCATGATCCCCAGGCCGATTTTCCGATTCTTCCGCGTCATCTCTCCGATCGCCGGTAGCGGATAATGATTCATCTCGATGACATCGTCCAGGAAACGAACCGCTGTCTCGACGCCCTTCCCGAGGGCCTCCCAGTCGAACTCTCCCCGCCCGTCTAAAAACCGGACCAGGTTGAGCGATCCCAGGTTGCAGCTTTCGTAGGGAAGCAGCGGCTGTTCTCCGCAGGGGTTTGTCGAATCGATCCGGCCGATCTGCGGGGTCGGATTGTTTTCGTTGATCCGGTCCAGGAAAACCAGCCCGGGATCACCTGTCGCCCAGGCAGATTGGACGAGCAGATCGAAAAGCTCGGTGGCCTTGACCCTGGAAACCACTTCTCCAGTTCGGGGGTTTCGGAGTTCCCAATCGGCCTCCTCCTTGACAGCCTGCATGAAGGAATCGGTCACCCCGACCGAAAGGTTGAAGTTTGAAAGCCTTCCACGGGTGGTCTTCGCCCGAATGAAATCGAAGATGTCCGGATGGGAGACTTCCAGGATTCCCATATTCGCCCCCCTCCGCATCCCGCCCTGTTTTACGACTTCCGTTGCCTCATTGAACAGTTCCATGAAGGAAATCGGTCCCGATGCAATTCCGGAGGTCGAACGGACGCGATCTCCCGCCGGTCGGATGCGCGAGAAGTTGAATCCGGTACCGCCCCCGCTCTTGTGAACCAGTGCTGTCGCCTTCAGCGCGTCAAAGATTTCCTCCATGCTGTCTCCTACCGGCAGGACGAAACAGGCTGAAAGCTGCCCCAGCTGGGAGCCTGCATTCATCAGCGTCGGCGAGTTCGGGAGAAACCGCAGGCAGGCCATGATCTCGTAAAATTCAACGGCACGCATTTCCGGATCCTGGTTCCAGTTTTTTTCGGCCGCCGCGACCGACGACGCAACCCGCCACAGCATTTCCTCCGGGCTTTCTAGGATATTTCCTGCATCATCCTTGCGCAGGTACCGTTTTTCCAGGACTTTGACCGCGTTTGGGGAGAAAACCGGCTTGGTCGTTTTCTTTTTCATGGCGAGGCCTCCTCATGGAATCATCATCCACCTCATTATCTCCCGGAATGCCCCCTTCTACAAGACCAGAAACACAATATATGGTGTTTGTCTGACATGAAGGCCCCATTCCTATCGTCACAGGCAGGTCTCAGACTCCCAACAGCCTGCCGAGAGCCTCAAGGTCAGGAACCGTTTTCCAGGCTCCTGCGTCGGAGAGTTCCCGCAGGGCATGGTTGCCCGAAGCAATCCCCACGACCCTCACGCCCGCTGCGAGCCCAGTCCTGACATCGATATCCGTATCTCCGACAAAGACCGCATCTTCCCGATCAACGTTCAGAAGTTTCAGCCCGAGTTCCAGCGAATCGGGAAACGGTTTGGGCCTTTCCACCGATTCGAGCCCGACGATCGCTTCGAAATAGGAAGCCAGTCCAACCGCTTCGACCGAAACACGGGCAAACCGGCGGTTCGTCACGACTCCTCTCCTGATTCCCAGGTGCCCCAGCTTCTCAAGCAGAGGAACCGCGCCAGGGAGCGCTTTCAATTCACTCCTCTCCATGGCGCTGTAGTGATTTCGGTAATGCTCCAGCCATTCCGGCCGGAAATCGCCCCAAAGCGACCGCCAGGCTGCCTCGATCGGAAGCCCGATCGTGGAGAGAACCTGCTTTCGCGTCACCCTCGGGAGGTCCAGTTCTTCCGCCATCCCGTTCATACAGCGGGTAATCGCATGGCTGCTGTCGATCAGCGTCATGTCAAAATCGAAAAGCACCGCCTTGATTCCCAGCCTCATGGCTGCACCTCCAGAAGAAAGCCCTTCAGGTAATCACTTTCCGGGAAATTCAGGCTGACGGGATGGTCCGCAGGCTGATGGAATTCCGCCGTGATTCGGCATTCCCTTTTCACGTCCCTGGCTGCCGCTGAAAGAGTTTCCAGAAGAACATCCCTTCCGAACGCCTGGCTGCAGGAAAAAAACAGCAGCGAACCGCCCGGCGCAGTCATTTTCAACGAGCGAACCGCCAGTTCCTTGTACCCTCTCCTGGCTCCTTCCAACTGTTTTCTCGATGGAGCAAACGGAGGCGGATCCATGATGAGGAGGTCAAAGATTCGTTTTTGCTCATCCAGCTCTTTCAGGCGGTCAAAGACATTACACTCCTCCAGGGCAAACTTCCCGCCGGTTAAAAGACCGTTCAAAGCAAGGTTTTCCTTTGCAATCGCCAGAGCTTCCCCGGACTGGTCCAGGGCCAGGACTTCGGCTGCACCCCAGCGAAGAGCGTGAAGGGTAAAGTTGCAGGTATAGGAAAATGCATCCAGGACCCGCGCCCCGGGACATAGGGACCTGATCAGCCTTGGGGCCTGGCGGACATCCAGGTATAGCCCTGTTTTCTGGCCTTTGAAGGGATCAACCAGGCTCCTGATTTCCCCCGTTTGAACCGCGAAGGGGATTTGTTTTGGCAGCTTTCCGTATATCAGCTTCTTTTCCCTGGGGATCCCCTCGCTGGCGAGGTATTTGGCCTCGTTACGCAGGACCAGCGCTTCGACTCCCGGAAAGGCGGCCAGGATTTTCACAAGGATTTCCAGGGAGCGGTACATCCCCGCACACAGGGTTTGCAGAACAAGAACCGGACCATACCGGTCGACAACCAGTCCAGGCAGCCCGTCCGCTTCCCCGTGAACCAGCCGGTAGGCATCCTCGTTTCCTTCCAGGAAGGGCCTCCGTCGGTTTTCCGCTTCGCGGATCCGCTTTTCGAACAGTTGTTCCAGGTCCGGTTTTTCGGCTTTCCAGGAAAGGAGCCTGACGCACAACGAAGAACCTGGGCTGAACAGCCCCCAGCCGACCACCGCGCCCCTTTCCCCTGCGATCGGAATCAGGGCCCCGTTCTCTTCCTCCATCGGAAGCCTGGCGAAATCTCCCCGGAACAGCCAGGGATGACGGCCGGGAATCTTTTCGAGGCCTTTACCGCTCAGGATCGCCGGCCTGCGGACCATCACGGCCTCGTTTCTGCCCGCCCCGCGGGAAGAAAGACCTGCGAAAGGGGTGCCTCTCCCCGGGCAAAGCGTTCAAGATTGTTCCGGATAAAGCTTGCAACGCCGTTCAGGGCTTCGTCGGTTACGCCCCCGATGTGCGGTGTTGCCACCACATTGGCGCGCCTGAGGAGAGGATCGTTTGGATCCGGAGGTTCCACCCAGAAAACGTCGAGCCCTGCCCCGGCGATTTCCCCGGCATCCAGGGCGGCTTCCAGGTCTTCTCTCACAACGAGTCCGCCGCGGGCGACGTTCACGAGGTAGCCCTTCGGTCCGAGGGCCCGGAGGATCTTCCGGTCCACGATCCCAGCTGTATCCTTGTTGAGGGGAAGAGCAAGAAGGAGAAAGTCACAGCCAACCACCGCCTTCTCGAGTTCATCGAGAGGATGGACAGAACGGAGCCCCCAGTCCTGAAATTCGGGACGAACGGTCCGGTTCACGCCGACGACCTCCATCCCGAGACAGAGAAGCCTTTCCGCGATGCAGTGCCCCAGGTCCCCGAGTCCGACCAGGCAAGCCCTTCGCTTCCATAGCGTGATTCCTTTCGGGGCATGGACCCGTCCGATCTTCAAAAGGTTTTCCTGGGCTCTCGAAAACCTCCTTGCCAGCAAAAGCATCAGCATCAGGGCTATCTCCGCGACGCTTTCCGCATTTCCCGTTCCTCGCGAAGGAACGTTGCAGACCGTGATCCCGAGCGCCGAACAGGCACCTAGATCGACCCCTTCGATTCCCGTCCCCCATTGCTGGATCAGCCTGAGGGAAACCGCCCGCTTCAGAAAGCTTTCGTCTATCGCTCTGGGGGGTGTAACCAGGACCTCCGCCCAGGGAAGCGCCTCGTTGATTTCCTCGTCCCTGGCGATCCGGATATCAAGGCCGCTGAAGAGTGAGATAAAACTCTCCTTGATCCGATCGAAAGAGCTTCCCGCGAAAAGGACTTTCATGTCCCCGTCCTCCTCTCACCGTGCCGGAAAGGACACGAAACGTTCCAGGCTCGCGAAGGCCTGGTGGTTGTGAATGCTTTCATCGCTGACCACGGAAACCCGGTACCACTTGATCCGTTCGTCCCGGTCGAGTCTCAGGGAAACTTCCCTGACGACGTCTTCCACGAACCGGGGGTTTAAAAAGGCCATTTCCGTCAGGGCCTTCTCATCCTCCCGCTTCAGAAGCGTCAAAACGGGAGCGGAAGCCGACTGCTCGGCCACAGATACCAGGTCCTCGATCCAGACGAGCCGTCTCATCCGGGTTTCGATTTCGACCCGCGCCCTCTGGTTGTGCGCTCCGAATTCCGAGATCTCTTTGGAGCAGGGGCAAAGGGTCTGGACCGGAACCGCGACTTTAAGGACGAAATCGAACCGGCTTGCCTTCATCGCCCAGAATTCAACGTCGATCCGGGTATAACTTTCCGCCCCGCTGACCGGCGCCGCCCGCCTTACGAAATACGGAAAGGCAATCGCGACCTCGGCTTCCGGGGCAGCAAGTTGCTCTTTCAAGGCATCCACGATTTCCTCGAGGTTTCCAAGGGTCATCTTTCCCCTGCATTTTTCAAGCACTTCGATAAACCGGCTCATGTGGGTCCCGCGAAAATCCTTCGGAAGGGAAACCGACATCCTGACGGTCCCGGTGACATGCTGAACGTTCTCGCTTGGATCCATCACGGCCAGCGGATAGGAAACTCCGCTGACGCCAACCCGATCGATCGGAATGTTCCGGGTGTCCCGCTCGCCCTGGACGTCCCTCATCTTAGATCCTCCCAAGTCACGATCGCCGATGAATCCTTCGTTTCCCAGACTTCAACCTCGCAAAGCCTGCCTCCCTTTTGCCGGATCCCTTCTTCCACCGCTCTCCAGATCCAGACCGCGATGTTCTCTGCCGTGGGCTGCGGAATCAGGTCGTTCAGGAAGGCATGGTCCAGCCTGGATAGGACCTGCTCCTCCGTCAGGCGTTTCAGTACCACGAAATCCATGACCATTCCCTCTCCGTCTGGCTTTCCCTCCACCGTCAGGGAAAAGGCGTAAGTGTGTCCGTGAAGCCTTTCGCATTTGCCGTGATAGGAATCCAGCCTGTGGGCCGCGTCAAAGGAAAAGGTTCTCCTGATCTTCATGTATGTTCCTCCTTTTCCGGGATCTTCTGTTCTTCATCCGGCCCATAATCCAGCATCCCCTGGGCACCCTCCGCATCCTGGACCGACAACCCCAGCGCCTTTTTCATCCAGGAAGCATTCCTTACCGCGTAATCTCCATGGCAGTTGTTAAACATCACAAAAAGCCGATCCACCCTGGCCGATGTCTCAAGAATCCTGTTCTTCCAGGGATGCAGTTCCTCCGGCGTGTAGAGGTACCGGAATTTTTCGGAAACGCCGGCCCCCCGTTTCTCCCACGCCGCGGCATTTCGTCCGTGGAAGCGGACCACGCTGCCCCAGCTGGCCGTAATCGGCCATTTCGGGGGAACGGTCCATTCCAGGCACGGTTCATCCACGGCGACATAGGCCATGTTCAGCTCCCGAAGTGTCCCCAGGAACCGGTCCTCGGCGCTTCCCTCCATCCACTTCCCGTTTCGGGCCTCCACTGCGATCCGCAGGGGCCCTGATACCTCCCGGATCCGATGCAGGTATTTTTCCAGGACTCGCGAGAACTCGATCCCCGGCGGAAACTGAAAGAGAAGGTATCCCATCTTCCCGGTGGCATCAAGAGGAGCAATGCTTCGCCTGAAGCTTTCCCAGATTTCCAGGAGGACACTCTTCGGAAAGTCGCGGAGGGTAAGACGGTCCGGGCCGTCATGGCTTTTGGTCGCCGACAGGGCCCAGGAAGGGACTTGCTTCCGGTCCACGGCATGGAGGGTAAACAGGCCGAAGACCTTGACATTGAAGAGGAAGCCCCTCGGCGTTCTCGCTGCCCATCTCCAGGCGGCGGTTTCCTCGGGAATGGCATAGTAGGTGCTGTCCACTTCCACGGTATCGAATCTCGATGCGTAGAAGCGAAGGCGTCTTTCGGCGCTTCGCGCCTCGGCGGGATACCATCCGCTCTTCACCAGACCGGAATCTGCCCAGGAACACAAACCGACTCTCAGGGTCTCCATTCTCCCTCCCGGCGGGGCGAAGCCCCATCCCTATTATACGGAATCCGCCCTCACCGGTGCTTTCCTCTTGTGATAGACTCCTTTTGGACGAAAGGAGTGACGACAGAAATGGAACTCAAAGGAATCTACGCCCCGATTCCCACGCCGTTTTATCCCGATGGGGCCATCGCCTGGGAAGCCCTGGACAGGAACCTGGAAAAATGGCTTTCCTCCCCCCTGCAGGGGCTCGTGGTCGGAGGATCCAACGGGGAATTCCCCTCTCTTTCCTTTGCGGAACGGGCTGAGCTGACCGCAAGGGTTACATCCCGGACAAAAGGAAAGCTTCCGGTTGTCATGGGAGTTCACTGTCCCAGCCTTTCAGAAACGCTGGAACTTTGCCGCGCTGCTTCGGACGCGGGAGCGGATGCGGTCCTGGCCCTCCCTCCTCATTATTACAAGGGACAAAACACGGTCGAAACCTTGCGGACGTATTTCTGGAAACTTGCCGACGGTTCCCCGGTACCGGTTGTCCTTTACAATATGCCGGCAAACACGGGTTTCAACCTGACCGCTGAGCACGTGCGGGAAATTTCCACGCACCCCGCGATCATCGGCATCAAGGACACGTCCGGTGATATCGTCCAGATCTCGAGACTCTGTTTTGAAGCACGGGAAGGCTTTTCGGTATTTGTCGGCTCAGGTGGGTTTTTCCTTCCCGGGCTGGCCGTCGGGTGTACGGGCGGGACCCTGGCTTTGGCCAACCTTCTGCCTGAAGCCTGCAGCCGCCTGATGAGCCTTTTCCTCGAGGGCAGGATCGACGAAGCCCGAAAGATCCAGCATCGGGTCCTTCGCCTGAACCATGCTGTTACCAAAGGATACGGCATTCCGGGGCTGAAGGCCGCACTGGACGCAATCGGCCTTTATGGAGGTCCCTGTCGTTTGCCCCTTCCGGAACTCGGCCCAAAGAACCGGCAGGAGGTCATTCAGCTGCTTGAGGAAACAAACTTGCTCGAAAAGGAGGTTTGGAGATGAAAGGAACAACGGTGCTTTTCGGCAGTCCAAGAAAGTCTGGGAACAGCGAAAGTCTCGCGGAGGCCTTCCTCCGGGGCGCTGGGAAAAAAGCGGGAGAAATCCACCGGTTCCACCTGGCGGAACTGAAACTGTCGGGCTGCCTGGATTGCCGGCAGTGCTGGACAGGCGGGAAACCTTGCGTGCTGAACGATTCGATGCAGGAAATCTATGCTGCGCTCAAACAGTCTGAACTCATTCTTTTCGTTTCGCCCCTCTACTGGTATACCTGGAGCGCGCAGATCAAACCGGTGATGGATCGATTCCTTCCTTTCGTTGCAGAGAACGCGGACTTCAGCCTGAAAGGGAAAAAATCCGCTCTTTTCTCCACCGCCGGAGACACTGACCCAAACTGTTTCGACGGTCTCCGGTTCGCCTACCGGGCCTCCTGCAGGCTGCTTGGGCTGGACAGCCTTCATGAACTTTTGGCCCCTGGTATCTATCTCCGCGGGGATATCGAAGGAACCGAATGGCTGGAACGCGCTGAACAATACGGCAAAAACCTCTGAGAGGCTCCTCCTTTCCCGGGGGGCCGCCCCGCAAAGGGCGGCCCCTTTTCATTAAGGCCCCAAGGCCTCCTGTTATGACATTAAATTCCCTTTTTTAATAACATAGCTAAAAGTCAGCTCTTGCAAAAAGGGTCTTTATCTGCTATCTATGTCCTATCCAAATCGATCCGAGGAGGGGGACAGGATGACGGATCTACGGCCATCGTCAACATTCGGAGAGCTTGTCTTTAACCGTAAGGCCATGCGGGAACGGCTGCCCAAGGACGTGTTCGCCCAGCTGATGGCTGCGGTCGATACGGGGGAGAAGATCGATGCAGGAGTTGCCGACATTGTGGCCTCGGCGATGAAAGAATGGGCTCTTTCCAAGGGAGCCACGCATTACACCCATTGGTTCCATCCGCGTACCGAGAAAACAGCGGAGAAGCATATGGCCTTTCTCTCGCTCGACATGGAGGGCACTCCCCTGGAATCCTTCACCGGCAGTGAACTCATCCAGAGCGAACCGGATGCTTCTTCCCTGCCTTCCGGCGGGATGCGGTCCACGTTTGAGGCCCGTGGGTACACCGCCTGGGATCCTTCCAGCCCGGCCTTCGTCGTTCAGACGGAAAAGGGCGGGACGCTCTGCATTCCCTCCATTTTCATTTCCTACGACGGAACCCCGCTGGACCTGAAGACCCCCCTCCTGAAGTCCCTCAACGCCATTGAAAGCCGTGCCCTTCGCCTTTTGCGTCTTTTCGGAAACCGTGGGGTCCGCTGGGTGAAAGCGACCATCGGTGCGGAGCAGGAATTCTTCCTTGTCAATGAATCCAAGGCACGGCTTCGCCCAGATATTATCTTCTGCGGCCACACCCTATGCGGTGCCCAGCCTCCGAAGGGGCAGCAGATGGAGGATCATTACTTCGGGACCATCCATCCCAAGGTTCTCGCCTACATGGAAGATGTACAGAGGGAACTGGCGCGCCTGGGAATCGCCATCAAGACCCGCCACAACGAAGTCGCCCCCTGCCAGTTCGAATTTGCCCCGGAATTTTCCGAAGCGAACCTCGCGAACGACCAGAACCAGCTGATGATGGCGGTCATGAAGCGTTTTGCCCGCCGTCATGACCTGAGGCTGCTCCTTCATGAAAAGCCCTTCTCGGGCTTGAACGGCAGCGGGAAACACACGAACTTCTCCCTGATGGACAGCGAGGGAAGAAACCTTCTCTCCCCATCTGGTCCCCAGAAACGGAGCATCCAGTTTCTGACTTTCCTGGGCGCTTTTCTCCTTGGTCTGTCCCGTTACGGAAGTCTCCTCCGCGCCTCCATCGCGTCCCCGGGAAACATGTACCGCCTGGGCGGCAACGAGGCACCTCCCGCAATCATGAGCGTCTACCTCGGGGAGGTCCTGAACAGGATCCTCGACCGGATCGAGGAGGGGCTTCCCGAATCGATCCCGGCCAAAGGATCCATTGACCTCGGTCTCAACAGGTTGCCGGAAATCAAGGCGGATAACACGGACCGGAACAGGACCGCTCCGATCGCTTTTACGGGAAACAAGTTCGAGTTCAGGGGAACCGGCGCATCTCAATCTCTCGGGGGCCCCGTGACCATGCTGATGGCAGCGTGGGCCTGGGGACTGGAGCAAATGACGGGCCTGATCGAAAACCGCCTGGGCGACGGGGTCGAGGTTTCGGAAGCAGCTCTTGAGGCGATCCGTTTTGCGGCGATAGAGAGTCGGAATGTTCGTTTCGACGGCAATTGCTATTCCGATGAATGGGCCCGGGAAGCGGTCAGGCGCGGACTGCCCGTAGCGTATTCCACTCCCGAAGCTCTTTCGTACTATCTCGTCCCGGAAAACCGGGAACTGCTTTCCGGCCTGAAAATCATGTCCGACCGGGAAATTACCGCCTTTTACGAGATCCAGGTCGAGCGGTATCTCAAATCGCGCGAAATCGAACTCGGGGTTCTGGAATCCATGGTCAGGGAAGGGATCCTCCCTGCAGTCACCCGCCAGCTCGAGCTGGACATCAAGACCTACAGGGGACTTACCGAAACGCTTTCAGAGGAAATGCCTCATTTCAGGGAGAAAATTGCCACCCTGGCCAGAATTCGTGAAAAACTCGTTTCAGCCTGTGATCGGGCACAGTCGCTGCGCGCGCGTTTAACATCCATGAGTCTCGAGGAAGGTGCGGAAGCCGTAACCTCCGAAGGACTGGCCCTGATGGGTGAAATGCGAAGCCTTTGCGATTCGGCCGAAAGCCACGTGGGGAATGACTTCTGGCCTTACCCCAGGTACCGTGAACTTCTTCTGATCTTCTAGGGTTCTAACCGAAACGAAAGCCCGTAACCCCGGGGAGTCCCGGGGTTACGGCGCTGAAGAGAGACTCGGTGCCGGTCGAATTGAATAGGATCCCGGCTTCAGGTAGGAAGTGAACAGCTCCAGCTTTTCCCGGTTTCCAAGCCGGCCGTACCAACCGATCAGCACGTTCAGTTCCCGGGTCTGCGGCTGTCGGAAAAAGTAATTCTCAAGCCTTGTCAGTCCTTCCGCGAGTGCCTGGCCGTCCTGACGAGCCACCGCCAGGGCCAGGTAATGTTCCGCGTAGGCACGGTCAGCAAGATCTCTGAACAGCAGGCTCCTGGACGCCCGATCGATCCATGATTTCTGGGTCGAGGCATCCTGAGTCTGGAGTGCAGCAGCCAGCGCATGATCCGCAACAACGCCTTTCCCCAGGAGGACGAGAGCTGCGAGGGCAATCACTGCGATCGTGAGGCCAAACCCCTTCCAGATCCAGGGACGGCGGATTTCGGCCCAGGCCAGCTCCTTCGGAAGAAATTCCCGTCCCAGGAAAGAAAAGGCCAGGCTTACCCAAAGGGCATCCTCGATCCGGTGAAACGGCCTTTCCCCCCAAAGGGCGACGGTCCAGATCAACGCGAGCATGCCAACAGCCCAAAGCCCTTCCAGTGAGACGTCTTTTCTTGCCCTGAGCCCCTTCAGGACCTGGAAGCCGCACCAGAACAGGACGGAAAGCAGGAAGATCCCGCCGATGAGCCCGGTTTCACAGAACCAGTGCAGCACTTCGCTATGGGCCCACATCGTGTATTGCCATTTGAGTTTCGAACCGGGATGCTGCCGGAAAAGTTCGCGCTGGGCTTCAAGGTAGTTCCACTTGAAGTGCCCCAGCCCGACTCCGCCCAGCGGGTGCGCTTTCAGCATTGTCAGGGCCGTGGCATAGATGCTCAGGCGGCCCGAGTCGGCCTCGGACAGTTCACTCTTTTCTCCGACCGCCCCTTTCGCCAGGCTCTCGGCCTTCTCCACCAGAGCCTGTGTCCGGCCGCTGTTGAACTGGAATGCCGCCCCCATGGCCAGAAGGATCACCAGCAAAACGGGAAGCAGCAATCGTATGAAGGCCTTTCCCCTAACTCTTGCTCCTGCGAGCAGGAAAACCGCGGTTCCTGCAAAAAGGGCAAGAAGGCTTTGCCGGCTCGTCGTGGAAAACACCCCCCAGGCGTTGACCGCCAGGATCGAAAGGTTCAACCCGACGAGGACCAGGGGAAAGCGGTCGTTGCGGCGTTGCGCCTTTTCCTCCAGCAGCATCATGTGCAGTGCAAGTCCGGAAAGGACCGCCATGGCAACCCAGATTCCGAGCATGTTCTGCTGGCCGGTGTTGCCAACGTAGTTGCCCGGAACAGGCAGGATGAAGAATGGAAGCCGGACCGCCCGGACCTGCAGCTCGGCAAAAAGAATGTTCAGCGCAGCGTTCAGGCCCGCTCCAAAAAGCACCAGCATCATCATGTCCCGCCGCCGGAACAGGTTTGAGCAAAGAAGCATGGTGATGAAAAGGGTGGCGAAGAACAGCCATTCACGCATAAAGGTGGGGACGGAAGTCACCCTGACCCAGAGCGGCTGCGCGGTAATGTAGAGAAGGAGAAAGAGCCACAGCCACCCGAGCGGATCCACCCGGAAAACCGGCCGATCGTTCGGTGCCATCACGATTGACACCCCGGCTGCAACGGCAAGGATGGCGATCGGCGTAAAGGCGGTGACCCATTTCAGGATGTGGAGGGACTGGAAAAAAAAGCCACCGGGTGCAAAAACAAGATTCGGGACCACGAGTGAAACGGTGATCAACGGGTAGAAGAACCACTCCGGGATGAATCCTTCCGGATGCTTTTTTTCTCCGCCTCCGACGGGATTTGCGGGAACGAATTCCCGGGGTGCTTTCGGGGTTCTCTTCATGGTTTTCTCCGGCCCCCGCTCTGCCCTAGGAAGGGCGGAATCTTTCGGCGTTCACAAAACGGGTGTATTCCCGGATGAAAATCAGGGGGACGGTCCCCGTTGGACCGTTCCTGTGCTTGGCGATGATCGCCTCTGCGATGTTGTCTTCTTCCTCCGGGTTTGTCGAGTAATAGCCTGGTCTGAAAAGCAGGATCACGAGATCGGCATCCTGTTCAATCGCACCGCTATCCCGGAGGTCAGAGAGCTGGGGCCGTTTGTCCTGCCTCTGCTCAACCGCCCGGGAAAGCTGGGATAGAGCAATGATGGGAACATCCAGTTCCCTCGCGATTCCCTTGAGGGCTCTGGAGATTTCCGCGACTTCCTGCTGTTTGCTGTCCGTCGGCCGGGGCAGGTGCATCAGCTGAAGGTAGTCGACAACGATCATGCCCACCTCGTTTGTTTTGGCCTTGAAGCGGCGGCACCTCGCACGCAGTTCAAGGGTGGACAGCACGGAACTGTCGTCGATGTAGATCGGAGCCTGGGAAAGACGCCCTGCCGCATCTGCCAGGGCCTCCCAGGCGCTTTCATGAAACGTTCCGGTCCTCAGGTCGTGGACGTTTACGCGGGCTTCAGAGGCGAGCATTCGCTGGGCCAGCTGCTCTCCGCCCATTTCCAGGCTGAACACGAGAACCGGCTTTTTCCTTTCCAGCGCAGCGTGCTGGGCGATGTTCAAGGCCAGGGCTGTCTTTCCCATGGAAGGCCTCGCCGCGATGATATTGAGACTTCCCGGCTGGAAGCCAGCAGTCAGGCGGTCGAAATCAACAAAGCCCGAAGAAACGCCCGTGACCGGCTCCTGTTGCTGGTAATGGGTTTCAATCTGCTGAAAGGCGGCCCCCAGGATGTCCCCGATGTGGCGGAAGTTCTTCTCCCCGCCCCGTCGGGTGATCTCGAAAACGGCCCTCTCGGCTTCGTCGAGGATGTCTTCCATTTCCCGATCCTCAGCGTAGCCGAGCTTGACGATATCGCTTCCGACCTGGACGAGTCTGCGGTGAACCGATTTGTCCCGGACGATGCGGCTGTGGTATTCCACGTTGGCAATGGTCGGAACGGTGTCGACCAGGCCCGCGATGAAGCCCTGCCCCCCAAGACGGTCCGCCAGTTCTCTCCTGGAAATTTCCTCCCAGACCGTCAGCGGGTCAACGGGCTTGTCTTTCCTCGCCATATCGAGGATCACTTCGAAGGCCAGGCGATGCCGGGTTTCGTAGAAATCTTCTCCGGAGAGAGTTTCCGTCACGAGAAGAAGGGCATCCCGATCCAGCAGGCAGGCCCCCAGAACCGCTCTTTCCGCCTCCAGGCTATGCGGCGGGATCCTCTCGAAGGCGTTCTTCAACAATTTACTCCGCCTCCACCAGGACGCTCAATTCCGCCTCGATGTTCGGGTAAAGCCTGACGGTCAGAGGGTGCCGGCCAACCTGCCGGATGGCCTCTTCCAGCCGGATGTCCTTCTTGTCAACCACGACGTGGAGCTGCTCCTCGATCGCGCGCGCGATCGTCGCGCTCGTCACGCTACCGAACAGCTTTCCGGATTCTCCTGCGCTGGCCTTGACCGTCACCTGTTTCCCCTGCAGGTTCCTTCTGGCTTCCTGGGCGGCTCTTTCTGCGCGGGTCGCTTTCTGGGCAAGCTCCTTTTTCTTCGCTTCCCACTCCTTTCGGCGACCTTCCGTCGCCTCTTCGGCAAGGCCTCTGGGGAAAAGGTAGTTCCGGGCGTATCCGTCAGAAACCTCGAGCAATTCTCCCTTTTTCCCGATCTTGCTCACATCTTCTTTCAGGATCACTTTCATTGTTGTCACCTCCAGAGGCGGGCTCGAAGATCCCACCAGATATCAACCAGTCCAACGATCATGAGAAGGTAAGATAGAACCGGGACCAGGATCGCCACGAAAATTATAAGGCCTCTTGCCGTTCGGCTGGAGAGTTTCGTTCTGCCCAGCAAGGCCCAGGCCACGGAAACTCCCTGAACCATGAAGATCAGTGAAACGAGCAGCCGGAGGTTAATCCCCGCTCTCTGCAGGATCTCTCCCCATGGACCATTCCCCCCGAAAAAAGGCAGAATTGCGGAAGCGAGAAGGGCCCAGAAGAGGTTCCTGGGGAAGCGCCACTCGCCGAAAGGGGGAAGCGGCGGGAGAACGCCGCGGCCGAGCCGCATGAGAACCACCCGGCTGACCACGTAGCTAAGGATGCTGTCGAAGGCTGCCGCGATCGTGAGGAGAGCAGGAAAAACCTGCGGGATGAAGCGGAAAGTCGCTTCGAACTGCCGGCGCATGACCGACAGGGATTCCCTGGGAATCAGGCCCGTTTTGGAATAAAGGGACAAGACCCGATCAAGGATCGCGTCAAATTCGGCCGTATCGAGGGAGAAAGGATTCACTCCCGTCAGTCGGGTCACCAGCACCATGAGGAGCAATTTGCTGGCCAAAGAAACGAGAATGCCGTAGAGAGCGATCTCCACCGCATTTTCCCTCTTTTTCCCGAGAACACCAAGCGCAACGCCGAGAACCGCGAAACCGAAGAGGAAAAACAGCCCCCCGACGAATCCGAGGACGATCGACACGATCACCGTCGCCACGGCGGCACCGAGCGCGGCCCTCCCGAGGCTATGCCGCAGCCCCAGGACAACGAGGGGGGCCGGGCATAGAAAGGTGAAGGCGATTCCGACAATCGGGATCGTGTTGCTTGCCAAAAAAAGGACAACGGCAAGCGAAACAAGCAGTGAAGACTCGACCAGTGCCTTTGTTCGGGTCATTCAGGGCCTCCGTATTCAAAAAAGGGGGAGGAGCCTAGCGCCCCTCCCCGCACCTTTCCGCCAGCCTCCCCGAACCGATCAGTCGGCCGAGAAGGGGAGAAGGGCCATGATTCGAGCGCACTTGATCGCCCGAGTCAACTGCCTCTGGTGCTTTGCACAATTTCCCGTAACCCGGCGGGGGACGATCTTCCCCCGTTCGGTGATGAAGCGGCGCAGCTTTTCGATATCCTTCGGATCGACGTGCTCCATTTTATCTGCACAGAACTGGCAGACTTTCGGACGACGCCGGGTCCTCTTTTTTGTAAAAGCCATCCGTCTGATGCCTCCTTTTCCTCAACATCTTGCAAGAGGCGGCTTAAAAAGGAATATCGGCCTCGTCTTCGGATTCCATCTCCGTTATATCCATCGGGAAATCTTCGAAGGCCTTTTCCTCTCTCAGGCTGGACAGTTGCCCATTAGCCCTCGGGACAGGGGGCGGAGCTGTTTCTTCATCCCGGCGGCCTCCCAGGAAAACGACATTCTGGGAAACGACTTCCGTGACGGTCCTTTTTTCCCCCTCTTTTGTCTCGTAACTCCGAACCTGAAGCCGCCCCTCGATGAGAACAGGCCTGCCCTTTCGAAGGTACCGCTCGCAGTTTTCCGCCTGGCTCCCCCAAACAACCACCGGGATGAAGTCCGTCTGGTCGACCATCTCGCCGGTCTTCCCCTTGTACTGGTGGCCGACGGCCACGGTTAGCTTGGCGACAGCCTGTTTCGCAGCGGTATACCGGATCTCGGGGTCACGGGCAAGATTGCCCATAAGAACCACCTTGTTAAAACCTCTTGACAACCCGACCACCGTCCTTCCTACTCGTCAAGACGGATGACCATATGACGCAAGACCTGGGGACGAAGCTTGAGCACCCGGTCGAGTTCAACGACCTGGGCGGGATCAAGCTTCATGTTGAAGATGGCGTAGAAGCCCTCCTGTTCTTTTTCGACAGGATAGGCCAGCCTCCTCTTTCCCCAGACGTCGACCTTCGCCACTTCGCCGCCCAACGTGTTGACCAGCGCCTGGACATCATCAAGAAAGGCCTTGTGGTCTTCAACATCGGTTCTAAGCAGAAGCATCAAATCGTAAGGTCGCACCTGGATCACCTCCTCCCTTTGGACTATGGCCCCTCTCTAAGCGGAGGG
>JAAYVK010000073.1 GCA_012517195.1 Synergistaceae bacterium | reverse complement strand
TAGTTCGCCTTTGCGCGGACGGTGTTTCCGGCGGCACCCGTTACGGTGATGGGCAGTCCCTGGCGGGACAGGGCGTCTCCGAGTTCTTTTGAACTGCCTCGGTAGGCCAGCCGGATCGTCGCAATCCCTTCCTGGTAGCTCTCGATTTCCGCCTCGGTCACTCCGCTGATTTTCCGGCAGGCGAAGAGAACCTCGTTGGCCAGTTTGAAGTCCGTGATGCCTTCCACGACGATCCGCATTTGAAGGGGGATTCCATTCGGTGACGCTCCGCCTCCCCCGGAGGCCAGCTTCTTCGCGATGGTCCTGGCGGCCGTTTCAAGGGCCTTCTGGGCAGCCTCGTCGGGGGTTCCTCCAAGCTCTTTCGCCGAGGCGGTTTCCGCCAGGAGGTATTTCGCGTCGCTTGCGGAATAGGCCTGAACCGCTACGGTTGCCGTTCCCGTGAAAGTCCCGAAATCGTTTTTCACCGGTTCGGCCAGGGTTGCCTTTCCGACCAGGAAGATCCGGATGTCGTAGATTTTTCCAAGTTCCCGGATGGCCTTCGGGTTCCCCTGCTCCAGAAGCCTGGCCCGCTGATCCTTTTTGACTTTCTCCACCATGGCCTCGTTGACCACCGGGTAGCCGTTCGCCAGGAGTTCCTGCTTGATGAGCGTTTCGGCGGTTCCGACCGCCAGGTTTTGCCGGAACCACCCGCTGGCCTCTTCAGAGACCAGGACGCAGATCCGCTTGTGGGGCGGAAGGGCCGCAAGGGCGCTTCCAGCCGCCATCAGAAGGAGAACGCAAGCGCTGATCAGGCACAACCCTTTTTTCCCAATCCAGTTCAAGGAGATCCCTCCTCTCCGAATGTCCGCGCGGTTCTAACGGATACCGATTTTCACCGTGGCGGGATCGCCGAAGAAGGGAACTGCCTTGTCCGCCCTCCGGACGTCGGAGCCCTTCAGGAGCTCTCCCCGCGAATACTGGGGCTGGACGTCGGTAAGACGGATGACCGCCAGGTTGATCTTCTCCACGTCCAGGATCTCCCCTTTGAGGCCGATGATCGGCTGACCCTCGGCGTAGATGAGGAAAAGGTCTCCGACCTTGGCCCCCGCGTTTGCGGAACCGGCATCGATCAGAATCTCGGTCACGTTGGCTTGCACCACGTTGTAGGCGCTGCCCCCGTTGGATGCCCCGGTGGCCTTCAGCTTTTCAACGATCTTGGTAACAGCCTTGTAGGTGGCCTGCCCCAGGATTCCGCCCGCCTTGCCGGTCCCGAAGACGGCCCAGTCGTAAGCCAGTCCTCCCTGGGTCTGGTTAGCGGCCCCCTGTTCCTTGATCGCCTGGAGGATTTCCCCGGTCTTGGCGTTGATCATCCGAACATCCAGGGTGACGTACGCCGTTTCGCTGCCAACCGCTACCCCGCTCATGTTGCCGAAAGGCAGCGGGATGACGCCGCCGGAGGCTTTGTACTGATACTGGGTGATCGATCCGGTGATCAGGGCCTCAACGCCGAGGACCTTTCCCATTTCCACGGCACTGGTGGGGTCGATCAGCCCCTGGGCCGCGAGCCTTTGTTCCGTGGCCAGGGCTTCCAGCTTGCTCCGTTCGACGACGGTGAAGACGCCGGAATTGAACAGTTCCGTGGTCATCATGTCCGCAATGGCCGCCCCGGGGGCCCCGGCTCCAGAATTGTCCTGGAAATCGAGGACTGCGACCCGCATCTTGGCCTGCGCGCTGTCTCCGGAAACAAGGATGAACGCAAAAAGGAAGGCTCCGAGAAGAATCGAAAAAGGCCGCTTTGACATACGAAAGACCGCCTCCGTTCAGGGAATATTCAATCTTTATCTCATTATATCAGGGGGAAGCAACAGAGAGGATGACCGCTTTCGTCTGCAATACAGTGGAACTGTAGGAAAAGAACCCCCCGAAAAGCTACGCGGATCTTCTAAAGCCCGAGTACAAGGGTCTGATTACCATGCCGAACTCGGCTTCGTCGGGCACGGGCTTCCTTACCGTTTCCGCTCTTATCCAGCTTTTCGGTGAAAAGAAGGCCTGGGAGTTCATGGACAAGCTGAACGAGAACATTGCGGTCTACACGCATTCCGGGTCCAAGCCGGCGAAGATGGCCGGGGCCGGGGAATACCCCATCGGGATTTCCTTCGGGTACCGGG
>JAAYVK010000072.1 GCA_012517195.1 Synergistaceae bacterium | reverse complement strand
CTGGACAGAAAGGGAAGGCTCGTTCAACTGCCTGACGGGTCAACTTCACCTTCAGCCTCTCGGTGCAAAGCCGTACGGGGATTCACGAAGTCTCGTGCGGGTCCTTTCCCATCTATCCCGAAAGATGGGTTCGAACCTTCCTGCGGTCGAATCAGCCCTGAGGGGGTAAAATCAGAAAAACCCGCTTTAAGACAAAAAAGAGGAGGGGGGGAGCCCCCCTCCTCTTTTTTGTGTAAACCACCTGTAAATTTCCTTCAGTTTTCCTCTTCTTCCTCGACCTTATGAGCGGCAATCACCTTTTTGGCAATTTCAGCGGGAACTTCCTCGTAATGGGAATAGCTCATCGTGAAAGACCCTCGTCCCGAGGTCATCGAGCGCAGGATAATCGCGTACCTGAACATTTCCGCGAGCGGGACCTGCGCCTTCACGACCTGGAGACGGCCCCGGCTGTCGATTCCCATGATCCTCCCGCGGCGGCTATTGAAATCTCCCATGACATCTCCAAGGTATTCTTCCGGCACGACCACCTCAACATTCATGATCGGCTCAAGGAGAACAGGAGAAGCCTCGGCGATCCCTTTCTTGAAAGCCATGGAAGCAGCGATCTTGAAAGCCATTTCGGAGGAATCGACGTCGTGATAGGATCCGAATACCAGGGCGGCCGTAAAGTCTACCGTCGGGAAACCGGCAAGAACCCCCTTCGTCATCGCCTCCCTCAACCCCTTTTCAACAGCCGGGATGAAGGATTTCGGAACGACCCCGCCGACAACCTTGTCCTGGAATTCAAATCCCGACCCCCGCTCACGCGGCGAAAATTCGATGACCGCGTCTCCGTATTGGCCCCGTCCGCCCGTCTGTTTCTTGTATTTCCCCTGGGCTTTCGAAGGTTTTTTGATCGTTTCCCGGTATGGGACCTTCGGGGTTCCCGTTTCCAGTTCGACACCATAACGGTCCTTGATCTTCGAGAGAACGATGTCGAGATGAACGTCTCCCATCCCGGACAAAACATTGTCTCCCGTTTCGGGGTTCTTTTCAAAATGCAGGGTCGCGTCCTCTTCCCTCATCCGGTGGATCGCGTTGCTGAGCTTGTCCTCATCCGCCCGGCTCTTGGGCGTGACCGCCACGCTATAAATCGGTTGCGGGAACTGGATCGGCGGGAACTGGAAGGACGTTCCCTTGGTCGCCAGGGTGTCTCCGACCGTCGTCGAATGAAGTTTGGGGATCACGACGATGTCACCGCAGACGATCTCCTTCTGATCTTCTCCATCCTTGCCCTTCATGAACTTGAAGGCGCTGATCCTCTCTTCCTCGCCCTTGTTCACGTTATACAGAACCTGGTCACTGGTCAGGCTTCCGGAAAAGACCCGAAGGAAGGAAAGCTTGCCGACGTAGGGGTCCACCATGACCTTGAAGCAGAGTGCGGAAAACGGCTCGTCAAGCCCGGGCTTGACCTGGATCGTCTCCCCGTTTTTCTGGGCCTCTCTCGGGGGCATGTCCAGAGGCGATGGCATAACATCCACCAGGACATCCAGGAGCTGGCAAATCCCGACATTCGCGGTGCTGGAGCCCGGGAAAACAGGGAAAAGGCTCCGTTTAGCGACGGCTGTTCTCAATGCTTTCGACAGTTCCTCGGTGGAAATCTGCTCCCCATCGAGGTATCGCATCATCAGTTCATCATCAGCCTCGACGATGCGTTCGACGAGGGATTCGCGGGCAGACTGGACCTCATCCGCCATTTCGGGGGGAACATCCATTTCGGTAAAGTCCTTGCTTCCGTCTCCCCGGTAGAGGAAAGCCTTCCCGCTTAGGACATCCACGACTCCCTTGAACGAAGCTTCCTTTCCGATGGGCAGAAAGAGAGGGACGGCCTTTTCACTCAGATACTTGCGCAGCTCTCCCACGGTACGGTCGAAATCGGCGTTCTCCCGATCCATCTTGCTGACAAAGAAAAGGACAGGAATCCGGAAGTCTTCGGCAAACTCCCAGTCTTTTTCCGTCTGGACCTCCACCCCGTGTACGCCGCTGACCACCACCACGGCCGAGTCGGAAACCCGCATGGACGAACGCACGTCACCGATGAAATCGGCAAAACCGGGGGTGTCGAGCGCAAAGAGCGTTTTCCCCTTGTGCCGGAGAGTCGCAACGGACGTGTTGATCGAAATCTGGCGCTTCTGTTCTTCTGGTGTGAAGTCCGTGGTCGTCGTTCCGTCTTCCACTTTCCCCATTCGGTTGATGGCTCCCGTATCGAAAAGCATGGCTTCGGCCAGCGACGTTTTCCCCGCCCCGCCGTGGGCCACGATTGCAAAGGTTCTCACATCAGCCGGATTCCTCATCCCCATCTCCTAACGACCTCCTCGTTTCTTTCCGCGTTGGTACCGCGTTTCGAATCACACTTTTGCTATTCTAGCAAAAATCCAGATTTTTCCCTGCCCCGATTTCACCGATCCAGGATTTCCGCAAGAATTTTCCTCACTTCCCCGGGATCGGCCTGCCCTTTTGACTCTCTCATGACCAGGCCGCAGAGGAAGGAACGCTTTTTCCCCTTTGCATCTTTTCCCGTCTGGATTTCCTCGACCGTTAAACGTTCCCTTTCAAGAACGAGATTCACCATCTTCCGCAGATCGTCCCCCGTAACTTTGCCCGAAGGGGATCCTGCCTTTTTGAGGGCTTCATCCACACTAAGGTTCTCGTCCACCATTTTTTCGAAAAGTTCTTTTGCCAGCGTCGTCGACACCGCGCCTGTTTCGATCCTTGCCAGCAAGCCGCAAAATTTCTCCGGTGACAAGGCGAAAGCCTCGATCGAAATCCGCTTCTCGTTCAGCACCCGCATGACTTCCGTCCGAATCCAGTTCGCCGCCCTTAGGGGATTGGCTCCTTCACGGATGCACTTCTCGTAATATTTCGCGATTCCAGGCAATTCGGTCAGGACCGAAGCGTCTTCAATAGACAGGCGGTGCTCCCTGACAAATCGCTCCTTCAAGTCCCACGGCAGTTCCGGCAGGAGTCTCCGCTGTTCTTCCACGAAATCGCGGGAAAGGACCAGCGGCGGCAGGTCGGGATCGGGAAAATAACGGTAGTCGTGGGCTTCCTCCTTTCCCCGGGTCCCGCATGTCACCCCTTTCCCGTCATCCCAGTGCCTGGTTTCCTGCAGGATCCTTTCCCCCCTGCCGAGGCACTCCTGCTGCCTGGCGATCTCGTACTCCAATGCTCTTTCCAGGGCCCGAAGGGAGTTCATGTTCTTGACCTCCACCTTCGTCCCAAGCTCTCCATCGGGACCGGTCAGGGAAATATTGGCGTCTACCCGCAGGGATCCCTTTTCCATGTCTCCGTCTGAAACCCCGAGAAAGCGCACCAGCTGGCGAAGCCTCGATACGAAATCTCGAGCCTCGGAGGGTGTGGCAAGTTCCGGTTCGGAAACGATCTCCATCAGGGGGACCCCGCCGCGGTTGTAATCCACCAGCGAGTATTCGGAATTTCCAAGCCTCCCGTCCCGGGCAGAGTGAACGAGTTTGCCCGCATCCTCTTCCAGGTGGAGCCGTGTGATCCGTATCCACTTGCGGTCTTGTTCTTCTCCAATCGGCAGATGCCCCCCAACCGCCAGGGGGACGTCATATTGGCTGATCTGGTAGGCCTTCGGCAGGTCGGGATAGAAATAGTTCTTCCTGTGAAACCGGGTAGATAACCCGATTCGCGAGCCAAGGGCAAGCCCGGTTCGTACGGCATACTCGACCGCCTTCCGGTTGACGACGGGCAATGTTCCCGGGAGTCCGAGGCAAACGGGGCAGACGTTCGTGTTCGGAACCGCTCCGATATAATCCGTCGAGCAAGCGCAAAAGAGCTTGCTGCCGGTTTTCATCTGGACATGGATTTCCAGCCCGATGACCGGGGTATTCGGCTTCCTCAAGCTCAGTCACCTCCAAGCGCGCAGGCCGGTTTCCCAAGCACACGCTCGACCGCCTCCGCGGCGGCCAGAAGCGTTTCCTCTCCCCACTTCGGTCCAACGAACTGAACCCCCACCGGCAGTCCTGACGAACTGTATCCTGCGTTCAGGGACAATCCTGGCAAACCGGCCAGATTGACTGGGAGCGTAAACACGTCGCTCAAGTACATCTGGATCGGATCGTCCTGGTGCTCCCCTTTCCTGAAGGGAAGCGTCGGTGTCGTGGGCATGAGGAGCAGATCGGCATGCAGAAAGGCCTCGCGGAATTCCCGGGAAATCCGGATCCGGGCCTTTTGTGCAACCAGGTAGTAGGCATCGTAATATCCCGAACTGAGGACATAAGTGCCGGTGAGGATCCTTCTCTTCACCTCCGGACCGAAACCAAGCCCCCGGGTCTTCATGTAGAGATCCATCAGGTTTTCCGCTTTCGCTGAAATTCCGTATCTTACCCCGTCATAGCGCGCCAGGTTCGAGCTCGCCTCCGCGGGAGCAAGGATGTAATAGCAGGGGAGTCCGGCCTCGATGGTCGCAGGAAGGCTTACCGGCACAAACTCTGCACCGGCCCCGCGCAGGATGGCTTCGATCTTCGCCAGGGCCTCCCTGATTTCGGGCTGTACCGGGTAATTTTCGAATTCAGTCACAACTCCCACTTTCAGGCCTTTCAGGTCGTCTTTCCCAAGGCAGGCCGTGTAGTCCGGCCGTTTCCTCCTGCTTGACGTGGCATCAGCGGGATCGGGACGGGAAAGGACGTTCAGCGCGAGGGCCAGGTCTTCGACGGATCTCGAAAAGGGGCCCACCTGGTCCAGGGAAGAGGCAAAGGCCACAAGCCCGAACCGGCTCACCAGGCCGTAAGTGGGTTTCAGCCCGTAAACACCGCAAAAAGCCGCTGGCTGCCGGATTGACCCTCCCGTATCGCTTCCCAGCGCAAGAGGGGCATAACCACAGGCAACCGCGGCGGCGCTCCCGCCCGAACTCCCTCCCGGGACCCGTTCTCGGTCCCATGGATTGGCTGTCGGGAAGAACGCCGAGTTCTCCGTTGAACTGCCCATGGCGAACTCGTCCATGTTCGTCTTACCCAGGACGACCGCACCGGCTTCCTCCAGGAAACGGATTACGCTGGCGTCGTATGGGGGACACCAGTTCTCGAGCATTCGGCTTCCGCAAGTCGTCTTCAGACCGCGCATGCAGAGGTTATCCTTGACCACGACCGGGACTCCTGCAAGAGGCCCTGGATCCTGGTTGTGCTCGATTTTGCGGTCGATTTCCGCTGCTTTTTCAAGGGCACGCTCGAAAAGAGGAGTCAGCAGGGCCCGTACTTCCGAATCGACCTGCCGGATCCTTTCAATCGCTTTCCCTGTAATTTCGGTGGCAGGGATCCTTGCATCCTTGACCGCCTTGACTATCTCAACGGCGTTCATCGGGCGACACCTCTTCTTCGTTTTCTTCAAGGATCCGCGGAACTCGGAAAAAATCGCCCTCCCGGTTCGGAGCCTGCTGCAAGACTTCTTCTCTGCCAGCCCAGGCAGAGACGGCATCCTCCCGGAGGAAGCCGGTCGCTTCCTCCTCGAGGGCAAAAGGGTCAATTCCTTCCAGGTCCAGTCTTTTTAACCGTTCAAAATGCTCCAGGATTCCGTTGAGATGCCTTTGAAGCGGCCCGACTTCCTCTTCGCTCACAAAAAGCCGCCCAAGGCGGGCGATGCGCAGGATTTCATCCTTGCCGATGGGCATCAGGCTTCCTCCTTTTCCGCTTCAAGCCTTCCTTCCAGAAGCTGCATAAATCGCTTTTCATCCAGAATTTCCAGGCCAAGCCGACGTGCCTTTTCCGCCTTGCTTCCCGGATTCTCACCGACCACGACAAAATCCACGCTGGCACTCACATGGTCGACAGGAATCCCTCCCCTTTCCCTAACCAGGTCTTGAGCCTTTATTCGGGTCATCGCCGAGAGTTCGCCGGTGAAGACGATCTTTTTCCCATTGAGAGGGCTGTCCGGGATCAAAAGCGGGGCCTTGCCGGGCTCTTCCATTCGCACACCCGCTTTCCTGAGTTTCGCAAGCATCGCCCGGTTTTGCGGGTCCCGGAAGAAAGACACGACCGATGCGGCGATTTTCGGGCCGATGCCTTCGAGCGCGGACAATTCTTCGAACGAGGCTGCTTCCAGCCGGTCCATCGAACCGTAGGCTTCTGCAAGGACCCGGGCCGCACGGGTTCCCACAAGTCGAATCCCAAGGGCTGCCAAAAGCTTGGAAAGGGGGTTCGAACGGCTTGCTTCGATGGCCTTCAGGAGGTTCGACGCGGACTTCTCCCCCATCCGCTCGATTGATACCAAAGGCTCAAGCGGGAGAACGAACAGGTCCGCCAGATCCTTGACGAGTCCCTGGTCCACAAGGGCATTGACGACTTTTTCACCCAGGCCTCGTATATCCATCCCGCTGCGCGAACCAAAATGCAGCAGTCCTTCTTTGATCTGCGCCGGACAGTTCCGGTTGGGGCAACGGACGGCAACTTCTTCCGGAAGCCGCACGACAGCCGAGCCGCAATCCGGGCACTTCTCCGGCATCTTGAAAACTCTTTCGCTGCCGTCCCGGAACCGGGACTCCACCCGGACAATTTCGGGAATGATTTCGCCCGCTTTTCGGACAACCACGCGGTCCCCGATTCGCACGTCTTTCCGGGAGACCTCATCTGCGTTGTGAAGGCTGGCTCGCTGGACAACCGTCCCGGCCAGTTCGATCGGTTCCAGGATCGCCACGGGGGTCAGGGCTCCTGTCCGGCCCACGGAAACGAGAATGTCGGCAACACGGGTCATTTTCTCTTCGGGGGGATATTTGAACGCAATTGCCCACCGGGGGGACTTGGAGGTTTCACCGAGCTTCGGCCAGTCGCTCAGCTGATTGACCTTCAGGACGACTCCGTCGGTTCCGTAGGGGAGGTGGTGTCGTTTTTCCCGGTATTCCTCGATGTAATCCAGGATTTCCCGAGCGCTGGAGCAGACCTTTTCCGTCCCCTGGACGGGGAAACCGCATCGTTCAAGCCACCGAAGAACTTCCCACTGGGTCTTTAGACCGCGGGTTTCTGGGCGCACCACCTGGTAGAGGAAAATCCCCAGCCTCCTGGAGCGGGTGATTTTCGGGTCCAGCTGCCGCAAGGATCCCGCTGCTGCGTTTCGCGGGTTGGCAAAAAGCGGTTCTTCGGACTCCTCTCTCTCCCGGTTTAAAGCCTCGAAATCGGCTTTTTTCATCAGGACCTCGCCGCGCACTTCAAGGATTCCCTTGACCTCCCCCTGAAGGGTGCAGGGAAGCGAACGGATCGTCCGGAGGTTTTCCGTGACATCTTCTCCAACCCATCCGTCTCCGCGTGTCTTGCCCAGGACGAGTTCTCCGTCCCGATAAATCAGCGAGACCGCAAGGCCGTCGATCTTAAGCTCGCAGACGATCTCTGGAAAACCACTGCCGAGCCCCTTCGAAACGCGATCCAGGAAAGCAAGGACCTCTTCCTCTGTAAACGCGTTCTCCAGGCTGAGCATTGGGACCTCGTGAGGAACGCGCGCCATTTCTTCTTTCGGGCTCCCCCCCACCTTCCGGGTCGGAGAGTTTTCCGTCACGAGGGATGGAAACGCCTTTTCCAGTTCGATCAGCCGGCGCATCAGGGCATCGTAGGCGTCATCGTCGATTTCAGGGGAATCTTTCACATAATAGAGATAATTGTGCCGGGCGATTTCCTTTCTGAGCGCTTCCGCCTCAAGCCGCGCTTCCTCGATGTCCATCGAGCCGGAACCTCAGCTTTTCGGTTTCATTGTGGGAAACAGGATGACATCCCGAATCGAACGGGAATCGGTCAAAAACATCGTGACCCGGTCAATCCCGATCCCCAGACCTCCGGTCGGGGGAAGCCCGTACTCCAGAGCCTGCACAAAGTCTTCGTCGAAGACGTGCGCCTCCTCGTCCCCTTCTGTCTTCTTCCTGAGCTGCTCCGTAAACCGCTCTCTCTGGTCGAGAGGATCATTCAGTTCGCTGAACGCATTCGCCACTTCCTTGCCGTAAACGAAGAGTTCGAACCGGTTCGTGTAGTCCGGGGCATCGTAGTTCCTCTTGGCCAGGGGAGACACTTCAACGGGGTGCCCGAGAACAAAGGTCGGCTGAATGAGTTTTTCCTCAACGAAGTTCTCGAAGAGCTCCGTCAGGATACCGAAACGGGTTTCCTTCCCCGTGATTTCCAGGCCCTTGGCTTTCCCGATTTTTCTGGCTTCCTCGTCCGAAGTTATGGATTCGATATCGACCCCGCAGTATTCCTTCACGAGATCCACCATGGTGGCCCTCCTGAAGGGGGGTTCGAATGAAATCTCGGTCCCCTGGTAGATCACTTTCCGTGACCCGAGGGCATCCGCACAGGCCACCAGGATCTCCTCGGTCAGGTCCATCATGTCCTGGTAGTTCGCATACGCCCAGTACACTTCCATGGCGGTGAATTCGGGGTTGTGCATGATGTCGATTCCCTCGTTGCGGAAATTCTTCCCGATCTCGTAAACACGGCCCAGCATTCCAACGATCAGGCGTTTGAGGTAGAGTTCCGTCGCGATGCGAAGGTACAGGTTGACGCCCAGGGCATTGTGAAAGGTGATGAATGGCCTGGCGTTCGCCCCTCCGGCGAGGGGGCTCAGGATGGGTGTTTCCACTTCCATCGTCCCATGCCTTTCCAGGACTTCCCGGAAGGTTTTTACGATGATCGCTCGCTTCCGGAAGGTTTCCCGGACTTCAGGGTTCGCGATGAGGTCGACATACCTCTGGCGATAGCGGATTTCGGTATCCTTCAGGCCATGCCACTTTTCCGGGAGTGGTCTCAGGGCCTTGGAAAGGAGGGAGTACCGTGTCACCTGCAGGGTAAGCTCGCCTCGGCGCGTCCTGAACGGGGTGCCGACCACCCCGAGGATGTCACCGGTATCCACCCACTTCCGGAAAAAGTTGTAGGCTTTTTCGCCCGTGGCATCCAGCTGGAAATATAGCTGGATCCTCGAGGTCTCGTCTTCCATGGTGGCAAAAGAGGCCTTCCCGTGGCGGCGGATCGTCATCAGCCTTCCAGCCGTGACGACCTCAACTCCCTCCGCGTGACAGTCCGCTTCCAGGCTGCCATAGGTCCTGTTGATTTCCTCCAGGGTCTGCTTCCTTTCCCAACGGTCATTCCGAAAGGGGTCAAACCCTTCTTCGGCACGAAGCCGCATGAGTTTGTCGATTCTCTGCTTCAGGATTTCTTCCTCGGGCAACTCGAGGTTCGGATTCGTTCCGTTCTGGACTTCAGGCATCACCGTTACCCCTTTCGTCAAAAAAATGAATGCAGGAGCACAATTTCTCACGCATCTCGGCCCAGTGCGAGGAGGAAGCCACTTCGCGCCGGTAGGAGGAATTCCCCCGGAGCCCTTTAAACATACCGGAGACAAACCTCTTTATCAAGGAAGCCGCTGCCTTCGGCCCGTTTTCCTCAAGGATTGAATCGCCCAGCCGGACCAGGAAAAGCGCTCTTTCAAGCGGTTCAGCCGGCGGGGCTTCACCTTGAAACAGGAAAGGGTCACGGAGAGCCCCCCTCGCCACCAATACGGCGGCAGCCCCATTCTGGAGGTATTCTTCGATGTCTTCCTTCTCGAAAACATCCCCTGACGCTGCCACTTTCCCGGGAAAAGCGGAGGAGGCCTCATGGACGACCTGCCGGTCCGCCGTTCCTGCATACAGTTGCTGGGGGGTTCTGCCGTGCAGGCAGACAAGGCCGGCCCCTGCCTCCAGAAGGGCCTCGCAGAACGCGAGGGTTTCGGTTCCGCTTCCAGACGGATGCTTCCGGATTTTCGGCCAGACCGGAAGCCCGGCTTTTACGAGCTCTCGAACCATTTCCACCGCCAGGTCCCGGCGGTAAAGGAGCTGTGCACCTGCGCCCTTTTTTCTCACCTTCGGGACCGGACATGCCATGTTGATGCCAAAGGCTGCAAACGTCCCTCCCGTCAAGGCGATCTCCGCGCTCTTCACAAGGCTTTTCGAGTCCCCCGCAAAAAGCTGAAGTACAAGGGGGGTTTCCTTTTCAGAACCCTTCAGCATCTCCAGCGTTTTCCTGTTTTTCATCAGCAGTCCCGAACTCGATACCATTTCGGTGTGGGTCAGGGCCGCTCCAAGTTCCCTGAAAAATCTCCTGACGGAGCCAATGGTGATCCCGGCGAGGGGTGCAAGCCAGACCTTCCCTTCGACCTGGACACCGCCGATTTTCGCCATCTGGACTCTTGTGCCGGTCATTCCGCCGTTTTCCCCCGGTTCCGCTCGTGGATCAGCCTCAATCCTTCCAGGGTCAGCCAGGGATCGACGGCATCGATGGTTTCCGAATAGGGGGCGACGCTCTGCGCCTGGCCTCCCGTCGCAACCACTTTCGTCCTTTGGCCCGTTTCATTCCAGATCCGACGGACCAGGCTGTCGATCATCCCAGCGGTTCCATACATGATCCCCGCCTGGATCGATTCCATCGTTGTTTTTCCGATGACCGATTCAGGGGCCTCCAGGGCAACCTTCGGCAACTTTGAGGTCTTCCCGAAGAGGGCCTCCATGCTCAGCGCCATCCCGGGGGAAATCGTTCCGCCAAGATAGGCCTTGTCCGGAGAAACAACATCGAGGGTGATCGCCGTTCCAAAATCCACGATGACCAGGGGCGCCCCGTAGACTTCCACCCCGGCCACCGCGTTGACCAAGCGGTCCGCTCCCACTTCGTGCGGTGCCTTGTACCGGATCTCCATCCCGAGGTCCAGTGAGGAAGAAACGAACAGGGCTTCCTTATCCAGGTAGAGCCCGATCGCTTCTTTCAGCGGAAGGTCCATGGGAGGGACAACGCTCGAGACGACTGCTCCGGAAATGTCCTCTCGGGTCAAACCTGCCGCTGAAAGCAGGTTGAGCAGGGCCAACCCCAGTTCATCCGAGGTGCGGTTTCCTGAAGTCAGCCGCCAGTGGTGCGCGAGCCTCTTGCCCCGGTAAATTCCAAGGACGGTGTTCGTGTTCCCTACATCCACCACTAGCAACATGGGACAATCCTCCCTGAAAATCGTTTCAATGAAAAACTGCTCCGCAGAAGAACGCGCACAGGGTCAACAACAGGCCGTTGATCAAACCGGTCTTGAGCCCGTAGGCAATGGCCCCGCCCAGTACGGCGGCCGAGATGTTCCAGAGGGCCGGGCTGAAACCGATTTGCCAGGGAAAGATCGAACAGACAAAGTCGGCAAATCGGACCCAGATCCCGAAGACTCCTTCCATGCCCCAAAGCGGAGCCCAACCTCCCGGAAATCCGGCAAGCGCGGGAATAACCGCGGCTGAGGCCACCGGTAAAAGAAAGGAGAACGCCGGCAGGGCAACGGGGTTCAGGAGCAGACCCGACACCGGGATCGCCTCGAAGGCAGCTGCCGCCTCTCCCGCTGTTCCCATCCAGATGGCCAGGCTGGCGGCCAATCCTCGAAGGGGAGAAAGCCCTGCTCCCTGCCCGATCGAGCAGAGAATCAGGGCGGAAATCACGGAGAGTCTCCACCCGACATCCCAGAAAACCCACGGGTTGATCAGCAAGAGCAGTCCCCCCGCAACGGAAACGCTGTTGACTCCAGACGGCGGGCGGCCAGCCAGGATCGGCCCCAGCAAGGCGAGCTGGATCATGGTCATCGCCCTGCACGCCGAGGAAGCGCAGCCCGTCAGGAAGACATATCCCCACAACAGGGTCGAGCATAGGAGAAGTTTAAACCGAAATCTTCGAAGGCACCACAGAAGGACTGCGGCAAGAATCCCGACGTGAAACCCCGAAACCGCCAGGAGGTGGGCCGTCCCCCATCGCCGGTGCAAGGCGGCAATTTCCGGGTCCCTTTCACCCGTCCAGGCCGCCAGGAGGTGCCCCCGTAGAAGCGGTGTCAGCGTGAGAAGCAGTTTTTTCCGTAGCCGCGTCCTCCAGGCTGTCTTCCGGGTTTCCGGAGATTCGACCGCCACGGCCGAGGAACACAGGAAACCGGCCCTTACGCCCTTTGCCCGCCAATATCGGGCGGGGTCGAACTCTCCTTTCGAAAGATCGGGAAACAGACTTTCCAAAGGGACCACGCGGCCTGAAACCTCGATCTTCTCCCCTTCCAGGGGGCGGTCTTCCGGTTCCAGCATGCACAAAAGCCGCCCCTTCGGGCTTTCCAGCGTTACCGCCCTTTTGGACCCCCAGGGCCTTTCAGTCCCGATTCGGGACTGTCCCTTCCAGAAGACCTCCGCCACTGTTTCCGGATGAAGGCGATAGGACATGAAGTACACCGGGAAAGCGACCGTTAGAAAAAGGACAGGAAGGAATCTTTCCCACCCCGGGGGCCATCGTTTCGTGGAAATAAGGAGAAATCCCGCTGAGAAGAGAACGCCCGCCAAAGACGCGACAGGCGGTGAAACCCTCGTCGAAAGCGAAATGCCCGCACACCATCCTGAAAAGACGACCAGAAAGGGGGCACCTGCCAGAGGACTCATGGCCGGATGAAGATCATCTCCTTCATCTTCTCCAGCTTGGCCGGCCCGATTCCCTTAACCCGCAGAAGGTCCTCAGGGGTCCGGAAGGGTCCGTTGGCCGTGCGGTCCTCGATGATCGCCTGCGCCAGTTTCGGCCCCACGCCGGGCAAGGCCTCGAGTTCTGCCGCGGTCGCGCGGTTGACGTCGATTCGCCCGTTTCCCTGCGCAGTCGGCGCGCCTTCCCCCGAAGGGGCCTGTTTTTCTTTTTCGCCCCCCTGAGCCTGTCCAACCGCCGGGATGTGGACATGGATTCCGTCTGCGAGTTTTTCCGCCAGGTTGACGTTGTCCCTGTCGGCCCTTGCGGTGAGGCCTCCGGCCATTTGAACGGCCTGGTAAAGGCGGGAATCAGGGGATATTTCAACGATTCCCGGTCTTTGAACCTCTCCCGTCAGGTAAACGACCCATTTTTCGGCAACGTGAACCGGATCGTTTTTTCCCGGCTCAGTCGAGATTCCGGTTTCCGTTTCACCCGGGTTGTTCATCGCCTGCCGAACGCTCCAGGAGGGTCCGGCCACTCCAGTGGGAGCACCCCAGGGCCACTTACCCGAAAACCCGCGGACCAGCCCCCACGCCACCGCAAAGCACAAAAGGCCCGCGGAAATGAACAGCACCGCTTTTTTCCTGTCCTCCACAGGACATGACCCCTCCTTTCCCGCTCAATCTTCCAGAAGGGCTCCGAACAGCGACCAGGCGTCTCCCCTTTCGATGCGGACCTTCCGGATTTTTCCGTATTCCGCCGCGGTTCCCCGCACGAGGACCACCTTGTCCGATACCGTCCTTCCAGAAATCAGACCTTCTCCCTTTTCCGCCGGACCTTCGAACAGGACTTCAAGCGTTTTTCCTTCCAGGCCCCGGTTGATCTCGAGGGCGATCTGTCTTTGAAGGGCGTTCACGGCGTTCAGGCGAACGGCCTTGATCCTGGGCTCTACCTGGTCCTCCATGTCGGCCGCCTTGCTCGGCGGCCTCCTGGAATAGGCCGCGGTGTGCACAAGGTCATACCTGAAACGCTCAAGGGCGGCGAGGGAGGCCTCGAAATCCGGCTCGGTTTCTCCTGGGAACCCGACGATCAAATCGCTTGTGATTCCCGCGTCCGGGAAGGCTTCCCGGATCCATTCGATCTTTTCGGCATACTCGGCCACGGTGTAGCCGCGGTTCATCAGGGCCAGGATTCGATCACTTCCCGACTGGAGAGGAAGGTTGACCGAAGGGCAGATAACCGGGTGGGAAACCATTTCCCGAACGATGTCCCTGGTAAAATCCTTCGGGTGGGAAGTAACGAAGCGCAGCCGAGCCAGGCCCTCTACCTCTGCCACCTGGGCCAGGAGCTCGGAAAACGAAGGACCTTCCGGGAGGTCCTTCCCGTAGCTGTTGACGTTCTGTCCCAGCAGTGTCACGTCCAGGGCTCCATCCCTAACGAGAGCTTTCACATCGCTCAGGATCGCTTCCGCAGGCCGGGACTGAAACCTCCCGCGGACATAGGGAACGATACAATAGGTGCAGAAGTTGTCGCAGCCGTGGGTGATCGAAACATAGGCGCGCCATTTGCTTGCCCGGACAAGGCCCGGGGTTTCAAGATCGTGAACGCTGACGGGATCTTCGTCCAGCAGGGCAAATCGGCCCGTTTCGGAAAAAAGCAGGTCGGCCGTTTCCGGAACACGCCCGAGATTCCGGGGCCCAGCCACAAGGCGGACCCAGGGATAGCGGGAAAAGAGACTCAACCCGATTCTCTGGGCCATGCATCCGACTACCCCAACAGCGGGGAGTCCGGTTTTCCTCCAACGTTTTCCAAGTCGGCCCAGCTCGCTCAGGATCTTCTGCTCCGCCTTTTCACGGATGCTGCAGGTCACGAGGAGAACAAGGTCCGCTTCCTCTTCCCCTGCAAAGCCCCAGCCTCTTGACCGAAAAACGGTTTTCAGGCGGTCTCCGTCCACTGCGTTCATTTGACAACCGTAAACCTTAACGCAAACCTGATGCAAACGGGATTCCCCTCTTCCTTCCCAGACTTCCCTGCAAACAGCGCTATCATAACACCCGCCGGGGCGGTGCGCCCCCTTCCGGCGATGTTTTTTCCGGTGAAGAATGCTAGAGTATCCTTGTCTGAAATGGGAGATCCAGGATTCGGGGAAGGAGGGGAGTTCTGGTGAAAGCCGGTCAGCTCAGGATTCTTTCAATTGTGCTTCTTGCGGTTCTTTTCCTTTCCTCTTTTCAGTTCCGGGCACTCGGGAACAGCCAGCAGGCTTTCTCAGTGGAACTGTCCCTTCCGGAAGGCTGGAGCCTTCAGGATGGGTTTGAAAAGCCTCTCAGCCGGAACGTCGAAAACGGGAGACGGTGGATTGCCTGTTCCCTGCGGGCCCCTTCCGGAGACCCCGTCCTTCTGCAGACTCTGCCCCAGGAATTATCCGGCCCTCTTTACTTCCCTCCTGCGTCTGGAATCCGGACAGACGGGTCCCTTGGAATGGGAGCCACCTACGAAGTTGTAGCTGAAGACTCATTCAGGGCAATTGCTGAAACCCATCCCTACCTCGGGGGAAGCGTCACGGCCTCCCTGCCGGGTGGAGACATCCTGATCCTTGAAAGCAGGACTCTTCCTCTTGCGGCTTTGCTTGAACTTTGCCGTTTCCTTGCCGGTTCGGAAACCGGACTCTCCCCGGCTCTCCAGTGACTGAAAGGGGGCCGGGACCTTCCGGCCCCAGCCCCCCTCCTTGATTGATGTCAGTTATTCCGCGGCTTCAAACATATCCTTGCTGACGCCGCAGACAGGGCAAACCCAATCATCCGGGATCTGTTCAAAGGGAGTGCCGGGGGCAATGCCTGAATCGGGGTCACCATTGGCGGGATCGTAGACATAACCGCAAACCGTGCAGATGTACTTTTTCAAGACTAATCCCCTCCCGTGAAATTCTTCTTACGATTTTCATTATACTTTGGGGCTCCTTCTCCTGCAACCTTCCAGAGCGTTACAGAGCCTGCAGGAATCCGCCCGGAACGTCCTTCGTCAGCCAGCGGGCTCCCGTTTTCGTCACCAGGCAATCGTCTTCAACCCGCAGTCCTCCAAACCCGCTCAAGTAAACTCCAGGCTCAATCGTGACGATATCTCCTTCCCGCAGGACATCCTCGGAAAAACGGGAAAGCCTGGGCGCTTCATGCAACTCCAGCCCCAGGCCGTGCCCAAGACCGTGGGTGAAGGACTGACCATAACCGGCCTCGCTGATGACGCTCCTGGCGATCGTATCCAATTCGCTGGCCCTGATTCCCGGACGGACCTGCCGGAACGCCTCCTCCTGAGCCCTCTCCAGCAGAGAATGGAGGGACAGTGCGAGGCTCGGCACCTGTCCAATCGCGATGTTTCGCGTGACATCACAGAGGTATCCGTCAACACGGGCACCGAAATCGAGAGTGATCCATTCTCCTTCGCTAACCGGCTTATCCGTCGGGGTCCCGTGCGGCAGGACGGATCGGACCCCGGATGCCACAATGAACTCATGCTCTCCCCAGGTACTTTCCGCTCCGTTCATGCGGAGGGAGAACTCCAGCCTGGCTGCGATCTGCCGTTCGGTCATTCCCGGCTCAAGAACGGGCAGCAGTTCCTGCATTGCGGCCGCGCAAATCTTCCCTGCCCTGGCCACGAAACCGGCCTCGGCAGGAGTCTTTGTCCTCCTCAGGTCTTCCACGAAATCAGACCCGTCAATCCATTCCAGCCCTGCCTGCCTGAAGAGTGCGCAGGCGACAGAATGCGGTATCCTTCGATACTCCAGGGCAATCTTTTTTGCCTTCCAGTTCTGCAGGATTTCCAGGACTGAAGAGATCAAGCCGCCGCTTCCCTGCCCGGCGATCTCGAGCGAAGTCTGCTCCGCGGCCTGTTTCATGTACCGACCGTCCGTGACCAGGATAGAGCGGTCCAGGCCTGCGATTAGGGCCGAGTGGCTGCCTTTGAAGCCCGTAAGGTAGTAGACGTTCTCCCAGTTCCTGCTCTCCAGGCAAAACACGACCAGCGCATTGGCGCCCGCCCGCCGGATCTTTTCGCGCAGGCTTGACTGCCGAAGGCTGAACATGCCGCCGGTCTCTTTTCCCAACCCGCTCATTCCCGCGCCAAAAGTCCCCATAGTTCCTCCGAGAAGCTCTCCGGACAGTTTCCTTTCCCCTCCACCACTTTCCCGATGACGGCACACGGAATCTGCTTTCTTTCCAGCTCTGCCATCGCGTTTTCCACCTGGTCCCCCGGGAGGACAGCCAACAGGACCCCGGAGGAGATCAGCCGCAAAGGATCGAAACCAAGCTTTCGCGAGGCCTTGACCGTCAGCGGGTGTACAGGGATCGCCCCTGTTTCCAGTTCCAGTCCCCAGGGAATCTGGCAGGCTATTTCAGAGAGCCCCCCCATGATCCCGCCTTCTGTGGGATCATGCATGAAGCGGGCAATCGGGGCCAGGCACCTGGATTCCGGGCCGATCGAAAGCAAGGCTGCCCACTTTTTGACTTCCCCCGCTTCGCCAGGCAGAAGACAGGTTGAGAGCAGGTCGGGCCGATCCTGAGCCAGTATCGTCATCCCTTCCAATCCGGCATGCTTTGTCATGAGAATGACATCTCCCGGCAGGACATCGTCGGACTTCAGGACTCTCGGGGCCGTTCCGAAAATCGTCCCGGTGACGACCGGGACTTCGTAACGGTCCGTGAATTCCGTATGTCCGCCGACGATGGCGATTCCGGCGTCCCTGCAGGCCTCGTCGATTTCAGCCATGAGGCGGGAGGCCTGCGCGGCTCCTTCTGCCGCCGGAAGGATCAGGGTCACGACAAGATAGGCCGGTTCCCCTCCCTTTGAGAAAATGTCGTTCGAGTTGACAACGACCAGGAGCTTTCCAGCCCCCCGCCGTGCCCCGACGATCGGATCCGATGAAACGACAAGGTACTTTCCTGCCGGCCATTCGATAACCGCCGCGTCTTCCCCGATCTTCGGCCCGATTTTGACCTCCGGTCTCTCGGAACCGATAAAACGAAGAATTTTCGTCTGGAGCTGCTTTGGGGGAAGCTTTCCGAGAGTGGCGGGCTCTTCCCTGCTCATGCCGTTTCATCTCCTTTTCGGCTATACACGCAGCCGCAATAGGTCTGCCGGCGAAGCCCCAGCCTGCGGCTTTCCAGGACGGATTCAAGAAATCCTCCGTTTTTCCTCCAGGTTTTCTCGATCCAGTACAAACCCGTTTTTTCCGCTATGGCTCTTCCGATCCGATGGATCAGGAGGGGGTTCTTATGCGGGCTGATCGTCAGCGTGGTACAGAGGGATTCGCATCCTTCCTCCACCGCGCAGCGTGCAGCAGCCCTCAGCTGCAGGGCGAAACAAAGGCCGCATCGGGATCCCCCTTCCCGGGCACCGGCCAGAGAACGGCAGAAACGCAGCCATTCTTCCGGCTCATAAGGCAAGACCTTCAAATCAGCCCCAAAGGCAGCCGCGACTTTTTTCATTTCCTCCAGACGCCACCGGTACTCTTCCTCCGGGTGGATGTTGGATCCATAGAAGGCGCAAAGAACCTCGTTCCCCTCCATGCTGAGCTTCATCAGGGGAACGGTGGTATCCGGGGCACAACAGCAATGCAAAAGCACGCGTTCTTTCTTTTTCTCCATTATTCGGGGTTCTTCATCTTTCAGAAGGAATTCCGGTTTTTATTTCGCTTTCAGCACGAAAGCGGGCATCCGTTCCCTATCCCTTGATCAGGGAAATGAAGGCCTTCGCGACGTCGTCTGCAGAGAGTCCCATCCTCGAAACCACATCGTCCGAGGATCCCGAATCCCCGTAACGGTGCACCCCCATCGCGCGGAAGGGCACCCTTTCCCCGCCTTCGGCCAGCCTCATCGCGATTCCATTTCCGAGCCCGGTGCGCCAATGGTGATCCTCCACCGTGAGGATGGCTCCCGTTGATAAAGCCCTGCTCAGTTTTTCCTCGTCGGTTTCCAGCGGACAGGAAACGTGGAGAAGCAGCGGCCGGAAGCCCATTTTCACCAATTTTTCCCATGCGGCGAGAGTCCTGTGCGCCATCTGCCCCATGCTGATGATCGTCCCGTCCCTGCCTTCCCGGATCACGTCGGCTTTCCCGTAGGAAAACGCGTAACTTCCGCCAAAAATGGGCTTCCCGTTCTCGTCGGTCAGCACGGGCAACTTGCTGCGTCCCATCGCCAGGCACACATTCCCCTTTGTTTTGATGGCCCACCGGGTCGCCCGGTCTGTCTGATTCGGGTCTGCAGGAACGACCAGTTTCCAGCCGAACGTGTTTCTCAACAACCCCACATAATCGATGCACTGGTGCGTCATCCCGTCTTCTCCTACGTCCAGCCCAACGTGGGTAAGCGCCAGCTTGAGGTTCGTTCCGTTGATGTCGTTCAGCCGCTGCTGGTTGTAAACTTCGTCCAGCCCGAACACACCGAAATCGGCCCAGAGGCTAATGATCCCGCCGCAGGAAGCCGCTCCCGCGACAGTGGCCGTTGAATGCTCCTGGATCCCCATTTCCTTGAACCATTCCGGACAGTTTTTAGCGAATCCCTCCGTCTTTACGGAACCGGCCAGGTCACAGTCAAAAACCAGCAGGGGCGTCCTGCCGGGTTGTCCGTAGTTGATCCTGCCGACATCTTCGAGCGCCTTTCCGAAGGCGGAGCGATTGTCGGTTCTGACTTCCGCGCCATAGTCGACAGGTTCCCCGGTTTCGATGCTGATTCTTTCGGATTCTGCGATTTCCAAAATCGAAGGGATCGCGGCTTTCCGGCGAATTCCAGCCTCTTCCGCAAGCCTCGGTGAAAAGCCAAGTTCCTCCATGGCTCTTTCGTAGTCTTTCCCTGCCGCCGCCTTGCCGTGGTAATCCGGGACATCCTCCATGAAGGAGACTCCCCGTCCCATCTTGTTGCGACAGAAGACAACCGCGGGCCCCCCGCCTTTCCAGGCTGACGCCATCGCCTCGTAAAGCCTTGAGGGGTCCTGGCCGTCACATTCAAAGACCTTCCACCCGTCTGCCCCCCAGAGCTCCTTGAGGTTGGCGGGCATAACCTCCTCTATCCTTCCCGAGATCTGGATGTGGTTGTAGTCCACCAGGACGAAAAGATTATCCAGTTTTTCCTTCATCGCCATTCTCCGGGCTTCAGCAATTTGGCCCTTGACCTGTTCGCCGTCGCTCATGAGAACGAAAACCTTTCCTTCCGACCCCCTGGCTCGACAGGCCAGGGCGTAGCCGACTCCGGCGGAAAGCCCCTGTCCGAGGTTCCCCGTCCCCCAGTCGATGCCGGGGACCTTCTTCTCGACATGGCCGGAAAATGGACT
>JAAYVK010000071.1 GCA_012517195.1 Synergistaceae bacterium | reverse complement strand
GCCCTGGCCGAACTCTGGTCGGTGGTGATCGCCTGCCTGATCGGCTTTCTGGGACTGGCGGTCCCCCGCAGAGAGCGGAATCCCCTGGCTGCCGGGCTGGGTGTCCTGTACCTCGCCGTGGCGGGGATCGACATCCTTCACACCCTGGCTTTCAAGGGAATGGGGATCTTTGCAGGCTTTTCGGCCAACCCTTCGACCCAGTTCTGGATCCTGGCCCGAACCCTGGAAACCTCTGGCCTCCTGTCCACCGTCCTTTTCCACCGGAAGAAGACCTTCTTTCCTGCCTTTACCTCCGGGGTCGCTCTTTCCTTCCTTGCGGGCCTCGCCCTGGTTTTTTCGGGCAAGTTCCCGGACTGCTACCTTCCCGGTACCGGCCTGACCCCTTTCAAGATCGGCACCGAATGGATTCTTTGCGGCGCCCTTCTTTTCTGTGCCGCGCTCGTCCTTCGGTCGAAAGATCCAGCATCCGCCCCTACCGAAGGGCCCTTGCCTTCAGCCTTCTTTTGACCGCAGCCAGTGAAATGGCCTTCACCCTCTACACGGACGTCTATGGGGTCATGAACATGACGGGACACCTTTTCAAGGTCGCCTCCTTTTACGTCCTCCTCGTGGGAGTCCTCGTCAAAAGCCTCAAAGATCCCCTGTACACGGTCTACCTGCCGATCCTGCAGGCCCAGGAGATTTTCCTCAGGGGGCTCACGGGCCCTTCCTTCGTCCTGGACGCGGATGGGCTATTGGTCATTTCCAACCGTGGCATCCCTCCCGGCTCGCCCCTGGAGACAATCCTGCCCGAAGAAACCGCAGGACAGGTGAACGAATGGATCCAAACCGCGAAGACCACTGGGCAGCCCGTCAGAAAAGAGCTTTACGCCGGCGGAAAGCACCTGTCCGTTTCCGTCCAGGCCCTTCACGACAGCGAAGGAGCGTTCGCCGGGACGGCATTCATTTCCCTGGACCGGACCGAGGAGCGGCGAAAGCAGATCGAAATCCGCCGGCTTTCCAGTATCGTCGAAAACAGCCTCAACGAGATCTACCTGTTCCACCCGGAAACTTTCCAGTTCGAATTCGCAAACCGGGGTGCCCTCCGGGCCCTGGGGAGGAACGCCGAGGAAATCCCCTCCCTGACCCCGACGGACATCGCCCCGAGGATCTCCCGTGAATGGCTGGCGAAAAGAACGGCCCTCCTTCTTTCGAATGAGCAGGAAATGACCGAATTCACCACGGTCCACCGCAGAAGGGATGGAACCGAATACCCCATCTGGATCCGGCTCCAGGCGGTCGGAGAAGGGACCTCCCGCCGGATCGCGGCCATCGGACTCGACATGACCGAACGAAACCGGACCCTCTATGCGCTGCGGGGAAAGACCGCGGAACTGGGTCAGCTGTTTCAGAACGCCCCCCTGGGCCTGTTCCTCTGCGACTTGGAAGGCAGGGTCCGGAAAGTCAACGAGAGCGCCCTCCGGATATTTGGCTTCCGTCGGGCCGAGATGATCGGGAAGACCATCGAGGAACTCCTGGTTCCCGAAGAAGACCTGGAAATTTCCAGGGGGCACTGGAAGATCCTTTACGAAGAGAAACGAGGCTTCTCCCTGGAAGCAAGGCGACTCCGCAAGGACAAAAGCCCGGTCTGGGTCCATCTGATGGGATTTCCCCTGCTGCAGATGGGGGCCGTGGGAGGCGCCTACCTTATCTACCAGGACATCACCCAGCAGAAAGAGGCGAAAACAGCCATCGAAACCCTGAACCGGCAGCTGGAGAACCGGCTATCCGACCTGAACGAGGCCTGGAAGCAGACCGTCCTGGTCCTCACCCGGGCATCGGAGGCCCGGGACCCCTATACGGCAGGTCACCAGCGAAGGGTCGCCCATCTGGCCCGGGCCATCGCCGAAGAAATGGGGATGGAGCCCCAGGCCTGCAGCCAGGTGGAAATGGCGGCGCTGGTCCACGACATCGGCAAAATCGAGGTCCCCTCGGAAATCCTGGTGAAGCCCGGGACCCTGAGCCGCATCGAGTTCCAGCTGATCCAGACCCACCCCGAGGCCGGGTGGAAGATCCTGAAAGAGATCGTCCTTCCCTGGCCGCTGGCGGAGATCGTTTACCAGCATCATGAGCGCCTGGACGGCAGCGGGTATCCCCGTGGCCTGAAAGGGAGGGAGATCCTGGCGGAATCCAGGATCATCGCGGTGGCTGACACGGTCGAGGCCATGGCTTCCCATCGCCCGTACCGGCCCGCCCTGGGAATCGACAGGGCTCTGAAGGAAATTGAACGCAACCGAGGGACCGGGTTTGAGCCCCTTGCCGTGGATGCCTGCCTTCGCCTTTTCCGGGAGAAGGGCTACCAGCTCCGGGAGGAGTAAAAACAGGGGGAAGAGGCGCCCGCCTCTCCCCCCGTGGACCTAGTTCAGACCCATCAGCACAGCTGTGACCACCACCAGCGAACCAAAGGCAAAGAGCAGCCCCTGGAACTTGATCTGGAACTTCGCCCAGGTCGTCCAGTCGAGCCTCGCCGCTCCCAGGCAGGCCATCAGAACCCCCGAGGTGGGAACGATGAGGTTGGTGAAGCCGTCTCCCAGCTGGAAAGCCAGCACGGCCACCTGGCGCGTGACGCCCGCAAGGTCGGCGAGAGGGGCCATGATCGGCATGGTCAGGGCCGCCTGGCCGGATCCCGAGACCACGAAGAAGTTGAACACGGACTGGAAGAGGTACATGAACCAGGCCGAAACGGCCGGCGTCCACCCGGCAATGGCGTTGCCGATGCCGTGAAGGACCGTGTTCATCACCGTGGCATCGGTGGGAGAGTCGCCGCCGAGGATCAGGACGATGCCCTTGGCCATGCCCACCACCATGGCCGCCCCGACGAGATCCTTTGCCCCGTCCCGGAAACTGACAGCGATGTCGTTCACCGTCATGCCGTTCAGCTTGAAGGCCACGCCGATAAGGCCCGAGACAAGGCCGATGGTGAAGAACTGGGTCGCGATCTCGGGGATGTAGTATCCCTTCTCCACGACGCCCCAGATGACCCAGGCGATGCCCGCGGCCAGGGTGAGCAGGACCAGGGAATGCCCCGTGCCGAAATGGCTTTCCACCGCCTTGTTCTTTTCCAGGTCCTCTCGGAAATAGGCGTCGGACCTGTAGGAAATGGAGCGGGTCGGGTCCGCCTTGACCCGCTTTGCGTAGAACACGGTAAACACGATGCCCAGCAGGGTGAAGCCGGTCCACATGGCGATCCGGAAGCCCGATGCCGAAAGCACGGGAATCTGGGAAATCCCCTGCGCGATCGCCACGCTGAAGGGGTTCATCCACGAGGTGGCAAAGCCGATCTGGGTCGCCACGTAGCTCGAGAACAGGGCCGTGACGGAATCGTAGCCCATGGCAACGAAAAGCGGGCAGAGGATCATGACGAAGGGGATGGCCTCTTCCCCCATGCCGAAGACCGCGCCGCCGAGGGAGAAAAGAACGAAGAGGATCGGGATGATGGCCGCTTCCATTCCCCGGGCCCGGGAGATCATCTTCAGGAGGCCCGACTCGACCGCCCCGGTGCGCAGGATGATTCCGAAGGCCCCGCCGATGACCAGGATGAAGGCCATGACCCCGATCGCCGAACCCCACTTGCTCCCCGAGACAAAGCCCTCGAACACGTAGTTCAGGATGCCCATGTCCCCGTTGGGGGCAAAGACGGGCATGCCCTTCTTCACGGGGTTCCCCTGGTCATCCGTGGCAAGCTTGAAGGTTTCCGGGATGAGCACCGTTCGAGTCTTTGTCTGCTCTCCCATCTTGTAGGAAATCTCATGGGTCTGGTAGCTTCCTACGGGGATGAGGTACGTCAACAAAGCCGCAAGCAGGACGACGAAGAAGATGATGATGTACGTGTCTGGAACTCGTGTCGCCTTCGGGGCGACGGGTGCCTGGTTCTTTTCCGCCATTTTCTTTCCCCCTCTTTTCCCGGTGGATTTGCCGGCTGGAACCCTCGCCTGCCTCACCGCTATACTTGTCGAGGAAGGGCTTGTTTTTCTTCAGGAACGAGCCGGACTTTACACAATGGATCCATTATAGCATAATGGATCCATTGTTTGAAAAGGGGATGACCGAATGAACCGCCCGCCGTCCGATCGCCCTTTCCAGGCTTTCGAAGTTGTTTTCTGGCACGTCCTGGACCAGATGTTCGAGGAACGGCTGCTCCCGGGGGATGTTCTTTACGAGACCACCCTGTCCCAGAAACTCGGCCTGAGCCGCACACCGGTCAGAGAGGCCCTCTCACGCCTCGTGGCGGAAGGGCTGCTCGAAAACCCGGTGGGAACCCGCGGATACCGGATTCCGGACCTTTCCGCCGAAGACATGCAGCAGGTCTTCCAGGCGAGGGAAATCCTGGAATCCGCAGCAGCCGCCCTTGCCGCCGAGCATGCGAGCAAGGCCGACATCGACGAACTGGAGGAGATCCACCGGCGCGAAATCCTCTTTTCGAGCCAGGAAAACCGCAGGGAATATTGCCGGGCCAACGTGGATTTCCACTTCGCCGTGATGCGCACCGGGAAAAACCGCTATCTTGAGCGGACCTTCCGGCCGGTTTTCTGGAGGAGTCAGCTGTACGTCAACTACCTGGCCGAGTTCCATCCGCTGAGCGAGGAGGAACTTGCCGCGGAGAGCGGGCACAACTCCCCTGCCGAGCACGCTGCCCTGATCCGGGCCATCGCAAGAAGGTCGCCCAGGGCCGCAGCAAAGGCCGCCGCCGAACACCTCCGTTCCACGAGGGCCTACCGGATCCTCCTGGATACCGAGAGGGCCCGGCTCATTTTCGGAGGAAGCGCGCACTGAAGCTTCCCCGTCTAACACGGAGGGATTCCATGTTTCTGCTTGTTGAAAACGCCGACATCTATGCCCCTGAAAAAATCGAGGCCCGGGACATTTTCACCGCCGGGGAACGGTTCGCCTGGATCGGGAACGGCTTCCCGGCGAAATCCACCCTGCCCGGGATCGAGAGGATCGACGCATCAGGCTGTCTCCTGCTTCCCGGCTTCATCGACAACCACGTCCACATCATCGGGGGCGGCGGGGAGGGAAGCTTCCGGACCCGGACACCCGAAATCACCCTGACGGAGCTCACGACCGCCGGCGTCACCTCCGTCGTGGGCGTCCTCGGCACCGACGCCGTCACCCGCCACACCGCGAGCCTCGTCGCGAAGGCCCGGGCCCTGGAGGAAGAGGGCGTCTCCGCCTGGGCCATGCTGGGCTCCTACCAGCTCCCTGTCCGGACTCTCACCGGGAATATCCAGGACGACCTCGTGCTGGTGGACAAGCTCATCGGCGTGGGGGAAGTGGCCCTGTCCGACCACCGGTCCTCTCAGCCCGTGAAGGACGAACTGGCCCGTATCGCCGCGGCCGCCCGCGTGGGTGGGATGCTCTCGGGAAAAGGCGGGATCGTGAACGTCCACATGGGCGACGGACCACGGGGGCTTTCCATGATCAAGGCCGTTGCGCAGGAAACCGAGCTGACCCTGGCCCAGTTTCTGCCCACCCACGTGAACCGGAACCCGGACCTTTTCGCCGAGGCCGTCGAATACGCCGCGGCCGGGGGACACGTGGACCTCACGACGAGCACCACTCCGGTCTTCCTGGCCGAGGGAGAGGTCAAGTGCAGCGCCGGGCTGAAAAGACTGCTTGACGCCGGGGTTCCGGCAAGCCGCATCTCTTTCAGCTCCGACGGGCAGGGCAGCATGCCCGACTTCGACGAGAAGGGGCGTTTCAAGGGACTCACGATCGGCCGGTGCGCCTCCCTCTGGGGGGAGGTTGCCGACTCGGTGAAGGACGAAGGCATTCCCCTCGAAACGGCCCTGCAGGTGATCACCTCTTCACCAGCGGACCATTACCGCCTGCCCCGCAAGGGCCGCGTCGCGGAAGGGCTGGACGCGGACTTCGTCCTGGTGGACCGGGACACGCTGGCGATCCGGACCGTCGTCGCCAGGGGCCGGGTCATGGTGAAGGACGGGAGCCCCGTCGTTTTCGGAACCTTCGAAAGAAACAGCCAGTAAACCGAAGAACCTTCAAGCCTTTCCTATCGAAGACCCCTCGTGAGACGGACTTTCTTGCGAGGGGTCTTCGATTTAATTCTGCATGCTTGACAAGAGGCAGAAGTTGGCTTAATGTTTCCTGCAACTTTAGCGTCGTTGAAATCTGAAGATTCAGGGAGGTGAGACCCCGTGGGAAACCGTTTCTTCAAAAGGTTTAACGCCAACTGGTTTTATTATTTTGGCACCCCCGACGGGTCTCCTCCTGCGACCGGCGGCTGGTAGCCGCATAAACGCACAGGACGGGCCCCGCCGGCACAAGAGGCGGGGCCCGTTTTTCATGCGGGGGGGGGATGGAAAGGCCGCAGTCGGCATCATGCTTCAGGCGCAACGGAAACCAGGCCGGTTTCACGAGACGAGACAGGAGAGGAGAGTCATTCAATGGCGGAGAAAAAGAATAAAAATTTCCTGACCTTTTTCATGGATTACAGTTGGTACAAGAAATACCTGCTGCCCGGCTTCATCGCCCAATCGGTGCTGATCGCCGGGGGGTACGGTACAGGGCGCGAACTGGTCGAGTATTTCGTTCAATACGGCCCAACGGGGGGCCTGATGGGAATGGGACTGACCACGGCCCTCTGGGCTGCGCTCTTCGCGCTCAGCTTTGAGTTCGCACGTGCCTTCAAGGCCTACGATTACCGAACTTTTTTCGAAAAGCTCATCGGCCCCGGCTGGATGGTCTATGAAGCCGCCTTCATCGTCCTCCTTTTCCTCATCATGGGGGTCGTAGGTGCGGCTTCGGGCAGCATCCTCAGGGATTCTTTCGGGTTGCCGCCGCTCGTCGGCTCGGGCCTGTTCCTCATCTTCGTCGCCTATCTTACCTACAGCGGCAGCAAGGCGATCGAGGTCGCCCTCTCCTGGTGGTCTTACGTCCTTTACGCCGTCTATATCCTTTTTCTCTATCTCGGGATCACCCGTTTCGGGGACGCGATTTCCGCCAACTTCGCCGCCCACGTGGTGAAGCCCGGCTGGGCCATGGGCGGATTCAAGTACGCCTTCTACAACATCGCCGTTGTATCCACCGTTCTCTTCTCGCTGAATTACCTGGAAACCCGAAAGGAAGCGATCTTTTCCGGCATCATGGCAGCCCTGATCTGCATCCTTCCCGCGGGGCTCTTCTACATCGTCACGGTCGGGTTCTACCCTGACGTCCTGAACATGGAGATCCCGGCCAACGGCATCATCGCCAACCTGGGGGTCAGGTTCCTCCTGCCGGTATGGCTGATCGTCCTTTTCGGCACCATGATCGAAACGGGTGTGGGGTTCTTCCACTCCATCAACGAACGGATCAACTCGACGCTCGTGGCAAAAAGGGGCAGGGGCATGAGCAACTTCGCACGGGGCGCTGTCGGGGCGGTTCTCGCCCTGGTGGGACTGGCAATTTCCAATTTCGGTCTCATCGGCCTGATCGCCAAGGGCTACGGGACGATCAGCTGGGTGTTCTTCATCCTTCAAGGGGTCGCTCTCTTTACCATCGGCCTCTACAAGCTGAGCCGCCAATCCAGGGGAAAAGCCGCCTAGATTTCATTTCCAGGACAAGACACCAGAGCAGCGCCCCTTCCCGTTTGATTTCGAAAGGGGCGCTGCTCTTTTGTCTTATGCCTTTGCCAGCCGCTCCAGGAAGGCCTCGATCTTTTCCGGGGCAGGAACCCGAAGGCGCACCGACCGGTCATCCAGGTCGAAATAGCCGCTTCCGCCCTCGCAGGAAACGCCCACCGCAGCCAGGCGCCGCACCAGGCTCCCCGATTCCTGGGACAGAAGCAGGATGGGGACGCGCTCGTCCGTGTCCGCAGCGGCCCAGCCTCCCTTGTGCGAAACGGCGTCCAGGACCCTGGCCTTGGCCATCCGCACATAGGCCCGCGTTTTCTCAAGCGGAGCGGGATCTCCCAGGATCGCCAGCGCCATGCAGGCATCCAGCGCCCCGACTGCAAAGGGCGGTTGAACCTTCCGGAAAAGCGCCGCCAGTTCCGGGTCCCGGCAGACCGCATAACCGACCCGGATCCCTGCCGCACCAAGCCCCTTCGAGAACGAGCGGCAGGTGACCAGGTTCGGAAAGTCCAGCGTTGCGGCGGATTCTTCATCGGGCAAAAAGTCCCCGTAGGCTTCGTCGGAAATCACCCAGGTTCCCGCCTCCATCGCGGCGAGCGCCAGCCGTGCAACCTCATCCAGGGGCAGCACCTGCCCAGTCGGGTTGTGGGGCCGGTCGAGGTACAGCACCTCCGGTTTTTTCCCGAGGACTTCGAGAAGAGAAGACGGCTCGATCGTGTAGCGCGGCGGCGCAAGCCGGACGGGTTCGTAGGAAGCCCCGATATAAAAGGCCTGCAGCACCGGATCGGTGAACTGCGGGGAAACACCTGCCATCACCGAGCCGGGACGAAGCAGGATCCTGAACAGGCTCACCAGGAGCCCGATGGAACCGCTACCGACGAGGACCTGGTCGGGGGAAACCTTCCAGGATCCGTGGGCCTGGGCAACCGCATTCTTCAGACCTTCCGGTTCGGGCTCCGGATAGTCGCAGAGGCTGCAGAAGCCCCCTTCCTTCAGAAAACGGCAGAGGCTTTCCGGCATGCCCATCGGGTTTGTTCCCAATCCGCAGTCGATCACCTCGACCCCCTCGGGATAGACCACCGGCTCCGCCGCGGCATACCCCTGCTGGGCGATTTCGAAAATCTCCCTCGGAAGCTTCCCTCTCCACAT
>JAAYVK010000011.1 GCA_012517195.1 Synergistaceae bacterium | reverse complement strand
GGTCCTCCCGGCAGGGGTAAGCGGATAGCAGAATCCCTTCAAATCAGTGATTTTTGTCATGCATTATCCCTCCAGCGGTATCAAGTTCCATCAAATTCTATACCCTTTGGATACACCCGTTGTGTTTTATGGGAGTCCGGGGGGCGAAAAGCTCTTCGGCCTTTTCCGCCGACTCGAAACGGCCCTTTGAAACCGGCCTTCCTGGTTTTCTTTGCGGATCAATCTACCGAAACCGTTCTTAAAAACGATGGGGAAAATAGAATCCAGCAGCTTTAATTTGCTGTATCATCAGAGAATATTACCCTTCTTCCGGTCAAGCAATACCGAGAGTGCTGAATGATTGGGGGGGGACTTCCCTGAAAACAACGATCGCGGATTATTGGAGCATCGATCCGGTTTCCCTTCTGGACTTTCTGCAATCGGCCCCCAACGGGCTCAAGGAGGAGGAAGCACAGCATCGTTTCCAGGCTCTTTCCTCGAAACCCACCTTTTCCCTCCCGCGCGATTTTTCGCTTATGCTGTCACAGTTCAAATCTCCTATCGTCATTCTCCTCATCGTTTCGTCCCTGCTATCAGCAACCGTGCGGGATTTCACGGATGCCGCGATCATCCTGTCGATCATTTTCTTCAGCGGCTTCCTCGGGTACTGGCAGGAGAGAGGTGCACAAAACGCTGTCGATTCCCTCCAATCCCTTGTCCAGATGACATGCAAAGTCCTCAGGGATGGAAAGATCCTTGACATCCCGCAAACCAACGTTGTCCCAGGAGACATCGTCATCCTTTCGGCGGGAGACACCATCCCGGCAGACGGAGTCATCCTGGAGTCAAACCATCTTTTTGTCGACGAAGCGTCCTTAACGGGGGAAAGTTTCCCCGTTGGAAAGTCACCCGGCACGGTAACCCCGGACACGCCCTTATCAAGACGCACGAACGTCCTCCACATGGGAACCCATGTCGTTAGCGGGACTGCCCGGATGTTGGCCGTCAAAATCGGGAAAGAGTCCGTCTTCGGATCGATATCATCCCGGCTGAAACTCCGCCCGCCCGAAACCGAATTTGAAAAAGGGATCAGGCGGTTCGGCTACCTCCTCATGGAGGTCACCCTGCTCCTGGTCATCCTTATCTTCGCCGTGAATGTCTATTTTCACAGACCGGTTCTCGAAGCTCTCCTGTTTTCTCTAGCCCTGGCCGTTGGTTTGACTCCGCAACTTCTGCCCGCGGTTATCTCGGTGAACCTCGCCAGAGGGGCTCGAACCATGGCCGATCGGAAGGTCATTGTAAAACGTCTTTCAGCTATCGAGAACATCGGCAGTATGAATATCCTCTGTTCGGATAAGACCGGCACCCTGACCGAGGGCGTGGTTCAAGTTGACTCTTCTCTGGATCCTGCGGGCAGGCCAGACCCTGCCGTCCTGCGGCTTGCCGCCTTGAACTCCTGGTTTGAGTCGGGCTTTTCAAACCCCGTGGATGCCGCTTTAAAAGATACTCAACCAGAAGGGTTCCCCCAGGTGGAAAAGCTGGGAGAAATTCCATACGATTTCGTGCGGAAGAGGCTGACCATCCTCGTTAGGGAAAAAGGCTCCACTCTTCTCGTCACCAAGGGGGCGCTGAAGGGGATTTTTTCTGTCTGCTCATGGGTTGCCACGCAAAACGGTCCCGTCCCGATTGCAGATTTCCAGGAAACAATCTTCGAGGTCTACAGAAGTTCAAGCGCCAAGGGGTATAGAGTGATCGGCGTCGCTTACGGTCAGCTTCCCGCCCCGGAACCCCTGGGTGCGGAAAACGAGAAGGACCTGGTTTTCGCCGGGTTCATCCTCTTGAAAGATCCCGTTAAAGAAACGGCCAAAAGAGCGATTCGTGATCTTCGTGACCTGGGCGTCTCGCTGAAGGTCGTTACCGGCGATAATGCCCTCGTCGCTTCAACCGTAGCCGGGGAAGTGGGTTTGGACGAAACTCGAATTCTTTCCGGGGAAGACCTTCGCAGCATGACTGATGAGGCCCTTGTTCATGCGGTCGGCAATGTCGACGTGTTTGCCGATGTCGACCCCAACCAGAAAGAACGGATCATCCTTGCCATGAAGAAGGCGGGAAACGTAGTCGGATTTCTCGGAGACGGGATCAACGACTCGCCCGCCCTTCATTCCGCGGATGTGGGTATTTCCGTCGACACAGGGGTAGACGTTGCCAAGGAGGCTGCTGACCTCGTTCTCCTGCAGAAAGACCTCGAAGTATTGAGAGACGGGATCCGTGAAGGACGGAAAACTTTTGCCAACACCATGAAGTACGTCTTCATGGCCACTAGCGCCAACTTCGGCAATATGTTCAGCATGGCATGGGCATCCCTCTTTCTCCCCTTCCTGCCCCTTCTCCCCAAACAAGTCCTTTTGACGAACCTCCTCACCGACTTTCCGGAGATGGCGATTGCTTCCGACCGTGTGGATGACGATTTGCTCAGGACTCCCCGTCGTTGGGATATCGGGTTCATCAAACGCTTCATGACCGTCTTCGGATTGTTGAGCTCTGTGTTCGACTTCATGACTTTCGCCGCGTTGCTGCTTGTTTTCAAGGCCGGCACAGAGACATTCAGAACTGCCTGGTTTGTGGAATCCGTGGTTTCCGCAAGCTTGATCGTTCTGGTCATCCGCACCCGCAAACTCTTCTGGAAAGACAAGCCGGGCTCTATTCTGATGATGGCCACGGGGTGTATCGTAACGATGACCATCGGTCTCCCCTTTTCCCCGCTTGGACCAATTCTGGGTTTTACGCCCCTGCCTGTCGGAATGATGATCGCAATTGCTTTGATTGTG
>JAAYVK010000070.1 GCA_012517195.1 Synergistaceae bacterium | reverse complement strand
GACCGAAGGCTCTTCGAGCTGCTCGTGCTGGAATCGGCCCAGGCGGGCCTGAGCTGGATCACCATCCTGCGGCGGCGGGAAGGGTACCGGAGGGCATTCGATGGATTCGACCCGGAGCGTATCGCTTCCTACGGACCGGACAGGATTTCTGCCCTGCTTTGCGATACTGGAATCATCCGCAACCGGAAAAAGATCGAATCGGCCGTGTCGAACGCCCGTGCCTTTTTGGGAATCCGGGAAACCTTCGGCTCCTTTTCGGCCTATCTCTGGGGGTTCGTCGACGGAAAACCCGTCGTCAACGAATGGAAGGAAATGACGGAAGTCCCCGCGAAAACGGATCTTTCGGAAACCATCAGCCGGGACATGAAATCCCGGGGGTTTTCCTTCTTCGGCCCCGTAGCCTGCTACGCGTTCCTGCAGTCGGCCGGGGTTGTGAATGACCACCTGGTGTCCTGCTTCCGCCACCGGGAAGTGCAGTTCCTGTAAAATGGACCCGAACCCGGGCCATGCCCGGTCATAAACCATGCAGGGAGGTTTTTTCCTTGGAGCAGCTACTGGACGGATACCGGAACTTTCGAAAAAACGCGGACATTGAACTCTACCGGCGCCTGGCGAAGGGGCAGGCCCCCCACACCCTGGTTATTTCCTGTTCCGACAGCCGGATCATCCCGGAGGCCATCTTTTCCGCAAACCCTGGGGAACTGTTTGTCCTTCGAAACGTCGGCAATATCTGCCGCCTCGATGACCCCTCCGTGGCCTGTGCCATCGAATACGCGGTGAACCACCTCAAGGTCCCCCATATCGTCGTGCTGGCCCATTCCGACTGCGGAGCTGTCAAGGCAGTCGAACACAGGGAACACCTTGACTCCCGCGGGCTCATCGACTGGCTCTGTGAAGAGTGCTTCGAAGGCTGCGACCTGGATTGCGCCATCAAGGCGTCCGGGATCCGGCAGTTCGAGCGCGTCACGGCTCACCCTGCGGTCAAGGCGGCAGTACAGGAAGGCAAACTTGAGGTCGGACTTTTCTTTTTCGACCTCGCCACGCTCTCCTTAGCCCGCTACAACGGCAGGGACTGGGAAAAAATCTGCTGAAGCGGAGGAGCGGTCATTTCTTTCCCTATTCCAGGGTCACCGTGAACTTTTCCACGAACCGTTCCGGCCGGTAGGACATCTTGGCCTCCCGCATTCCGGGATCGCCCATATCCTCCTCCCGGTTCACCCAGACGAACCCCTGGCAGGAATGTTCGAGAAAAAGCCGGTTCATCGCCTGGTAAGCGTCCCGGAATTCCGGGGAAGCCTTTTCGAAACGGATCACAACGGTTTCCTCATCCAGCGGTTCTGCCACCGTGTAGCCCGCAACGCGACCGCGGACGCGCAGAAGCCCACCGAACAGTCCAATCAGGCGTTCCCAGCTGCCGAGCGTGGCCCGGATAGCCCCGTTCTCCTCTTCAAGGGCCCGCTCGGTTTCGCAGCAGCGGACGCGGCACCATTCTTCCTGGAAAGCACGGACCTCACCGAGATTGGACCCCCCGAGGGGTTCGAACTCCGGGCGGTGGACTTCCATGAACCGGCGGACCTTCTGTGCCTTGCTGCGAAAACGGTTTCCCTTCAATGCAACGAGATCCTCGACCCGGTGGACATATTCCCACTCGTTCCTGGACGGTTCCAGGCGGATCCTGCCGCGGAGGGCTTCCTGCCAGCGGCGGGCCAGCATCGCCGGGACATCGTGAAAAACCGCGCCTCGAAACCACGATTTTGGCAGGGTCTCCGCCCAGTCCACGGCATCCCAATCCCCGACCGGGGCCATGAGGAGCCGCTCCGGGAGATTGGCCCGGATCCACACCAGGGGACCTTCCCAGGCCCATTCGTAAGCGCAGGCGGCATCCCAGCCCCAGAGGCTGGCGAAAGTGTAATGCGCGGATCGCTCCGGGGTTTTCGAAAAGATCTCCCGGTACTCCTCCTGGCTTTCAAACGAAATCCGCTCCCACACGATTCCCACTAAAAATCCCCTCCACGGTTCATTGTATGCCATCAGCCCCCATCGGGGGAAACATCTGCTAGAATCGGTTGCAAACGCAAGGGAGGCCTTTCAATGGAAACAGGTTCAAAAAAGCGTAAGTCTTTGATCCAGCTGGCCCTGCTCTCCGCAGGTCATTTCTTCAACGATATCCATTCTGCCTTCCTCCCGACCCTGCTGCCGGAAATCATCCGGAAACTCTCCCTGTCGATGACCCAGGCGGGTTTTCTGAACTCCGCCACCGGATTGGTCCAGATGCTGACCATCCCTTTTATGGGAGTCCTGGCAGACCGGACCAACCGGCCGATCTTCGTCATTGCAGGACCGATCCTTTCCTCCCTTGGAATCGCCCTGATGCCCTTCGCCCCGGGATACGCATCCCTTCTCCTCTGCCTTGCCGTCTTCTCTTTCGGCAGCTCGACCTTCCACCCGCAGGGGCAGGCTTCTTCGGGGGCGGTGGCGGGTGAATCCAGGCACTCGCTCTTCGTTTCCCTCTTCAGCGGCGCCGGAATGCTCGGGGCCGCCTTCAGTCCTCTCTATGCCGTCTTCGTGGTGAAGACCCTCGGGTATCGGGGGCTGCCGGTCGTCCTCATCCCAACTTTTGCCCTGGCCGCCATCGTCTACCGTTTCATGCCAAGGATCGATTTTACCCCGTCCCGGCGCAGCGAAGGCGGTTTCCTTACCAGCATCTGGCAAGTCGGCCGAGTCATCTGGCCCGTCTGGGCCATCTCGCTGGCTCGTGACGCCACCTTCCAGGGCGTCCGCTTTTTCCTTCCCCTCTTTCTGACCCTCCGCGGCGGAACGCTGGCCCAGGGAGGCTTTGCGATTTTCGCCATCACGCTCCTGGCGGTCGCCGCTTCCCTCGCAGGCGGCTGGAGCGCCGACCGGTGGGGGGCACGGAACGTCATCGCCGTCACCCTGATCCTTTCCCCGCTGGCGATCCTGGCTGCGACTTTCGCGGAAGGACCCTTTTCTCTGGCTCTCTTCATCGCCGGCACGGCCCTCCTGGACGCCAGTTCCCCCATGACCCTGGCGATGGGGCAAAAGCTGACCCCCCATGCCCGGGGGGTCGCCAGTTCCATTCTGATGGGCTTCTCATGGGGCCTGGCGGGGATCGCCACCTATCCCGCCGGGATGATCGCCGACACCCTCGGCCTGACGGTTACCCTGAGGGGTTTCGCCCTCCTTCCGCTGATTTCCCTGCCCATCCTGTTTCGCCGCTTCTAGGAGCGGATCGCCACGTACACGAGCGGGTGCTTCCCGGTATTCAGGATAGAATGGCGAATCCCCTTTTCGGTCAGGATGACGTCTCCGGCACCCACCTCAGTGCTCACCCCGTCCTCCACGCAGACCCCGAAGCCGCCCACGATCACCTTCATTTCCGAATGTTCCTCGTGCGCATGCTCGTTCACCGCGCTTCCGGGCTGCAGTTCGATCCACGAAACCTCCCGAAACGGGCTCCCCTCGAGAAGATCCCCGGGAAACAGGACCTTGGCGCAGACCCCCTCGGTGAAGTTGGGATTGATCGTGCAGGTGACATTTTCCATCTGATCCGAACGAATGATCATCGTTCATCCCTCCCGCGACCGTTTTTGATTTTATGGTGAAGGCTTGAAAATCCTGTTGAGGATTTCCTTCTGGATCACATCCTGCAGGTCCGGCTGGGCGGGCGGCGGTTCCGAAGGCGAAACTTCGGTCCCCGGCGTCTCCGGCGAGGTTTGCTGCAACGGAGCCCCCTCGATCCGGAGATCCGTCAGGCTGGGCTTGTCCGTTGTTCCGACCACCCGTCCCCGCACCATCCGGATGTCCCGGGTGGACATGGCCCCTGTCACCCCCTGGAGGACTCCCTGGAGGATTTCCTGCACGGATTTCCCCGCCTGGAGGACTCCCCCCCGGATTCCTCCCACAAGGGCATTCACGGCCTGGACGTTCACCCTCCCCCGAACGTTCAGGGCAAGGGCTTTTTTCGGCCCGACCGTCCCGTCGAAATCGATGTATTCGTACAGCGGATCTCCCTCGAATGCCTCCGCCTTTCCTTCCGAAAGGACCAGTCGGTCCCCCTGGATCCGGTAGGGTGCGTCCAGGACCCTGTACCGGACGGAGGAACGGCCGTAAAGGGCCGAGATGGCCTTCACATACCTGAAACCCGAGACCTCGCCGTTTTTCGCGCTGAACAGTCCCGAACCTTCCGTCGAGTTTTCGCCCCCGAGCGTTCCCCCGCCCTGGAAATCCAGGTCAAAGCGCCCGGTCACCCTTCCGTCCAGCTTCACCTGTTCCTTCAGGTAGGCGTCCAGGTCCGCTCCGGAAAGGCTGAACCGGCCCGTCCATTTCTTCCCTTCCCCGAAAGCCAGGTTCCCCTCCAGGCGTCCACCGTAGGCGGAACCGGTCAACCCCGTCGCCAGGATGCGTCCCTTTTCCAGGACGAGAGGGACCCGAAGCTCGCCGAGCGTGGTTCCCAGGAAACGGATGGGGCCTTTCGAGACCACTTCCCCAGATCCGGCTACCCTGAGCTCCGAGAAAGTCCCCTTCAGGGACAGGTCGATTTTCCCCGCGGGAGGAGCCTCCTGCCCAGGCTGCATCCCGGAGGCGAGGGTCTTCAGGTCCAGGTCCGTCCCCCTTACGCTGAACTCCAGCGTGGGAGGAGTCCCCTCCTTCGAAGTGAGACGTCCCGTGGCGGTGACGCTGCCTCCGCCGACGGACGCACTGACCGGGTCGAACGTCATCTCGGACGGCTTGCCCGTCCCCCTGAGACGGACATCGGCCAGTTTCAGCCCGGCAGCCTGCAGGGACGGGATAGAAGCGTTCACCCCGACCAGGGGATCCTTCGTCGTCCCACCGACGGCCACGGAAAGATCCGCCTTTCCCTGCACGGGCTCTTTCAGCCCTGCCCAGGCGGAAAGGGTCTGAAGCCCGACGCCGGCTGCGTCGGCCTTGAAGTCCAGCCGGGCGGGTTCCTTATCTTTCCCGGGAATCATCCTTCCAGAGCCCTTGACCTGTCCCCCCGCAAGGCGGGCGGAAAAGGCCGGGACCTCGAAACCGTCCTTCGTGCGGGTTAGGCTGCCGGAAACCGCCTCGGCCCTGACCTTGCCCCAGGCGGCCGCCTCGGTCGAAAAACGGATTTCCAGGGGAATGGTTTCGGCCTTTTCCTGGATCCTTCCCTTCACGTCAGCCTTCATTCCCGAAAGACGGATTTCCGGTGTTTCAAGCCGGTTCGAGCTGAAGGCCACTCCGAAGGCGAGATCCTTGCCCGTTCCGGAAACCTTCCAGTCCGCCGTCCCGGTTCCTGAAAGCTGGAGCGTCTCCAGATCCTTCACGCGGGAGGCGAATGCACCGGTTTCAAGCCCTGAGGCCGTTCCCGAGAAATTCAGGACAGGCGTTTCCGACCGGACCTGGCCGATGGTTCCCTTCCCGGAAAGGACCGCCTGGTTCCACCGGGCAGACAGGGAGGTCACCGTTACGGTTTCGCCGGACAGGACGAAACCGGCCCGCAGGGCCTCGAAGGTTTCCCCCTTCGCCGAGAGGCGCTCCGAAGATACCTGCCCCCGGACCGCCGGTGCCTTCAGGGGTCCGGAAAGGGTCAAATCCGCCTGCAGGCTCCCCTTGCCGGCGAGATCCTTCAAACCGGAAAAGCGGGAAGACAGCCTTTCCAGGGACACCGCGGAGGCTTTCACGGAAAGGGAAAGGACCGGGGTTTTCTCCAGGGCCACCGTACCGTCGAAGAGGACCGGCCCTGCCATCCAGACCCCGTTTCCCCTGAGGCTCAGGACCCGCTTCTCCGAAAGAAGCACATCGGCCCGGACCCGCTCAAGCGTGTCCCCCTTGAACTCGAGGGCGGGGGATTCGAGCCGCCCCTGCAGCCGAAGGTTCCCCGTGGTCCCGGAGAAGGAGACTTTCTGGACATCCACTTTTCCCCTGGCACCTTCCAATTCAGGAAAGCGGGAGCGGAACGCTTCCACCGGGATCCCCCTGGCCGACAGGGTTCCTTTGACAACTGCCGGACTTTTCGAAAGGGACATCTCCAGGTTCCCCTCGAAAAGCCCCTCTCCCGTTTTCCCCGAAACCTTCTCCAACCTCAGATTCTCGGAGTCTACCGTCAGTTCCGCCTGTGCCTCATCAGCGGAAAAACCGTACAGTTGCCCCCCGGAAAGCTTCAGCTGTCCCCGGACCTTCGGCTTTTCCCAGGTCCCCGAAAGGGTGACAGGCCCGGACAGGGTTCCCCGGAAGTCTTCGGGTTTGCCCGCTTTCGGCCAGAAAGCCGGGACATCGGCGATGTTCACTCCGTCGACTGCCCCCTTCAGATCCAGGTTCGGCCGAATGGAACCGGAGAAGGAAACCTTTCCTTTGCGGACATCCACTTCCAGGTTGTCCAGCACCGTGCTTTCGCCCCCGTGCTCGAGCCGGACACGGCCTGAAAACGGGACTCCCCGGGTTTCAGCCTCAAAACGGGCCTGGTAGCGATTTCCCCCGATGGAGGCCTCCAGTTTCGAAAGCTTGACTTCACCCCAGCGGGTCCGAACGGCTCCGCCGTCCACCACGAGCCGGTTTACCTCCAGCCGGGAAGCCCCGCTTCCCTCGAACTGCTTCAGGAAGTCCGCCGCCTGCTGCAGATCCATCTGAAGGCCCGAAAGGGAAAGGACCTTCAGCGCCGGGTTCGAGCCGAACAACGACCAGAGTTTGAAGGAAACCGACAGATCGCCTGCCGACAGGACCGGCTTGCCCCGGTACTCCAGGGCGACCCGTCCGAAATGGAACCCTGCCAGAGGATTCCCCGAGACTCCTTCAAGGGAAAGTTCTGCACCCATGCGCTCACGGGCAATCTCCACGGCTTTCTTCGCCACAAAATCGGCTGCAAGATTCCCTCTCGAGAGAACCCAGAAGAAGGAACCGGCAAGAAGGAGCATCCCCGCGCCGACAGCGATGGCAAACGCTTTGGCCTTTGACATTTCGCATCACTCTTTCTGAAAGAAACGTCACTATAATAAAGTCATTGTAACACAAAAAGGGGGAGGACCCCTTCCGGCGGCCCTCCCCTCACCTTTCTCCCGCCCCTAGATCAGGGCCCCTTCTCCGAAGTGGAGATACAGGGGATGCCTCAGGCAGATCTGGCGGACTTCACTCCGCAGGCTCTCCAGCATCCGTTCGTCGGAGGCGTTCGTAAGGGCTTTGTCCATCAACGAGCCGACATGCTTCATGTCTTCCCCGCCAAGCCCCCTCGTCGTGACCGCCGCGGCTCCGATGCGGATGCCGGAGGTGACCGTTGCCGGTGCGGTGTCAAAGGGAATGAGGTTCTTGTTGACCATGATGCCGATCTTTGCCAGGGTTTCCTCGGCGAACACGCCCGTCATGCCGCGGGGACGCATATCCACGAGCATGAGGTGGTTGTCGGTGCCCCCGGAAACGATCCGGTATCCCGACGCGCTAAGGGTCTCGGCCAGGGTGGAGGCGTTTTTCACCACCTGCGCCTGCATCCGGGCAAATTCCTCCGTCCCGGCGATCCGGAAGGTCACGGCCTTGGCCATCACGTTCTGCAGGATCGGCCCCCCCTGTGTCCCGGGGAAGATGGCCTTGTCGATCTTCTGGGCGTATTCCTTTCTGCAGAGGATGAATCCGCCGCGGGCCCCCCGAAGCGTCTTGGTCGTCGTGGAAGTGACGAAATCGGCGTAAGGGACAGGACTTGGGTGAACCTTCGCGGCCACGAGCCCTGCAATGTGGGCCATATCCACCATGAAAAGGGCTCCCGCCTTGTCCGCGATCTCGCGGAAACGGGCAAAATCGATCACCCTCGGGTAGGCGCTGCCTCCCGCGACGATCAGCTTTGGCCGGTGTTCGAGCGCCAGAGCCTCCACCTGGTCGTAGTCGATGCGCTCCGTTTCGGGGTGCACCCCGTAATGGACGATGTTGAAGAAGCGTCCGGTGATGGAGGCCTTCGCTCCGTGGGAAAGATGCCCGCCGTGGCGGAGGTCCATCGACAGGATGGTGTCGTGAGGCTGAAGCACCGCCTGGTAGACCCCCAGGTTGGCGTTGACGCCCGAGTGGGGCTGCACGTTGGCATGATCCGCCCCGAACAGGTTCTTGGCCCTCTCGATCGCCAGCGCCTCGATCCCGTCGATGAATTCGCAGCCGCCGTGATAGCGGTTGCCGGGGTAACCTTCCGCGTACTTGTTCGTCAGGATGGAGCCCTGCGCTTCCAGGATCACCGGGGGAACAAAATTCTCGGAGGCAATCATCTCCAGGGTGCTGTTCTGCCGTGCCGCTTCCCTGTCCAGGAGGGCGGCCACCTCGGGGTCAATCAGACTCAGCATGCTCATAAGAACTCTCCTTTCGGATCAGTGGTTTGCCGCGACTATTCTATCCGATCCTTTCCTGCAGCGTCCAATTGCCCTTCAGGCGATGGTCTTCCTGAACTTCAGGATGCTCAGGCCCAAAAAGAGAACGAGAAGGCCGAAAAGGGCCAGGACCTGGGGCCAGAGAGCTGATAGACCGACCCCCTTCAGGAGGATTCCCCGGCTGATCTGCAGGAAAAACGTCACCGGCAGCAGGTTGCTGACGGCTCTGAAAAAGACCGGCATGGCCTCCCGGGGAAACAGGAAGCCCGACAGGAGGATGCTGGGCATCAGGGCAAAGAAGGACATCTGCATCGCCTGCATCTGCGTCTTCGCCACGCTGGAGATCAAAAGCCCCCAGGCCAGGCTGGCCAGGATGTGGAGGGAGGTCAGCCCGTAATAGAGCCCCAGGCTGCCTCTGACCGGGATCCTGAAGACCAGGATTCCGATCAGAAGCCCGAGGGTGAGCTGCATGTATCCCACGGCCACGTAGGGGAGGATCTTCCCGACCATGAGCTCCCAATTCTTCAGGGGCGTGACGATCAGCTGCTCCAGCGTGCCCCGCTCTCTCTCCCGGACAATGGCCATGGAAGTGATCATCATCATGGTCATCGCCAGGACAATCGCGAGGATGCCCGGCACCATGTAAAAGGAGGAAACCCGGTCAGGGTTGTACCAGGGGCGGATGCGCACGTCGACGGGCAGGGGAAGGTTTTCGGATCCTCCCGGGGAAAGCTTTTGGAAGAGAATTTGCTGCGACCTCACCAGGCCGATCATCTGCGCCGTGCTGATCGCCGAGGCCGCGGACATGGAATCGGAAGCATCGACGATCACCTGGACCGCGGCCTGCCTGCCCGAGCGCAGCCTTTCCTGGAAGTCCGGGGGAATTGCGATGCCCACCTTCACCCTGCCCGACTGGATGAGAGCGTTCATTTCAGGAAGGCTCTTTGCCCCGCGGCGGACGTCGAAGTATCCCGTTGCCTGGAAAGCTCGGATCAGCTCCCGGCTTTCGGCGGAGACCGACTGGTCGAAGACGGCGGTGGGAAGATGCCGGACCTCCGTGTTGATCGCGAACCCGAAGATCAAAAGCTGGATGACGGGCAGCAGGCCCATGATGGCCAAAGTCAGCCGGTCTCTCCCCATCTGGATGAACTCCTTCACCAGGAGGGCACGCAGGCGCCTCATTCGTCCAAAACCTTCCTTTCGTTCATCACCAGGTGAACGAACACGTCCTCCAGGGAAGGGACGATCCGCCTTCCCCCGAGGGACTCGAAGACAGCCCCGCTATCCTCTTCCGCGAGCAGGTGAACCGATCTCCCGTGAACCGCGGATTCGATCATCCCTTTCGTTCCTTTAAGCCGTTCGAGGAGCCCGATGGGGTCCTCCGAGGGGATCTCCCAGGCATAGCCGGGAAGGAGTGCCTTCAGTTCCGCCGGGGAGCCGGAAGCAACCAGGCGGCCTGCGTACATGAAGCCGATGCGGTCGCAGTGCTCCGCCTCGTCCATGAAATGGGTCGTCACCATGATCGTCGTTCCTTCCGCCGCCAGGCCGTAGATGATGTCCCAGAAGCGCCGCCTGGACCGCGGGTCCACCCCGCTCGTCGGTTCATCCAGAAACAGCAGCCTTGGCCGGTGCAGGATGGCACAGCCAAGGGCCAGCCGCTGCCGGAATCCCCCTGAAAGGCGACCCGCAAGATCGTTGGTCCTGCCCGATAGGCCGGCCATCTCCACGATCTTTTCGATTCTCTCGCGGGAGCGGGCCAAAGGCAGGCTGAAAAGCCCCGCGTAGAAGTCCAGGTTTTCCCGGACGGTCAGGTCGTCGTACAGGCTGAATTTCTGGGACATGTAGCCGAGGTGTTCCCGAACCTTCTCCTTGTTCGAGGCAAGATCCATCCCCAGCACCTCGGCACTCCCGGCGGAGGGCTCCAGGATCCCGGTGAGCATTCGGATCGTTGTCGTTTTCCCCGAGCCGTTCGGCCCCAGGAAACCGAAGACCGATCCTTCCGGGACGCGAAAGCTGACCCGGTCCACTGCGGTGAAGCGGCCAAACCGGCGCGTGAGTTCGTGAGCGATGACCGCGTCCATTCAGGCCGCCTCCCCCGTCAGATCGACGAACACGTCTTCCAGTGTCGGGGCGACCCGGCGCAGGGAACGGACCGGGATGCTCTTCCGGGAAAGAGCCTCCCTGACGGCGGTCTCGGCCGAAGCCGCATCCTTTACCACCAAGTGGAAGGACGTCCCGAAGGCAAGAATTTCCCTCGCGGGGACGCCGGCAAGATAGGGCTTCACGTCCCGCAGGGGAACCGAAAGCTCCAGGATCTGCCAGGGGTAGCTTTCGCAAAGCTCTCTTGGGGTTCCGCAGGCCATCACGGTGCCCTCGTGGAGGAAGGCGACCCGCGTGCAGAGCTCTGCCTCGTCCATGTAGGGCGTCGTCACGAGAATCGTGAGCCCCTCCCGGTTCAGGCGGTAGAGGAGATTCCAGATCTCCCTCCGGGAAACGGGATCCACGCCTGTCGTGGGTTCGTCCAGGATGAAGACCTGCGGGCTGTGGAGAAGCCCGGCCGCCACAGCCAGCTTGCGCTTCATCCCCCCGGAGAGGGCGTCTGCCAGGCGGTCACCGAAGGGAAGGAGGTTCGTCAAGGCCAGGATCTCTTTGCCTCTGCGTTCCGCCTCGGCAGGAGCCGCCCCGTACAGGGACGCGTAAAGGCGGATGTTCTCCCATACAGTCAGGTCACCGTAAAGGGCGAAGGCCTGGGGGATGACGCCGACATTCTCTCGCGCCCTTTCCGGGAGAAGCGAACCCAGAAGCCGGACCGTCCCGCCATTCGGGCGCAAAACCCCCGTCAGCGCCCTCACCAGGGTTGTTTTCCCCGCCCCGTCCGGCCCCACCACCCCGAAGATCTCTCCCCTCTCCACGCCGAATGAGACGGCTTTCAGAACCCGTCTCTTCCCGAAAGCATGCTCAAGGGAAACCGCCTCAATCGTCATCATGAAAGATCACGTCCGCCGGCATTCCCGGCTTGAGGAGGAATTCGGGGTTGTCCACCGCAACTTCCACCGCGAAGACCAGGTTGGCCCGTTCCTCTGTCGTGAGGCTCTGGCGCGGAGTGAACTCGGCCCGGTCCGAGACGGTCCGGACTCTCCCGGGGAAAACTCTTCCGGGGAAGGAATCGACCCGAACCTCTGCAGGCTGACCGAGCTTCACTTTTCCCAGGACGGTGCTCGGCAGGTAGACCTTCACCCAGCAGTCGGAGAAATCCGCCACGGTAGCCAGCACCGCGCCGGCAGGGAGAAACTCCCCTTCCTCGTAATTTTTCGAGAGGACGATTCCTTCAAGGGGAGACACCATCACGGTGTCCCTCATGCGAGAGGCGGTCATGCGGGCCAGGGCCTCCAGGCGCCGGACCTCCGCCTCCTGGGCGGCCACCGCATCCCTGCGCGCACCAGACCGGAGCAGGGCCAGGCGTTCCCCTGCAGCCGCCAGGTCCTTCATCGCCAGGTCGCGGCGAGCCTTCACTTCGTCCATTTCCTTCCGGGAGATCACCCTCTCCGCGTACAGCGTCGAAAAGCGGCTGAAGTCTGCCTGGGCCAGGTCATAGCGGACCTGGGCGGCTTCCCTGACCTGCTCGGCCTCCCGGATTTCCTGCGGCCGCGGCCCCTTCCTGAGATCCGCCAGGAGTGCCCTTGCCCTGGCGATGGCAGCCGCATCCTGTGCCTGCTGGGCCTCGAGGTCGTTCCGAACGAGGCGGGCCAGGACCTGCCCTTTTTTGACGCGGTCTCCTTCCTTGAACCGGACCTCCGCCAGGGTCCCGCTTTCCTTGGCGTTGACGTTCACCTCCGTCACCTCGATTGTCCCCGCCGCCGCAAGGGCCTTTTCCCCCCGGTTTCCGAGGAAACCGTAGAGTGCGGCCCCCGCCGCCACCGCGATCACCAGGAGCACCAGGACAGCCGGGATCCTATGCTTCACGGCAAGCAACTCCTTTCCGGAAAACCGAGAGGATCCCCTCGGGCAGACCGTCAAGACTCCGTTCCGGGTCCAGGATCACCCTGCGGGCCACCGCCCCCACGAGGAACAGGTAGTTGGACATCGACGCAAGGAGCAGCGCCGCGATGGTCGGGTCGGTCCCTTCCCGCAGCTCGCCCCGGGCAACAGCCTCGGAAATCGAGTTCCTCAGAAGCCCCGCGACCTTCTCCACGTGAGGCACGATCACGGTTTCGAAACAGGACGTCGGGTCCGCCAGTTCACGATTGATAAAGCGGATCAGGGAAGGATTGGCCGCGTGAAAGGCAAAAAGCCCCCGCACGAAGCCCTCGATCCGCTCCATCGGGGGCCGGTCCGCGGCCATGAACCTTTCGAAATGCTGCTCCAGCTTCGCCCAGATTTCCTCCAGAACCGCCCGGTAGAGACCTTCCTTGCCCCCGAAATAGTACGAAACGGCCGCCGCATTGGCTCCCGCGACCCGGGCAATCTCCCTTACGGAAGTCCTGTCGAAACCTTTCTCGGAAAAGAGTCTTCTGGCCGCTGCCAGCAGCCTTTCCTTAACCGATTCGTCCAAGGTTCCACCCCTTCCGGGCAAGAATCAAAACAATCGTTTAAAACGCTTGTTTAGTATTCTAGCCCGTTTTTCGGCCGCGTCAAGAAACGAAGGCCGGCCCGTTCCATCCGGGCCGGCCTTCGTTCAACTGTTCGTCCCACGGGTTTGCGTTCTCAGTAAGGGCAGTCCATCCCCAGCCTGTTGGCCTCATCGGCCCACTCCGGGACCGGGGGAACCTGCTCGTCCTCCGGAAGGACCGGCATTTCCAGGAAGAAGGGCCCCTTTCCCCTGAACATCCCTTCCAGCACCCGGGCCAGGTCGGCTGAATCCGCCGCGCGCTCTGATTCCAGGCCGAATCCCCTGGCTACCGCCGGGTAGTCGGTTTCGGAAAAATCGGTTGCGAAACGGCTCCAGCCGCTTGAGAAACGGGATGTCGCCCGGATCCAGCCAAAACATTCATTGTTGAAGAGAACGACCTTGACATCGCGCCCGGAGCGCTTCAGGGTCTCCAGCTCGCCCGCCGTAAACCCGAAGCTGCCGTCTCCCGTCAGCACGACGACGGGACCGTCGTGGGCGTAGGAGGCCCCGAGACCCGCCGGGAGCCCGTACCCCAGGGCCCCGACCGAAAAATTGACGATCCATTTCCTGCCCGGCCCTTTCAGTTTCAGGAAGGCCGAGGCATACACCGCGCTGATCCCGGGGTCCGCCACGATGAGGGCGTTTTCCGGCAGCGCTCTTTCCAGTTCCCGGACGAACCGCATGGGGTGCACCGGGGAGCCTTCCCGGGAAAAGCAGGCATCCAGGGAAGCCATGAACGCCTCGCGGGCCCGGGCGTTGGTCTTTGCCCTCGAGTCCGCAATGGAGCGGTCAATG
>JAAYVK010000069.1 GCA_012517195.1 Synergistaceae bacterium | reverse complement strand
TCGGCCTCCGTGTACGGTTCAGGAACAAGGGGATTTCGAGAAGAACCGGCTTGCGAGTTTCCTCTCAATCTCTATGCCTTCACCAAGCACCTTTTCGATGCTCATATCCGAAGGGTTCTGCCGCACTGCGGCAGCCAGGTCGTGGGCCTGCGGTATTTCAACGTTTTCGGGCCCCAGGAAGTCCACAAGGGGAGAATGGCCTCGATGGTTTTCCACGCGTTCCGCCAGATCAGGGAAACAGGAAAGGTAAAGCTTTTCGAGGGGTCCGGCGGATTTGGCCCCGGGGGTCAGAAGCGGGATTTCCTTTTCGTCGGGGACGCAGTAAAGGTTAACCTGTTCTTCCTCGAGAACCCTGGCAAATCCGGGATCTTCAACTGCGGAACCGGCGCGGCGAGAACCTTCAATGATCTGGCAGAAGCGGTCATTTCCGCGATGAAGCAGGGGAGCATCGAATACATCCCCTTCCCGGAAGATCTCGCCAGCCAGTACCAGAACTTCACCCAGGCGGATCTGACGAGTCTCCGCAAGGCCGGCTACAAGGGGGAATTCCTGCCGCTGGAAGAAGCGGTCAGCCTCTACGTCGACGCCCTCTCGAAGCGAGGCGGCTATCTTTTCGGGGAGGAATCCTGAGTTGTCTGGACGAAAGAATCCTCTCGAGATCCTGGAAGAAGGCCTGGACGGGGTCCGCATTCTGGTTGTCGGCGATCTGATGCTCGATCAGACCTTGTCCGGTTCGGTGGGGAGGATCTCGCCGGAGGCCCCGATCCCGGTCCTGAAAGCTGAAGCGAGGAAAGATGGTCTTGGAGGGGCCGGGAATGTGGCGAACAACCTGTCCCGGCTTGGTTGCCGTGTCGCCCTGATCGGGGTAATCGGCACGGATCCAGAGGCGTCCCTTCTGATCGGATTGCTGGAAAGAGAAGGGATCGAATCCCGGATTCTGGTCACGAAGCAGCGGTGCACCACGAGGAAGATGAGAGTGGTTTCGGCCCGGCAGCAGATGCTCCGGATGGATTTTGAAACGACGGATCCTGTAGACGATTCAACGGAAAATGAACTGATCCGGAGGATTATGACTGCGCTGGATGAAGGTCCCGATGCTGTGATCCTGTCCGATTACGGCAAGGGGGTTTGCACGCCGCGCCTTTGCCGGACCCTGCTGGACGGTTGCCGGGAAAGGAAAGTTCCCGTTCTTGTCGACCCAAAGGGGGCCGACTGGGAGCGGTATCGGGGCTGCACCCTGATCACTCCAAACCTGAACGAGCTTTGCCTGGCAGCTCGACGGACCATTCCAAACGAAGACAGGGACGTGGAGCAAGCGGCGAGGGAATTGATGAACTGCTTCGAACTCGACCGGATCCTCGTGACGAGGTCGGATCGCGGCATGTCCCTCTTTTCGGGGGAATCCGCGCTTCACGAGAAAACGGTGGCAAGGGAAGTTTTCGACGTGAGCGGCGCGGGGGATACGGTCGTGGCGGTGGTGACGGCTTTCCTGGCTGCGGGGGCCTCTCTCGAAGAAGCGGTTCGGGCTGCGAACAGGGCGGCCGGGTTTGTCGTGGGAAAGGCGGGAACCTACGCGATTTCGAGGGAAGATCTGCTAACGGAATTGCACCAGGGTGCCCGGTCCGCCTCGCTGTCAAAAGTGGTCCCCCTGGATCGGGCAAGGTCTTTGGTCGAAGCCTGGAAATCGGGGGGACAGCGCATTGTTTTTACGAACGGCTGCTTCGACATCCTGCACGCCGGGCATCTCTTTTGCCTCGAAAAGGCAAAATCGCTGGGGGACCGGCTGATCGTCGGGCTGAACTCCGACGCTTCCGTGAGAAAGCTGAAGGGCCCGGGCCGCCCGGTCAACCCGGAGTCTTTTCGCGCGATGCTTCTGGCTGCGCTTTTCCCCGTGGATCTGGTCGTCCTTTTCGAGGAGGAAACTCCCCTGAAGCTGATCGAGGCCTTGAAGCCGGATTGCCTTGTGAAGGGGGGAGACTACCGTCCGGAAGAGGTGGTCGGTTCAGAAACGGTGGCCTCGTGGGGCGGAGAGGTCGTCATCGTCCCGAGAATCGAAGGACTCAGCACCACCGCGATCCTTCAATCGGTCTTGCAGAAGGATGCCGGAGGGATCTGTCAGTCAGGGAAAGGGATCCCCGATACGGAAGCGGGAGGGGGCGGATTTCTCCGATGAGGCAGCAACGCCCCATTTCCGTTCCCAAAGAGGGCGAACGGATGCTGTTTGTTCGGTTCAGCTCTCTTGGGGACGTCCTCCTCGCGCTTGGGAAAGCGAAAGCCCTGAAGACAAGGTTCCCCGGCCTTCACCTGACGTGGCTGACCCAGGCGGAGAACGCGGAGCTTCTTCAAATGCAGCCCTTTATCGACGATGTTCTTCCCTGGGACATTAAAAAAGGGAGATTCACCGTTTTTCCCCTGATCGGCCGGATCCGAAGGGCCAGCTTCCAATTCCTTTATAGCGTGCACGCGAACGACAGATCGGCGCTGATCTCAGCTTTTTCCGGGATCCCCACCCGTGTCGGGTTTCACAAGAATTTGGCCTTTGCCTACGACTGCTCCCCGGCTTTTGCTAACCAGGCCTGGGGGGTTTCCGAATCAGCGGGTGAAGGAGAGACGCTCTTCATCCCCCGTGGCAAAGCAGAGGAACTCAGAGAAAGGCTCAGGGGCAAAACGGACCGATACCTCTTCTGTGCGATCGGTGCCAGCAAGAGGTTCAAGCGTTGGCCTTCGGAATGCTGGTCGTCTTTTCTTGAAAAGGCATCAGGGCTGGGGCTGACTCCGGTGCTGGTAGGGAACGGGCGCGAGGAAGAACGGATGGCGGCTGAAATTGCGTCCTCGCCCTGCTTTGAGGGAATCGACCTGGTCGGGAAATTGTCGCTCGTGGATGTCTGCGTCCTAGCGTCGCTTTCTGAACTGGCCATCGGAGGGGACACCGGGCCGATCCATCTCGCACGAATGACCAAAATCCCGTGCATCGGCCTTTTTGCGGTTGAAGATCCGGCCCGATACGGGCACCGGGGGAAAAACCTCTTTCCCCTCCTGTCGGAGCGCCCCTATCGGGTTTACCCGGAAAAAGAACCCACTGGAAGCCCCCTGTCCAGCATTTCCCCCGAAAGAGCGGTGCGCCTCCTGAAAACCCTGGTCGGCTCCTGAGGAAAGGGCCCCTCTAGCGGTTCTTTGCCTTTTTCCGGTACAGGTGCAGCAAAAGTTCCGGAGCGAAGGCAAAAAGCAGGGCCTTGAATGCGATCTCGGGTTTTGTTCTCCACGCGCCCAGGCCTTTCCGGGCGAGGTATCTCAATTTCCTGGAGCGGACGATCCTCCAGAACAGGTCTTCCCTGCCGGAAAGGACCGCGGAAGTGGCCATCCGGATGACCGAGCCCGGGATCTCCAGTGAGTCGATCGAGCTAAGGAGAAACCATTCGGCCTGGCGTTCCGCAAGGTATTTCCGCAAACGCAGGTAAACGCCGGCCTCATGGGCGTATTTTGAGGGATCCTTTGCCATCCGGCTGGTGCTTTGGTTTCCGTGTTGGATGTAACGCACCAGGGGGTCCGGAATCACCGCTGCTTTCCCGGCGTGAAAAAGCGCCTTCGCGATGAATTCCCGGTCCTCTGCAAACCGGCAGCCGCGGGGAAAGCGGATGCCGGTTGACCGCAGGAAGGAGATATCGTACAAAACGTTGGAAGCGTTCAGGTAGCGCTTGCCCCTGAGAAACGTTACAAGCAGCCTTCGGGAATCGACGGAAGCTGCACCGGGGGGAAGGGGAAAAACGTACGTTCTGCCCTCTTCCCCGTTTTCCGGGCTGACCGTGAAACCGCAGAAACTCAGGGGAGCCTCCGTTTCCTGCATCGCCTTTGCAAGCCGGCCCAGGGTTTCCGGCTCGACGCGGTCGTCGCCGTCCAGGAAGAAGACCGATTTCCCGGATGCCGCTTCGAGGCCTTTGTTCCTGGCTTCGGAAGCTCCGCTGTTCACCGGAAGGCCAAGCAGTTTCCAGGGAACCCGGGAGTCGGAAAGGACGCGTTGGGCGATTAGAGCACTCTCGTCCGTCGAGGCGTCGTCGACCACGATGATCTCGAAATCCTTGAAGTCCTGCACAAGCAGGTCCG
>JAAYVK010000010.1 GCA_012517195.1 Synergistaceae bacterium | reverse complement strand
GTTGTCGGAAGCATCTGCATGGATCAGTGCATGATCAACGTCAACCACATCCCGGAAGCCCAGGTGGGTGACGAGGTCGTTCTAATCGGCTCGCAGGGCGGAGAAACCATCACTGTCGATGAAGTTGCTGCGCGGCTCGGTACGATCAACTATGAAATTCCAGGGATGTTCTCAAGAAGAGTCCCGCGGGTCTATCTTTAGTCTTCGGATTGAAGACAACGCTGAAGCAAAGACAGAAGGAGCGTGTTGAAGGATGAAATTCTCCAAGCGGATCACCGGAATGCAGGCCTCTCCCATCAGAAAGCTTGTTCCCTACGCAAATGAGGCGAAGGCCAAGGGCAAGAAGGTCTATCACCTGAATATCGGTCAGCCCGACATCGTCACTCCTGCCGGTTTCTTCGAAGCCATCCGCAATTTCAGGGAGGACGTCCTGGCCTATTCCACCTCTGCGGGGAGCAACGAGCTGATCGACGCGATCCGGAAATACTACCAGGGCTACGGTATTGAATACGGCCGCGAACACATCATCATCACCAACGGCGGAAGCGAAGCCCTGATGTTCGCCATGATTGCCCTCTGCGATCCAGGGGATGAAATCCTTGTCCCCGAGCCCTTCTATACCAACTACAACGGTTTCGGCCAGGCGGTGAACGTGGCCATCCGGCCGATCACAACCAAGGCGGAGTGCGGTTTCCACCTTCCGGCGGCGGGCGAGATCGAAAAACTGGTGAGCCCCGCCACAAGGGCGATTCTCATTTCGAACCCGGGAAACCCGACGGGGGTTGTCTACACCGACCAGGAAATCATGATGCTGGCAGAAATCGCCAAAAAGCACGACCTCTTCATCATCTCCGACGAGGTTTACCGGGAGTTCGTCTACGACGGACTGAAGTACACAAGCTTCGGGACAATCAAGGAAATCGAGGATCGGGTAATCCTGGTCGATTCCGTTTCGAAGCGCTATAGCGCTTGTGGGGCAAGGATCGGCTGCATTTCATCGAAGAACGCGGAACTCATGGCTCAGGTCATGAAGCTTGCGCAAGGCAGGCTTTGCGTTCCGACCCTGGAACAGGTCGGGGCCGCGGAACTCTACAAGACCCCCATGTCCTACCTGAAGGATGTCAACGAGGAATACACACGGAGGAGAAACATCCTTTACAAGGCCCTGAAAGAAATGCCCGGTGTCATCTGCGAAGAACCGAAAGGTGCGTTTTATGTGGTGGTGAAGCTTCCTGTCGACAACGCCGAAAAATTCGTCATCTGGATGCTGAAGGATTTCGACGTGGACGGGGAAACCGTCATGATGGCCCCGGCGGAGGGCTTTTACGCCACTCCTGGCCTGGGACGGGACGAAGTTCGGCTGGCCTATGTCCTGAAGGAGAAAGACCTCGCCCGCGCGATGGACATCCTGAAGGCCGGCCTGGAAGCGTACCCCGGGCGCGTGGAGGCTGTTTCCGTTTCCGCCTGAAATAGGAAATGGATTGACGCAGGGCTCCCCGACGCCGTTGAAGGGCGGAAGGGAGCCCTTTCCAATTTCAAGGGAAGGCAGGTCGACTCTTGCATGCTGATCGTCAGAGAGGCTCACGCGGGGGATGCAGATCGGGGGATCGCCAGGATCGATCCGAAGGACATGGCCTTTTACGGGTTGTCTGAAGGCGATCTGGTCCTGATCGAAGGAAAACGTCCGTATCCGGTCCGCATCTTGCCTTGCGAAGTGGATGACCGGGGAAAATCCTTGATCCTGGTCGATCGGCTGACACGGGAAAACCTTGGCGTTTCCCTCGGCGACAAGGTGGACCTGCTGCCTGCAAAATGGGAAAGGGCGGTTGAAGTGACCCTTTCGCAGGAAACGGGAGAATCCGTATCGGCCGTCCCGGGAGGAACCTCTCTTCTGGCTTCCTTCCTAAATGGAAAAGGTCTCCTTCGGGGCGGGAAAATCCGTGGAACGATCTTTGGAAACAGTCCTTGTGAATTCCTCGTTAAGAAAACGAAACCGGAAGGGATAGTCCTGTTCGACGAAAAGACCGAAATCAGGCTGGAAAGAGAACCCGGCGCTCCGCAGAAGGAGAGGGTCTCCAAAAACCGGATTTCCTACGAGGATATTGGCGGACTGGGCCCGCAGATTCGGCGAATCCGGGAAATGGTCGAAATTCCTCTGAGGTTTCCGGAAGTCTTCCGGAAACTCGGTATCGAGCCTCCAAAGGGGATCCTCCTGTTTGGGCCGCCCGGATCTGGAAAGACTGCTCTGGCCCGGGCGGTGGCGAACGAATCGAATATCTTCTTTTCCTCGATCTCGGGGCCGGAAATCATCGGGAAATATTACGGGGAAAGCGAAGCGAGGCTCAGGGCGGTTTTTGAAGAGGCGAGCCGGAATGCACCTGCCGTTCTCTTTATTGACGAGATCGACGCCATCGCCCCGAAAAGGGAGGAAATGGGGGGGGAAAAACAGGTTGAAAGAAGGGTCGTCGCCCAGCTTTTGGCCCTTATGGACGGGCTAGAATCCCGGGGGAAGGTCATCGTCATGGCGGCCACCAATATTCCGAATGCCTTGGACCCAGCCCTGAGAAGGCCCGGAAGATTTGACCGGGAGATCGCCATCCCTGTTCCAAACCGGCATGGGCGACTGGAAATCCTGCAGATCCACACCCGGGGGATGCCCCTTTCCGAGGATGTCGACTTGCAGGCGCTCGCGAACCGGACCCATGGATTCGTGGGAGCGGACCTGGAAGCCCTGGCCAAAGAAGCGGCAATGAGCGCTCTTCGCCGGTTTCTGCCTTCCTTCCAGCTTCAGCGGGACGAGCAGGGGAGCAACCTCCTTGAGCAATTGCGGGTGACTTCTTCTGATTTCGAGGAAGCCCTCAAGGAAGTCGAGCCCTCAGCCCTAAGAGAGGTGTTCCTCGATGTCCCCGAAGTGGGATGGGAGGATATCGGCGGGTTCGAAAACGTCAAGGAGGCCCTTCGTCAGGCGGTCGAATGGCCGCTTCTCAATGAAGATCTTTTCCGGCATCTTGATGCGCGCCCCCCGAGAGGCATCCTGATTCACGGCCGCGGAGGTTCTGGAAAAAGCCTGCTGGTAAAGGCTCTTGCCAGGGAGACGGGCCTGAATTTCATCTTTGTGCAGGGACCGACGTTGTTGTCGCGTTATACCGGGGAGGGAGAAAAGGCATTGCGCCATGCGTTCCATGTGGCAAGGCAGTCCGCTCCTTCCATTCTTTGCCTGGATGGGGTCGATCCGCTTTTCCCGGCCCAGGAAGGAGCGGAGCGAAATCCCGTTTCGGAAAGGCTGATCGCCCAGTTTTGCGCCGAAATGAACGGTATTGCCGACATGCGGGGAGTCTCGGTCATCGGAACGGCTTTGGACCCGAATTGCCTAGACCCCAGGGTGAAAGGGGCCGGGCGTTTTGAAATCGAAGTTGGCCTCAGGGACCCCAATGAATCGGAACGGCTGGAGATCCTCCTTGTCCATACAAAGCGAAAGCCTCTTTCTGCAGGAGTGAGCCTCGCAGATCTTGCCCGTGAAACCAAAGGAATGAACGGTGCCGAACTGGAAAATCTCTGCAGGGGAGCGGCGGAAGAGGCCATGAAAGAATATCTTGGAAAAACACCAACCGAAGGCTTAGTTGAACTCGGTCCTCGGCATTTTGAAGCCGCACTCGGGAAGCTCCGGCGAACTCTGTATAATGAGTCAGAATCCCAGCCAGGGCAACCGAATCGGAAGGAGAGCTAGCCAATGGATAAACTTTGGAACCTGGATCTAAAATCCTTTCCCGTGGAACGGCTTTCACCGGAGCAAGCCGCGAGGATCACCGAGATTGCGAGGCACTGCAGGGCCTGGGCCGTAACGATGACGACGGTTGCAAACAGCGGGCATCCCGCAGGTTCTCTTTCGAGCATGGAAATGTTCCTGATGACATACGCCGTCGCGAACCTGACGCCGGAAAATTACAAGACACTCAATCGCGATTTCGTCGTCGTCAGTCATGGGCACACCTCTCCCGGGGTCTACGCAGCCCTTGCCGCGCACGGCTTTATCAGGGCAGAGGAAGCCATGGCGCATTTCCGGCAGGCTGGGAGTCCATTTTCCGGCCATGTCGAGAAGAAGGTCCCCGGCATCGACTGGGGGACGGGGAACCTCGGACAGGGGCTTTCCGCCGGAGTCGGCTACGCCCTGGCCTGTCGAGCCAGGGGGTCGGAAGGAAAGGTTTTCGTTCTC
>JAAYVK010000068.1 GCA_012517195.1 Synergistaceae bacterium | reverse complement strand
CTCACCTTCCTGGCCCCGAAAATCGGTCTGAGGGTCATGCCTGGAGCATCCTGCGCCGGAAAGTTCAGGGTCATCGAACTCGGGATCGAAAAAAAGCTCCTCCTTTCACCCCCCTCCGTCGAAGGCTACGGCATTGAAGACGCAGCGCGGGACTGGCCCTCTGTTTCCTTCAGCGATCACAAGGGGAAAAAGGGAACCGTCCTGATCCTCGGAGGATCCTCCCTCTACCGCGGGGCACCGATCCTTGCCGCCCGCGCAGCCTTGCGGGCAGGAGCCGGGCTGGTCGTCCTGATCGTCCCGGAGTGCGTCGCGAGAGCTGCCTCTTCGACTCTACCGGAAGCGCTCGTGCTGTCCGCCTCGAAAGAAGATGAGGGACACATTGATTTCGATTCCGCGGTCCGATACCTTTCTGAATGGTCCGAAAAAGCCGGCTGCCTGATCTTCGGACCCGGCTCGGGACGCTTCGCCGCAACCGGTTCTCTCCTGGGTTGGATTTCCGCCTCATGGCCGAAGCCCCTTCTGCTTGACGCCGACGCCCTTTTCTTTCTCCCGGGGAAAGTGTCCTCTCCTTCTTCCCTCATAACGCCCCACGAGGGGGAAGCCGGCCGCCTTCTCGGAAAACGGCCCTCTGACGTGGCCGAAAGGCGCCTTGAAAGCGCATCCATCCTGGCCGGCCGTTTCGGACCCGCCCTTCTGAAGGGCCCCTACTCGATCTGTTGTGACCGGGACCGAACCGGGATCGTCCTCGAAACGACCCCTGCCCTGGCGGTTCCCGGATCGGGAGACGTCCTGTCCGGATTCGCGGGAACCCTTCTAGCGAAAGGACTTTCTCCCTGGAGAGCGGGCCTGGCGGCCGCCTGGGCCCACGCCCGGGCCGGGAAACATCTAAGTGATTCCCGGGGAACCGAAACCGGGTTGCTCGCAGGAGAGATCGCGGATTCTCTTCACCTGGTTTTATCTGAACTCTCTGCCTTCTCTGCAGACCGGAGATCCCCAGGCAATGCCGACCACCGCCAAACCGGAATTTGAACTCGTTTTCCGTTCCAGTGAGGAAAAGGAAACGTTCCGTTTCGGGAACCTGCTTTCCCGGTTTGTCTTTCCGGGTCTTCTAATCCTCCTTCAAGGAGAACTCGGCGCAGGGAAAACCGTCCTCGTCAGAGGAATCGCCGAAGGCCTATCGGCCGGAAAGGTCAGGAGTCCCTCCTTCACTCTCGTCAACGAGTACTCCGCAGCCATTCCCGTGACCCATGCCGACCTATACCGTAGATCCCCGGGTGGTCAGGACGACCTTGGGCTGGAAGAAGCGCTGGAAGAAGGTCGTCTCGTTCTGGTGGAATGGGCGGAAAACTGGAACCACCCCCCGCTTGAAGAAGCCTGGATTTGCAGGATCGAACTTCCCGAACCTCCCGATTTCGCGGCCACCCGCAAAATCAGGATTTCTTCCTTCGGTGAGAAGGCTTCTTCTGCACTTCGGGAGGCGGCCGTGTCGATTCTGGAGAAAGGGGAAGAAAAGAATTGACCCTCAATCTAGCCATCAACTGTTCAACCGCCTGGACATCGATCGGCCTTTCGGAAAGGGGAACGGTTCTTGCTGAAATGAACCTGAATATCGGCCGGGGACAATCTTCCGAATTGCCGAAAGCGGTCGCCGAAATTCTCCGACTTTCCGCCCGATCCCTCGACCAGGTTGACCTTTTCGTGCTGGCGACCGGCCCGGGATCCTTCACCGGGGTTCGCGTCGGGTTGAGCTATGGACTCGCCCTGGCTGCCGCAAGACGCTGCCCGGTGGTGCCCGTGAACACCCTCGAACTGATGGCTTACCAGGCAGCGGCGGTTTCCCGCGGCAACGTTTTCGTCCCGATCCTGAATGCCAAGCGCGGATATTTCTATGCCGCAGCCTACGAAATGAATCTGGAAACAAATCGCCTTTCCGGCCTCTGGGAACCAGGATTCTTTTCGTTTTCGCAACTGGAAGAACGTCTTTCTTCCTGGGGTGAAAAGACCCTATTAATACTTGAAAAGCCCAGGTCTTTACCCCTTTTTGTTACCCCCGGTTTCGTTTATGAGGACTTTATACCTTCCGGAGGAAGGCTAGCTCTCCTTGGCGACCTTCTTTTCGAAAGAACCACAGCTCCCGAGGCAGTGAAGGGGATCTATCTCCGCGCCCCTGATTTTGGATAAATCATCCCTTGCGATTCGTTCCCGAAAATGCTATATATGCTTGAGGCGTATTCTGTACACACGTTTAATTTTATGATTAACCGTAAACTACAAAGAAGGGAGGGTTTATTGAAGTTTTTCACGGCTTCTTTTTTCCAGACCTGCAGGGGAGGTGTGGTAAGGAAATGGACCTGATCAAGGAACATCCGATCCTGGAATTTGAGCACGGGAAGAAAGTGAAGTTTTTCTTTGACGGGAAGGCGATGGAGGGTTATGAAGGGGAGCCGATCGCGGCGGCGCTGCACGCGAACGGGGTGCGG
>JAAYVK010000067.1 GCA_012517195.1 Synergistaceae bacterium | reverse complement strand
GCGAACGTGGCGGAGGTGGAGATCGAGGCGTTCAAGGCCTACATCTCCGAGGTGAAGGAGGGGCAGTTCCCGGCGGACGAGCACGTCTACCACATCCTGAAGGGGAAAGAGGAAGAATTCGCCCGCATGCTCGAGGAATTCCAGTAGGAAGCGGGGGCCTTTCGGGGATCCTGCCGGGTCGAAACGCCGAGCGGGGGTCTCTGGCCCCCGCTCTTTTGAAGGGGGAAGCGCGATGATCCTCAACATCCACGGGTTTCGTTCCTGCGGGGACAACGCCAAGGCGGCCTTCCTCAGGGATCTTTTCCCGGAAGTCCAGATCGTTTCTCCGACCCTGCCGCTGGCCCCGCACAAAGCGCTGGAGGTGCTGGAAAGCGAGATCGAGCGCTGCGGCAAACCGCTTGAAATGATCGTGGGCTCCAGCCTGGGCGGGTTTTATGCCTACGTCCTCTGCTGCCGTTACCGGGTCCCTGCCGTGCTGCTGAACCCGGCCGTTGTCCCCTTCGTGCATCTCGCGGAAGCCGTCGGTCCCGTCGAGAATGCCTGCACGGGTGAACCGGGAACCTGGACCGCGGAAGATTGCCTGGCCCTGAAGGACCTCTTTTGCGAGACGGCCTACCGGGCGGAGGGGACCCTGGTACACGTCTTCCTCACGGCGGATGACGAGGTCCTCGAACCTCGCCTGACAAGGGCCTTCTTCCGCTTCCACGGAAGGCTGGTCGAACTTCCCTGGGGTACCCACCGGTTCGAGGGGCTGGACCGCCTCTCGGCGGAAATACGGTCGATTTACGACAAGGCAGCTGGAAAGACAATCCGCCAGGACGAGCTAGGCGGATGAAAGGGGTCATGCTATCATAATGAACAGATGAAGGGGGGGTTCCCATGAAAAAGGTGGTCGTAGCGATTGACGGCAGCGAAACGAGCCGGAAGGTCGTGGATTATGCCCTTTACTACGCGAATCGGGAAAGCGATGCGAACATCGTGTTCCTGCATGTCATCGAACCCTACAAGAGCCTGTGGCGCTCGGTTTCGCTCAAGCCCTACGAAGATCTCATGGCGGCGGTGGAAGTCAGTTTCAAGCGGTTCGTCGAGGAGGAAATGGAAAAAATCCCCGTGGACCGGGAAAGGATGTCTCTCGTCACCCGGTTGGGGGTTCCCTACGTGGAAATCGTCCGTTTCGCGGAAGAAGAAGAGGCTGACATCATCATGATCGGCCACCGGAGTTCCTTCACCGGGATGGAGCGCTTCCTGGTGGGAAGCGTGGCGGCGAAGGTGGTCGCTCACGCTCCCTGCAGCGTTTTCGTCCACCGCGCCAAAAAGGGGAAGGACGTCGCGCCCCCGCTTCCGGCCGATTTCTAGGGATCAGGGGTCCAGGGAGAATTCCAGCAGGGTCCACCCTTTCCCGTCTTCCCATTTTTCCAGGACGCGAAACCGCTTTCGCCCGGCGGGAAGACCGTCGGCATCGAGGAAATCCAGCGGGGCGGCAATTTCCCAGCGATCCGGAGAGGTTTGCCGGACAAAGGCGGGAGAATAGACGGGAAAAAGAACCCGCTGCGTGGGATCGACCCGGTCTCGCGCGAACCTGAGGGCCTGGTTCCAGGCCTCGATCTCGGAAAGGATCCTTTGCGGCGGGGCTGAAGGGGAAAGGCGGTGCAGCTCAAGAAACGCGATCACGGCGATCGCGGCGAGGAGGGCCAACAGGAGGGGCAATCCGCAGAAAGCCCGATGCGGTCTCAACGTTCGTCTTCTTTCCTGGTGCCCGGTCCGGATGGCAGGTTTTCTTCATCCCGTTCCTCTGCGCATTGGAGGCAAAGGATCGTACAGTTGGCGGAGGTTGAGGAACCGGCCGGGTCAATGGGGCGGGCGGTCCACTTGTCCCCTTGTTCCGTGAAAAAAAACGTCCTCGCGCATCTCGGGTCTCCTTTCGCAAGGGTCAGGGGAGTCCTGCCGTGAGCCTTGCAATTCAGGAGAGTGCATTCACAGCGGCCTTTGGCCCTCAGGAAGGCCTCCTTGATGACCTCCGGTGTAAACCGTTTCGGCATGCGTTGTTCCCCCCGATGGATCCAGGCTCAGCCTCATTTGATTAATAAAGCTTGTGGAAAGCCGTCGGCTTTTTCCCTTCGACGGGAGCTCCAGGAACATCTTAAGACCAGAAAAAGCCGTTTGCAATTCGAGAGGAAAATCCCGGGGCAAGGAAGGCGCAGCCGCGGCTTTCCGGTGGAAAAACCCGGCTGCGCCGGAACGGGACGTCGAATGAAAGGAAGTTCGTTCTTACCTGTAACCTTCGAATGGACCCCGAAAAGCAAGCCAGGACCAGGGGATCGTCCGATGGTGCTCGAAGGGCGTTTCCTGGGGCTGGGGCTGTTCCGCGGCGAGGCTTTTTGCCGGTCTTGCCTGGGACATTTTCACCGCCTGGAAGATCAATTTTTCGTTCAGCATCACAATCTCTCCTTTCGATTTTTCGTCGGTTTTTTGGGTCGGAGCGTTCCTGCAGGGCCAATCCGCCGGTGTTTTCCCCCCTTTGGAATAAAAAAAGGCCGGGACCCGATCTGTTCGGGTCCCGGCCTGGGTTTTCGGCCAACGGCACCTAGGCGCCGGCCTCCCCAGGAGGGGACCCGCGGCGAATAATCAGGGCTACGATGGCGAACAGTCGGTTGAGCGAGATGCTATAACCCTTCATCGTGCGACTCCTCCTTCCTGGCCGGTGCCATGGTTTAATGAATTTCGGGAATTGTATCGGACAGGGACGGGGCTGTCAAATTGGATACTGCATGCCGTGCCGGTTGGCTTTAGCGGGCCTTGCGGGGATCCGCCCGCGATGTCAAGATAGACGCGAGGAGGTGTTGCCCGTGAATTTTTCCTGGCTTTTCTGGTTTTTCATCCTGTCGAGCATGCTGACGCCGGTGTTCCGGCAGAAACTCCTGGAATCGCAGAGAAGGGCAGTCCTGATGAGGCTGGAAAAGAAGAGGGGCTCCAGGGTGATCACCCTGATTCACCGGCAGGAAACGCTTTCCTTCCTTGGGATCCCGGTTTCACGCTACATCAACGTGGACGACTCGGAAGAACTCCTGCGGGCGATCCGGCTGACTCCCCCCGACTTGCCGATCGACCTCATCCTCCACACCCCGGGAGGTCTCGTGCTGGCGGCGGAACAGATCGCCTGCGCCCTGATCCGGCATGAGGCTCCCGTGACGGTGTTTGTTCCCCATTACGCCATGTCGGGCGGAACACTGATCGCCCTGGCGGCGGACCGCATCGTCATGGACCCCAACGCCGTGCTGGGCCCCGTGGACCCCCAGCTGGGACAGATGCCGGCAGCCTCGATCCTCAAGGTCGTGGAACAGAAGGAAATCAACGAGATCGACGACCAGACGCTCATTTACGCCGACATTGCCCGTAAGGCGATCCGCCAGGTCCACGAGACGGTGGTCACCATCACGACGGCAAACGGCATGGAAAAGGAGAAGGCCGTCGCGCTGGCGGACAAGCTGACCCTGGGAACCTGGACCCACGACTACCCCATCGGGGCCGAGGAAGCCATCCAGCTGGGCTTCCCGGCGGACACGGACATGCCGGAGGAAGTTTACGCCCTCATGATGCTCTATCCCCAGCAGGCGGCCATGAGGCCCTCGGTCATGTACATCCCGATGCCCTACGAGGGACCCAAGGGCCCCCGGAAGATCCGCGGGTTCCTCGACCTCTTCCGCGGAGGCGACGCCCGTTGATCCCGATCGGAGATGACGTTCCGGGGGAGCGGTTCCCGTTTGTGACGTATCTTTTGATCGGACTGAATCTCCTGGTTTTCCTCTTCCAGCTCAGCCTCCCCCAGGAGGATCTTCGGGCCCTGATCTTCACCTGGGGAGTCATTCCCCGCGACGTGGCGGCCTGGGGGAGCGACCCGTCGGTGCTTTTGACCCTTGTCAGCTCTCTTTTTCTTCACGGAGGGTGGTTTCACCTGATCGGCAACATGCTCTATCTCTGGATTTTCGGGAACAACGTGGAAGACCGGATGGGGCACGTGGGGTTTTTCCTCTTCTACCTTCTCTGCGGTATCGCCGCAAGCCTGACGGAAGTGCTCCTCAAGCCGGGTTCCGCCCTCCCCACCATCGGGGCCAGCGGGGCCATAGCGGGGGTCCTCGGGGCCTATTTTCTCCTGTACCCGAGGGCAAGGGTCATCCTCCTGGTCCCCGTGTTCCTCTTTTTCTTCTTTACCGTCCAGGTTCCCGCAGTCGTCGTCCTGGGGTTCTGGTTCGTCCTTCAGCTTTTCAGCGGGGTTGCCCAGCTTGGTGTCTACACGGAGAGCGGAGGGGTGGCGTATTGGGCCCACGCGGGAGGTTTCGTGGCCGGCATGGTCCTGATGCCCCTTTTCCGCTGCCGCCGCCGATCCCCGCTGCGTTACGTCTACCAGTGCGGCTCCCATAAGGATTGACGGGATCTCCAGAGAAAGAAAACGCCGAAAGAGGAAGCAAAAAGAAGAACCGTCAGAATCCTGAAGGCCCCTGCAGTTCCGAGGAAACCGGAAAGATTACCCAGCAGGGTGGGGACGAGGAAAAAGCAGGCCCCCATGGCAAACCAGACGAGAGAGGAAACCGCGGCCCTCTGGTGCGGTTCGGCGACGTCGCCGATGAGCGCCATGTGAAGCGGAAAACCCAGCCCCATGGCAAAGCCGAAGAAAATCCCGCACAGGGCGTAGGTGAGGTTGTTATCGGTGAACGAGCCCGCGAAAAGACTCAGGGAAGTCAGCGCGATGGCCGGAGCCGCCATCTGCCGTCGGGGAAGCCTGTCCAGGATTTTCCGTCCCGCGATTCGGATCAGAAGCCCCATTGCGGCGTTCGCCGTCAGGAACAGGGAGGGAAAAAGTCCCCTCGATGACGCGACCCCGCCGATCGCCAGAAGGCAGGCGTCGGTCATCGAGAAAAGGGTCACGGAAACTAGGAGAACCCGGATTTCCGGCTTTGCTGCCAGGGCGAGGAGCCGTTCGTCCCTTTTTTCGCCCTCTTTCCGCGGGATTTCGAGCTCGGGAAGCCGGAGCCCGCAGAAAAAAGCGAAAAGGGCGATCAGCGGGACAAACCAGGCATAGGCTTCCGTCCACCCTTGCCGGAGGAAGAAGTCGGCGAGCGGGACAAAAGTCACCAGGGGGACGATCCCACCGGCACAGATCAGGGAAAAGGCCGAACCCCGGATCGAGTCGGGAATCCCAAGCGTCTGGTAGGTGGTCAGGGCGATCACGTACAGGCTGGAGCCGATGCCCATCAGGATTCTCCAGCACAGCATCCATTGGACACTCGATCCGGTCAGGGCGAAGGCTGAGCTTCCGGCGAGGCAGAGCAGGGCACCCGCCGCGAAGGCCCGCCGGAAGCCGATCTTCGTGACAACCTGTCCGGCAAAAGGCCTGCACAAGGTCTGGGCCGCGTAGAAAGCCCCCATGATCCCGCCGATTTGGGCCGGCGTTGCCGTCCCTCTCATCGCCAGGAAAACCCCCAGCAGGTAATACACGTTTGAGAAACCGAAAATGGCCGTATACCCCTCGGCCAGCCGCAGTACCATCCGGCTTTCCCCCGTCACGCAGACACCCCCAGCCGGTCATCGTCCGCCCCTTCGGGCGGAAACCCGGTCTCATCTTGACAGAATCTTCCCCCTCATTTTAGTATTTTAGGCACCATACTTCATGGGACACAATTTAGTGAAAAAGGAGAATAATTGGATGACCAAGCTTTCCGCGGAGGAACGGGCACACAAGGAGATCGTCAACCTGATCCTTTCCCAGAAGTACGCTCCCGGAGACCGCCTGGTCGAGGCGGAACTGGCCCAGGAGCTGGGCCTGAGCCGAACGCCGGTCAGAAATGCGCTTCGCAAGCTGATCGCCGAGGGCCTCCTGGAAAGCCAGAACAACAAAAGCTGCACCATTCCGAAAATCACTCCTGCCGACATGGAGGCGCTTTTCAGCGTCCGGGCCACGCTCGAGGGACGGGCAGCGGCGGCCGCAGCAAAGCTTGCGACGGGGGCCGACATCGATCAGCTGAGGGGACTCATCTCCCTGGAGAGAAAGCTCTACTCGGAGGGAAGCAAGGACCTCTACACGGAGGTCAACGAGAAAATCCACCTCGGAATTGCCAGGCTTTCCAGGAACGAATACCTCGAGCGGTTCATCCGCCAGACCTTCTGGAGGTCCGAGCTCTACATCTTTTTCTTCGACCGTTTCTACATGAGGCCCGTGGGCTCGGATGCCCCGCTGAGGGACCCTGAAAAGTCCCAGAGCTGCCGGGAACACGCCCGCCTGGTGGAAGCCATTGCCGCCCAGGACTCATCGCTTGCCGAGTCGGTGATGAGAGAGCATATCCAGTCAACGTACCAGACCATCACGAGAAGGGTGTTCTCCTATTAGGCAGGAGCCGCCCCGCAAAGGAGGGAACAGAAAGAAGACTGAATTCTGCGGATCATCGGCCCGGACCCTTCATTCAAGACAACTGAAAGGAAGTGAACCTCGTGGAGAACTACGGCATCTTATCGATCCTTCCCCCGCTTGTGGCCGTCATCCTGGCCATGAAGTACAAGAACGTTCTTGTTGCACTCTTTGCCGGCAGCTTTGTGGGGATGCTGGCGGTCTATCACTGGAACCCAATGACGGCCGTCGTAGCGGTCATCAAGGAATACATCCTCGTCCAGGCGGCGGACAGCTACAATTCCAACCTCCTGGTGATGATGGTCTTCATTGGCGGGTTCGTGGGTGTGGTCACCTACTCGGGAGGTGCGAAAGCGTTCGCGGAGAAGGCCGTTTCCTGGATCAGCAGCCGGGCGAAAGCGCAAGTCGCCACCTGGATCGCCGGGATCCTCGTCTTCTTTTCCGACTCGGCAAGCCCCATGCTGGTCGGTTCCATCTTCCAGCCGATTACGGACCGGATGCGGGTCAGCCGGGAAAAGCTCGCATGGCTGCTGGACACCACGGCCTCTCCCGTCTGCATCCTCGTGCCGTTCATCGGGTGGGGCATCTACATCCAGGGTCTGATCCAGAAAGAATATGCCGCTTTGAACATCGCAGAATCGGAGTGGACGGTCTTCCTGAAAGCCATTCCCTTCCAGTTCTACGCTCTCGGGGCCCTGTTCATGGTTCCCCTCGTGGCCTTCCTGGGCATCGAGTTCTCTGCCATGTACAAGGCCGAGAAACGTACCCGGGAAACCGGTCTCCCCTACTGGCCCGAAGCCAACATCTCCCGGGTCTTCACCGACGTGGAGGAGGACGAAAACGCTCCGAAAGCCCGCGCTTCCATGATCGTCGTTCCCCTGATCATCCTGTTTGCCTGCCTCTTCGGACTTCTTATTCCCTTCGGGTTCCCGATGAAAAAGGTTCCCGGCGCCATGCTTCGGACGGCACTCTGCACGGGGTATTTCCTCGGCGCCCTCTCCTGCATCGCGCTCATGGTTGCCTACAAGGTGAAAACCCTGAAGGACGGGTACAAGATGTACATGAAGGGTGCGGGGGAAATGATGTTCATCCTCATGATCCTGGTCCTGGCCTGGTCGCTGGGCTCGGTTTGCAAGACTCTCGGCACCGCCGGCTACATCGTTTCGCTGGCCAAGGGGAACATCCCGGGCTGGAGCGTTCCGGCCATCCTCTTTTTGACGGGGGCGCTGATCAGCTTTGCCACGGGCAGTTCCTGGGGGACTTTCGCCATCCTGATGCCCCTGGGCATCCCCATGGCCCACGCGCTGGGCGGATCGATCCTCGTTTCCATCGGGGCCGTGCTGAGCGGCGGGCTTTTCGGCGACCACTGTTCCCCGATCTCCGACACGACGATCCTGTCTTCGATGGGGGCGGCCTGCGACCACATTGACCATGTGCGGACCCAGCTCCCGTATGCCGGAACGGTGGCCCTGGCCAGCTTCATCGCCTACCTGGTGGCCGGGATATTCCCTTCGGCCGTCGTCCTGGCGCTGGCCCTGGGCCTCGTGGCGGTCTTCCTGACGGTGTTCGGGAAACTCTGGGGGCATAAGGTAGAAAACTACACGGCGGCAGACATTGCCGCGGAAGAGGCCCGAATTGGCGTGAAAGCCTGAACGGCAGGAAAGGGGGAAGGACGGCAAGCCGGTTCCTTCCCCCGGAATCGACAAGAAGAAGGAGATGTCCCTGGAATGTCCCATGTCCTGGTATTCGGAGCGGGCCGTGTCGCCCGTCCCTGCGTGCAGTACCTGTTGAAGGATCCATCGACCCGGGTGACCGTGGCGGATCTGGACGCGTCGAACCTGTCGAGGGTCCTGGAGAACCACCCCCGTGGGCGGGGCATCGTCGCGGACGCCGGCAAGGAAGCCATGGACCTGATCCGGGAGACCAACCCGGACCTGGTGATCAACCTGCTGCCGGCGGCGTTCATGGCCCCGGTGGCGAAGCTCTGCGTCGGGATGAAGAAGCCCATGGTGAACCCGTCTTACATCAAGGACGACATGAAGAGCCTGGACGGCCCCGCGAAAGAAGCCGGGGTTCCCCTCCTGTGCGAACTGGGGCTGGACCCCGGGATCGACCACATGTCGGCGGCCCGGACGGTACGGAGGATCCGGACGAAAGGGGGTCTGGTGGAGAGCTTCCGTTCGGTGTGCGGGGCGCTGCCGTCCGCGGAGGCGAACACGAACCCCTGG
>JAAYVK010000066.1 GCA_012517195.1 Synergistaceae bacterium | reverse complement strand
GGGCCGCCTCTTCCGTTTGGAGGGGAGAAAACCGGCCGGACTCCCAGAGGGATTCAAGGGGGGTTCCCTTCAGCACGAGGCACGGATAGATCCGCAGGTCCATGGACCGCGGTCCCTTCAGGCGGGCGAGCATCCGAAGATCGTGGAAGGTCGAGTCCGGGGTTTGCCCCGGCAGACCGATCATGAGCTGGACGCCAGCGTGGAGATTCTCCTGAAGCAGCCGTTCAACCGCACTCAGTGCCTCTCTCGCGGTGTATCCCCTGGAGCAGGCTTCCAGGACTTCGTCGTCCAGGGAACTGATTCCCACCTCGACGCAGGAAACCGGGCAGGTCGCCCGGGTCATTCCCTTTAGACGTCTGATTGTTTCGGGGGTGAGACAGAGAGGGTGTGTGGACAGGCGAAGGGTACTCCCCGGAGGGGCGGCCGCGGTCGCTTCCAGGTAAGAATCGGCCAATTCCGGGGGGAGGCAGGTGAAACTTCCCCCGAAGAAACCGATTTCAACGGGGCTATCCAACTTTTCCAGGCGTTGTTTGACTTCTTCCGGGGAAGGAGCAGTCCAGTTCCCCGTGATCCGGGCCTGGTCGCAGTAGACGCAGCGGTTCCTGCAGCCGGCCATGGCGAAGAAAAAAGGAAGGGATATCCGCCGCTTCAAGGCGATTCCTGCCACTCCGGCAGCAGGCAGGCCCAGGCGAAAAGGTCCGCCTGGTACTCAAAGCTGGAAAGGGGGGTGGCGGTTTGGCTCCAGAAGGCTTCCCCCCGACGGTGGGCGAGTAGGTGGTACAGTTCGTGGAAAAACGCGAAGCGCTGCCAGAACGGGGGGAGCAGGCTGTTGACGTAGATGCGGGCACGGTTTCCCCTCGCAACGTGCAATCCCCAGAGGTTTTCCGTCAGCGCGACCCTTTTGAGCTCCAGCGTCCTGCCGCAGGCTTCCTCTGCCCGGACGAGCAGGGCGAACTCGTCCAGGTTCCACCAGGGCCTTGCTTCTTCCAGCGCCCAGGCGGGAAGGGCATCAGGGGGACGGGGAAATTCGAAGGAGGCTGAAGCCCCCTCATGAATCCTTTCGGTCTTCGTGCCCTTCATCCCAATCGGAAAGAGCGGCATCGACAAGCCGCCGGACAAGGAGGACTTCCTCGGGCGACAGCCGTTTCCTCTTGTACCAGAGCTCGACCCCCGCAGAATTCCAGAGTTCTTCGATCTGGAAGCGGTTCTGCCGGTCCCCGCCGAAGGTCTCAACGATGTCGGCCAGTTCCACCCCGAGCGCCTGCGCCAGCTTCTGGAGCAGCTTCATCGAAGGAAGCCTGCGGTTGCTTTCAAGGGCCTGGATGTAGATTCGGCTGACGCCGACCTTGTCCGCCAGGTTTTGCTGGGTCAGCCCGCTGGATTTCCGCAACGTTTTCAAACGAAGTCCCAGGCTCATCCGATCTCCCCTCCCTGTTTTCAAATAATCTAACTCAAACGCCTTGTGTTGACAAGCTGTGCCCAATGAAGGAAGAGAGTGCAGCTCAAGAGGTCCGCCGCCCCTCCCGGGCTGATGCGGAGGGATGTGTACTCGGCATCGAGTTCGTGAAGGTCCCGGATGAATTCGGAGGGATAGGGAGGCCGGATCCTCGAAAGATCTTTCATGCGGGGCAGGTGGGTCCCTTTCCAGAAATCGAAGCCGCCCCGGCTGATGACGTTGCTGTCTTCGCAGACCGCGGCGATGGCGAAAAAGGCATGTAGAGACGCTTCCCTTAGCGGCGCTTTTGCCTTGAGAGCATTTCTCAAAGCCGGAAGACCGTGCCCAATGACCGAGGGGAAGCCCGAAGCGGCCTCCCCCCGGATCCCGGTGACCCCGTGCCTGAGAAAAAGAATTTCCCCGTGGGTTTTTGCGGCGGAAAGGCCGAGGCGGGACAGGGCCTCGAATTCCGCGCGGATCCTGCCGGAAGCGGCGGCGGCTGCCCGTTCGGCGGCATTTGGGGGGTCCACTCTCCCGGACCGGTGAAGTTCCGCACCCGCTCCGAACAAAAGCAGGGACAGGGCAAAAATCAGTCCCTTGTGCGTGTTCACACCACAGGTGGCGCGGGCCATGGCACGTTCCATTTCGAGGCCGACCGGACGCAGCCGTTCCATGGCCCTTTCGGGGGGAGTTCCCTCCAGTCCTGTTCTCGCCTGGAGGCCCCAGTAGGGAGACAGCGCGCAGAGGCTGACCAGGAAGGTCACGTAGTCCATGTCGTCATGGGCCCCGCTGCTGAAGGGGTCGACGAGCCCCGGTTTGGGGCCGGTCTGGAGTTCCCAGGCGGAAGCGAGGGTGGCGAGGGCTCCGAGAATCGTTTCTTCGTCCATTCGGGGTCTCCTTGACTTGCCGGGTTGTCTAAGCGATACTCGACGCGGCATCCTAAAAAATATAGGGAGGGCTAAAACATGGAACTGACGGCCCGCGGCGAGGACTACCTGAAGACCATATACAAGTTGCAGAAGGAAAGCAAGGTCGTTCGGGTAAAGGATCTTTCTGCCATCATGGGAGTCAAGGCCCCGACCGTGGTGGGGATTCTTTCGAGCTTGAAAGCCAAAGGATATGTCCGGCAGGAACCCTATGGATACCTGGTCCTGACCGGCGAAGGGGAGGAAGTGGCCTCGCGCCTGGTTGAAAAGGAGGTCTCCATCCGTGATTTCCTCCGGGAAGTCCTGGGCCTGGATGAAGAGGAAGCGGAACTCAACGCCTGCGCCATGGAGCACGGGATTTCCCCGAAATGCCTTGAGCGATTCCTGGCGTTCATCCGGTTCATCGGCCTTTGTGAATGGGGGAAACCACGATGGCTGGAGCAGTTCCGGATTTTCGTCGAGACGGGGGAAAGTCGCCCCTGCACCTGCGACCACCGGGAGGAGAAACAAGCCGGATGATGAGGAAAGCCCTTTTTGCTGCTGCCTGCCTGGTCCTGTTGGCGGCAGGAGGAATCTTGCCGGCGTGGGGGGCCTCCCCCTCGGTAATGGAGCTTTTCTACGAGAGGCGATGGAAGGAGTTTGACAGGATCCTTGCGGCCAGAAAAGCCTGGACCCCGCAGGAGGCGTGCCTGGCAGCGAATGCCGCTTGGCTTCGGCAGGACTGGGAGGGGGCGATTCGGATCCTGGAACGGGCCCACAAGAGCCTGCCGGGCAATGTTCTTCCCTATGCGGATTTACTTCGGGCTCTCGGGCTGGAACGGACCGGCCGGACGGAAGAGGCCCTCCGGCTGGCCAAAAGCCTCTGGAGTTCCCCCACCCTGCCGGGGGAACTCCGGTATTACGTGGCCTACCTAAGGGAGAGGCTTGCCCGGCCCGGGGAGACGGGACCATGGGCTAGAGAAATGCTGCGCTGGGCGGATTCTGACACGGGGCGCCGGATCCAGGCGCTTTCGCTGATCCTGCAGTCCCCAGGGGCCACTGCCGGGGATGCCCTGGCCCTGCTTGATCTCCGTCCTCTTGCCACGGAAGGGATCGCGTTTCTGAAACGGCCTGGAATGGGGTCCTCCCCCGAAGCCCGGGAAGCCCTTGGAATCGCTTCGGCCCTTTCGGGGAACTTCTCCGAAGCCGTCGATCTCTTCGAGTCGTTGACGGGGGAGGGGAACACCCCCGCAGGCCTTTCCCCGAAGGGACGGTTCTGGTACGCGCTCTCGCTTTTCCGGGCAAAAAGGGGGGAAGAAGCGGTTCCCCTGTGGGAAGGACTTGCCCGGGAGGGGGGGCCCTATTCCGCTTCTTCCATCCGTCGGCTTGGAATCGCTTCTACCGGCATCGAGAGCGCGAAGGCAGCGCTGAAGAGGCTCGCCCGGGAAGACGGCCCTGCGGCGGAAGGAGCCCTTTACACCCTGGCCGTTCAGGAAGGAACAGACGTCCCCCCGGTTGAAGCGGCGGAACTCCTCCGGCGTTTCCCGAAAGGGGCGGCGGCCTCGCGGCTTCGCTGGAAAATGGGATGGAAGCTCTGGGCGGCCGGGGATGCCGCCGGAGCGGCCCTGGCTTGGGAAAAAGCACTGGAAGGGGTTCCCGAAGGGCTGGAGCGGGCACGTCTTTTTTTCTGGCTTTCCCGCAGCGCTCGACGAACGGGGGATGTATTGCTCGCGGAAAAATGGGAAGAGAAGCTGACCCGGCTCGAACCGCTTTCCATCTATGCCTGGAAGGTGTTTCCCTGGGGGGTTCCCGACCTTCCTGCAATGAAGCGGACGAATTGGCAAAGAGGACAGGATCCCCTGGAAACCTGGGGGTTTGTGACCTATGCGCGGCTGCGTCTTGAGAAATCCGGGAAGGGAGAGAACCTGGCCCGGGCCTCGTGGCTGGCCGCCTGGAGCGGGGATTTCGCCGCTTCGGTGCGGCTCGCGGAGCGGGCAAGACCCCTGCTGCCGAAATCGTTGACCCGCGGTGCCGAGTTCCTTTCGCTCCTTTTCCCGAAAGCCTATCCCTCGGAGGTGCAGGGTGCCGCGGGACGGTTCGGAGTAGACCCGCCGCTCGTCTGGGCGGTGATGCGCCAGGAAAGCGCTTTTGACCCGGCGGCGGTCAGTTCCGCCGGAGCGATCGGCTTAATGCAGCTGATGCCTGAGACGGCGAAGGATGAAGCGTCGAGGCTCGGCCTGGAGAAGGCAGATCCGTGGGAGCCCCGAATGAACATCCTGCTGGGAACGGCCCACCTGGCGCGTGCCCTTCAGACCTTCGGGACTGTGGAAGAAGCTCTTGCGGCCTACAACGCGGGCAGCGGATCCGTAAGGAAATGGGGCAATCGTACGGGAGCGATTGAAGAATGGGTCGAAGAGATCCCCTTCCCTGAAACGAACGAATATGTTCGAAAAGTGTTGGGAAATTACTCGATTTACAAGGCTTTCGAAACCCGGAACAGCGGAGGCGGCCAGGGGGGAAAGGAGGTTCGAAAATGAGCGTGGATGAGGCAATGATGGAGGAAGCGGTCAGCAAGGTGCGGGAATTTCTTCGGAAAGCCGGTTACGGGGGGCAGATTCTTTTCAGTCAGGACACGATTTTCACGGTGGAAGACGCTTCAAGGACGGTTGGGGCTCCGCGGGAGGCGATCCTGAAGACCATCGTCCTGCAGGCCGACGGCGGTTTTGTCCTGGCTCTGATGAGCGGGGTGAACCGCGTGGACCTGAAAGCGGTCCGAAGACTTCTTCCCGGTGTGAAAAAGATCTCCATGGCAAGTCCCGAAACGGTCCTGGAGTTCTCGGGCTTTGCGGTGGGTGGGGTCCCCCCGGTGGGGTTCCCCTCGGAGCTCGAAGCGCTGCTGGACGAAGACCTTTTCCTGCAGGAAACTGTCTGGGCAGCGGCCGGAACGGATCATGCGTTCTTTCCCGTGTCCCCGGAAGACCTCCTTCGCATGACGAAAGGCCGTAAGGCGGCCATAAAAAAAGAGGGGAAAGGGCCGGCCGCCCCTTCCCCCGAAGAAGGCTCCCTAAGTGCGCCGTTCGGGCACGATTGCCTCGAACCATCCGTCAAAGGCTCTTGAGAGCCGGATGGACTGCAGCGGCTTGATGAAGATTTCCAGGTTGTGGTCGACGACGGCGGACAGGATATGCCCGCCGAGGGTGGAATGGTCCTTCCTGCCCAGAACGGTGTGGATGTGCGGGTAAAGCTTGCCCTCCTTGTAGCTGATGTCGCCGCTGAGGGAAAGAAGCTCGAAAATCTCGTTGTGGGTCTCCATGAGATATTCCTTGCCCGTGAACCAGCCGAAGGTTACGTTTCGGACAAATCCGGCAGCGGACAGGATAACGGCGGAATCGATGCAGTATTCCTCGCAAACCTGGCTGATCGAACGGTTCAGTTCCTCGCCTTCAGACAGCCGAATCGCGATGATCTCGCTCGTGACCGCATAGCGCATGGCCTCACCCCCAGGGAAAATATCGATCACAACGATAGTTTACCATAATAAGCAGGAAAAGGAGGAGCCATGGCTGGACTCTACCCGGTTTTGATTTTCGTATCCGGGATCCTTTCGGGGTTCCTGAACACCGTCGCTGGAGGAGGCAGCCTCCTGGTACTCCCGCTGCTCGTTTTTTCCGGCCTGGACATGGGGGTGGCGAACGCCACGAACCGGGTCGCGATTCTCCTGCAAAGCCTGGTCGCGGCACGCGGGTTCTACCGGGAAGGCGCCCTCGATCTTCGCAGGAGTTCAGCCGCAGTCCTGCCTGCAGTCATCGGGGCTCTTGCCGGAACGCTCGTGGCCATTCGACTGGATGAACAGATCCTTCGCGCCTCGATCGCTCTCTTGATCCTGGTGATGGCGGTCCTGCTCGTGTTCAGGCCTTCCATGTGGGAAAAGCCCCGCAGGATTCAAATGCCTTTCCCGGTTCACGCGGTTCTGTTTTTCCTGATCGGGGTCTACGGAGGGTTCGTCCAGGCAGGGGTGGGCTTTTTCCTGATCTGGGCCCTGGTGGGGCTGGGAGGGCGCGACCTGGTGCAGGCAAACGCCGAGAAGGTTTTCCTCGTCGGGTGTTTTACGGCCGTAAGCCTGGCTCTCTTCGCCTCCCAGGGGCTGGTTCGGCTTGGGACGGGGCTTGTCCTGGCATCCGGGAGCATGATCGGGGCACACCTGGGGGCCCGATTCGCGGTGGAGAAGGGAAACCGGGTGATCCGGCTGATCCTGGCCGCTATGGTCATGGCAAGCGCCGTCAAGATGCTTTGGGACGCTTTCGGGGCCTAGGAAAAGCGAGGCAGGCGGATTAAAATTTGTCTGCCTCGCTCTTCCGGAGTGTCAGTTGACCAGGTAAAGCTGAAGGGATTTCCCTTTTAGCCCCCCTCCCAGGCCAACGGCCAGTTTCAGGCGGGCCTGGGTGGGCCTCAGCCCTCCCCCGTCCAGAACCCCCATTTCGATGAGGCGCTTTGCGCTTCCCTCGTAGCCGTACAAACGGCCGACTCGCCCCTGGGAGCATCTTGAAGTGATGACGACAGGAATCTCCCGCTTCAGGAAGGCGCGGATATGGGGCTGCCAGGAGGGGGGGACGTTTCCCGAGCCGGTTCCGGCGAGAACCAGCCCGTCCAGATCCGGCCCCCTGGAAAGGCAGCCGAGAAGGCGCTCCCCGCATCCGAGCGCAGCCCAGACCAGCTCGATTTCCCTCGCCGGGGTGACGTATTCGCCGAGGGTTGCGCTCCGGATAGGAGTTCGGTTTAAAAGAACCTTATCCTGGACGATCTCCGCGATGGGCCCCCGCCCCGGGGATTCGAAGGCATCCCTTCGCGAGCTGTGAACCTTTCTGACCTCGGAGGCCGCAAAAAGCTGGTCCTGGAAACAGACCGTCACTCCCTGCCCCCAGCACTTCTCAGAAGCCGCCGCGATGAAGGCCTGGATGAGATTCAGCCTGGAATCGCTTCCGGGGCAATCGGGAGGGAGAACCGCTCCGGTGAAGACAACCGGCTGGGGATAGGGCCAGAGAAGATCCGTGAGGTAGGCCATTTCCTCCATCAGGTCGGTTCCGCAGGTGACAACTATCCCCTGTACCCCGTCCTTTACGGTTTTCCGCAGGAGCTCGACGAGGTCTGTCGTCATCCCGATGGTGTAGTGGCAGCTCGGCTGACGCGCCCAGTCCATGGGGACGATCTCGCAGGGCAGATCCGGCGGGAGCCACTTCATCATCTCGTCGGCCCCCAGGCTGGGGACATGCCCCCCGTGTCTTTCGCTGTAAAGCATTCCGATGGTTCCGCCCGCAACGATGAAAGCGACCTTCGGTAAATCCGGCAAGCGACTCTCCCTCCGATCTTTCCCCACTGATCCCACTTTAGCACGCTTTGCTGGAAAATCAGTAGCCGAGCGTTTCTCCCACGAGGATCACATGCGCGTCCCTTCCGTACGGGGACTTTTCGAGAATGGAAACCGCACGGCATGCCCTCTGGGGGACCTTGCAGTCAACGCAGAAGCCGGCCTGGATGCAGGGCAGGTCCATTCCGAGCCGAATCCCGTTGATCGGGGTTGCCCAGTCCCGGATCCTCTGGAGCGCGGATTCGACGTTGCGGGAAACCTTGTTGATCCCGATGACGAAGCAGATCCGGCTTTTGGCCCAGGCCATTCCGGCCACGCGGTTTCCCGTTCCGTCAATGTTGACAAGCTCCCCTGACAGGGTTACCGCATTCGAGCTGGTGAGAAAAATGTCGCTGGCGAGTTCTTCGTCCAGGCGCTGTGCGCGTTCTTCCGCCGCCAGGGTGGGGTCCCAGTGCTGGATGATCCGGTTTCCTCTCGCTTTCAGGATTTCCGGCAGCCCGAGCTCACGAATCGTCACGGACCCGGGAATCCCCACGGAGGCACCCTCAGGTACGAGGGAAAGAACGGCATTGACCGCCTCTTCGCGGCTTTCGGCATAGGCCGCATGGAAGCCGTTGGCAGTCAGGGCCTTTGTCACAGTTGCCCCTACCGTCCGGTAGTAGTCTTTCCGAAATCGGTTCCAATCCACGGGTTCTGCGTTCATTGCCTGTACCCTCCTGTCGTGATGGGATCGCTGCTTCAACTTTCGATCGATTCGGATCTTCGTCCACACTATACCAGACCTTTGACGCGAAAGACGTTCTTATTTTCTTGCCTCGATATTGAGGAAGTGATAGAAAAAGGGCGAGGTTCAAAAAAGGAGGTCGGGAATATGTGCAGGATCATCACGCCCGGGGAAGGGCATGAACACGGTACTGGGACCGCAGCGGAACCGGCCGAAATTGCGGAGCTTCTCCGGGAATCCCTGATCGGGGAACTGCAAACAACAGGGGACCTGATGGCGCGCCTTCGGATGATCGAAGATGCGGAGGTAACCCATGCCCTTTTCCATTTGCTGGAGAAAAAGAGGCGCCTGACGGATGATCTCTGGCTTCTCCTGAGAAGGCAGGAAGACCGCTTTTTTGAGGCCGGGGAAAACCACGGACATTCTCATTCCCACTAGGCGTCCCGCCCCTGGAGGCTTCGAGGAAAGTCCTTCCGCATCGGCCGGGCGGCTGTCAAGGAAAAAAGCTTGACAGCCGCCCGGCCGGTCTCTATAATCGCCCTGCCGTGAGGTGAGAAAAAGGGATGGACCTGGAAAAACAGATCAAGTCAAGGATCCTCCTTGGGAGGCTTTTCGACCTGTATTCTGGACTGCTGACGGAACGGCAGAGGAAGGCATTCGAGCTCCATGACATGTCCGACCTGAGCCTGCAGGAGATCGCCGAAACGATGGGGGGAACCCGCCAGGGGGTTTACGACCTGGTTCAGAGGGCCCGCCAGAGACTCCTGGAGCTGGAGGCGACGCTCGGCTTCGACGCCCGTCTCGAATCCTTGAGAAAGACAGCCCGGATGATCCTGTTGCGCTATTCGCCTGACCTGCCCCCCCAGTTCGTCAGGGAGATGGAAGAGGTTCTCGCGGAGAGCGCCGAGGAGGCACAGGAACAGGATGTTTGACGCATTGAAGGAACGCCTCGAAACCGTATTCAGGGCGCTTCGGGGGAAAGGAAAACTTAGCGAAGCGGATATCTCGGACGCCCTCCGGGAAGTCCGCCGGGCCCTGCTTGAAGCCGACGTACATTACAAGGTCGCGAAGGACCTGGTGGAGAAAATCAGGACCCGTTGCACGGGAGCCGACGTTCTTGAATCCATCACGCCTGCCCAGCAGGTCTCCGTGGTCGTTTATGAAGAACTGGCCAGCCTGATGGGAGAGGGGCCGACAACCCTCACGGTCTCGCCGAAACCGCCTACCGTCTACATGATGGTCGGTTTACAGGGGTCCGGAAAGACCACAACCGCCGCGAAGCTTGCGAAACGTCTTTCCAAGGGACACCGTCCGCTTCTTGTGGCCTGCGACTTGCAGCGACCAGCGGCGGTAGAACAGCTGCGGGTTCTCGCGGAGCAGGTGAAAGTGCCTTTCTTCGGCCCCGGGGAGGGAAGGAGCACTCCGCTGGACGTCGCTTCCGGGGCAATCCGCTACGCGGAGGAGCATCTGGCCGACACCATCCTCCTGGACACCGCGGGCCGCCTTCACCTCGACGAGCCGCTGATGCAGGAGCTCGAGGCCATCCGAAACGCGGTGAAACCGCACGAAATCCTTCTCGTCGTCGATGCCATGACGGGACAGGAGGCCGTCAACGTGGCCTCCAGCTTCCACCAGCGACTCAGCCTGACAGGAGTCATCCTTTCCAAGCTGGACGGCGATGCACGAGGGGGAGCCGCGCTCGCGGTCCGGGCGGCGACAGGGGTCCCGATCAAGCTTGCGGGGGTTGGTGAAAAGGTCGAGGACCTGGAGGAATTCGACGCCCGCCGAATGGCCCAGCGCATCATGGGGATGGGCGACATCACCGGGCTCATGGAGAAGGTGCAGGCGGTTACGGATCGGGAGTCCATCGAGAGGATGTCCGAGAACCTCCGGAAGAATCGCTTTACGATGGAGGACCTCCTGGAACAGCTTCAGCAGGTAAAGAAGATGGGACCCCTGGAAAAGGTCCTTGAAATGCTGCCGATTCCTGGAGGGGCGAAGGCCTTGCAGGGTGCCGACATGGATCCCGGCAGGCTGAAGCGGATCGAGGCGGTCATCCTTTCGATGACACCCCGGGAGAGAAGAAACCCCGAGATCATCAAGGGAAGCCGGAGAAGGAGAATTGCCCTCGGTTCCGGGACGTCGGTGCAGGAAGTGAACCAGGTGCTCAAGCAATACGAACAGATGAAGCAGATCTGGAAAACACTGGGCAGCCGGGGCCGCCGGGGAGGAATGGCGGGACTCCGCAACCTGTTCAGGTAAGAAATCACAGGAGGTGTGTGGAAGAATGGCAGTCAAGATTCGACTTGCCCGTCACGGGCGAAAGAAAGCTCCCTTTTACCGGTTGGTTGTCGCTGATTCCAAGTCGCCGAGGGATGGCCGGTTCATCGAGATGATCGGTCACTACAATCCCCTGACGGATCCCGCAGAGATCCGCGTGGACGAGGAAAGGGCCCTTTACTGGCTGCAGGTGGGTGCCCAGGCTTCGGACACGGCCCGCATGGTTCTCAAGAAGAGCGGGGTTTGGGACCGGTTCGTCGAGGGAAAGCGGAAGTAAGTTCCCCATGCCGGACTACGGAGCGCTGATCGAGTCGATCGTCAGGCGCCTCGTGAAGGATCCTGATGCTGTGAAAGTCGAGTGCACTTCTCAAGGCAACGGAGTGTTCGAAGTCAGGATCAGGGTCGCCCCCGAAGACACCGGGAGGGTGATCGGCAAAAAGGGCGCTACCGTCAATGCCCTGAGGCTTCTGGCCAAGGCGGCGGCGGTGAAGGATAACGAAAAGGTGGTCGTTGACATCCTTGAAGACTGAGAAAGCCAGCCCGCGGAGCATGACCGTCATCGGAAAGATCTGCGGCGGCCATGGGCTTGACGGGGAGCTCCGGATCCAGCCTCTGACGGATTTTCCGGAACGCTTCATCGAAATGGAACTCTTTCGGGTCTTCCGCCCGGACGGCACCGAATGGGGAGTACTGCACCCAATCCGCTTCCGTTTCCTGGAGGGGAAGGGGCTCATCCTGGCGAAAACCGGGGAAATCAACGACCGGACCGCTGCGGATCTGCTGAAGGGAACCCTGATCAAGGTGACGCAGGATGAACGGGTTTCCCTTCCGGATGGCTATTACTGGATCGACGACCTTATCGGCATGGAAGTCCGGGACGGGGCGACCGGGGAAAGCCTGGGAGTCGTCGAGGAGGTCCTGCAGACGGGAAGCAACGACTGCTACATGGTTCGGACACCCGAGGGCAAGCTCAAGGCCCTGCCGGCGATCCGGGAGGTTGTCCAAGAAGTGGACCTTGAATCGAAAACCGTAATCGTTGCGCTGATGGAGGGCCTCTGGGAGTGAAGAAGGTCACGTTCATCACCGCCTTCCCCGAGTTTCTCGAGTGTTTTCTCGCCCACAGCGTGATCGGCCGGGCGGTTGGTTCGAAGACGATCGAGGCCCGCGTGGTGAACCTGAGGGACTTTGCCGTCAACCGTTACGGACAGGTCGACGATTACGCCTTTGGCGGGGGCGGGATGGTCCTCATGGCGGAACCCCTTGCGAAAGCCCTCCAGAGCGCCGGTGCAGAGGATGCGACGGTGATCTATCCATCCCCGCAGGGGACCGTCCTGAGCCAGGAGCTCGTGGAGAGCCTGGCGGCGCGGGAACATCTCGTGCTTGTCTGCGGACACTACGAGGGCGTGGATGAACGCTTTGTCGAAACGTTCGTGGACCTGGAAGTTTCCCTGGGGGATTTCGTCCTGACCGGCGGGGAGCTGCCCGCAATGGTCCTGGTGGATGCGGTTGCAAGGCTGGTTCCGGGAGTTGTCGGGAAAATCTCGGCGGTTGAGGAGGACTCTTTTTTCCGGGGGATGCTTGACACCCCTCATTTCACCCGTCCGTCAACGTGGAGGGGCGTTCCCGTTCCAGAGGTTCTCCTGTCGGGTGACTCGGCAGCCATCGAGAAATGGCGTAAACAACAGTCTGTCGCCAGAACGATCGCGAGACGACCGGACCTCCTGGCGTCGGCAAACATCCGTCCCTACCTGCCGAAACGTCCGTACCTGTTCCTTTCGGGGGTGACGGCTGCCCTTTCGGGGGGCCTCCAGCTTCTGGAGAGGCCGGCAAGGCTCTACGGGTTTGAAAGGATCCTCGTGGTCGAACCGGAAGAAGACAGGCTGCATCAACTTTCTGCCCGAACAGGAAACGCGGGCGAAGGGGAAATGACTTGGGTTAAGTTTTTCAAAACGGCCCAACAGGCGTTCCGGTGGGTTTCAAAGAAGGAGAAGGAATCCCCGTGCGCCGTCGGGATCGAGGAACGGAAAAGCGGGCATTCCGTCCACTGGCTGGAGGCGAAACGCAGGATCCTGGAATCAGGCAAGCCCCTGATCATGGGACTGGCCGGGGATCTTCCGGAAGCGCAGGTTCTTGTCTTTCCGCCAAGAGGGGGCTTCGAAGGCGAGGGAGAACTGGATCCGGCGGTTTTGCTTTCGATCTGCATGGACCGATTCTTCGGATGCCGTTAAAATTCTGATGGAAACCAGCAAGGAGGGAAAGGAAAATGGATCCCAGGATTACGTTGATTGAAAAGAAATTTCTCAGGAACGACCTCCCGGAATTCCGCCCGGGTGACAACGTCAAGGTGCATGTTAAAGTTAAGGAAGGCAACCGCGAACGCATCCAGGTATTCGAAGGGATCGTGATCGCGCGGCAGAAAGGCGGCCTGCGAGAGAATTTCGTCGTTCGCAAGGTATCGGGCGGGGTTGGCGTGGAGAGGATTTTCCCGCTTCACTGCCCTTCGATCGAGAAGATCGAGGTCGTCCGCAAGGGGCTGGTGCGCCGGGCCAAGCTCTATTACCTCCGCAAGCTGAGCGGGAAGGCCGCCCGGATTAAAGAGCGCAGATAAAAAACCCCCTAGGGGTGTTGACGCGTTCTGACAGCCTGCTATAATGGGCGTCACGTGCCGGGGTGGTGGAACAGGTAGACACGCACGTTTGAGGGGCGTGTGGGGAAACCCGTACGAGTTCAAGTCTCGTCCCCGGCACCATGATTGAAATGTTCAGTCCGGCAGGTTTGCCCTGGCCAGGACGCAGGAAGAGAAGGCCTTTCCACGCAGTCGCAGACAGGGCGTGAGAAAGGCCTTTCCCATTTTCGGACGCATCCGCAGGAGGTGAGGCATCCCTTGGACCCGGAAAACCGGCTTGACCGCCTCTTTTCTCCAAATTCAGTAGCGATCGTCGGGGCTTCGGCCAACCTGGAAAGCATCTCCGGGAGGCCGCTAAAACTCTTGAAGCGTTACGGTTTCGGAGGAACGGTTTACCCCGTCAACCCGAAATACGAGTCCATCAGCGGGTTCCGGTGTTATCCTTCGCTGGAGAGTTTGCCCGAGGTCCCGGATGTCGTTCTTGTCGGGGTGCGGGCTTCGCTCGTCCCTTCCGTTATTGAGGACTGCGCGCGGCTGGGGGTGAAGCACGCGGTCATCTTTTCCTCTGGATTTGCGGAATCGGCAGGCATAGAAGCCCAGGAAGAGATTGTCCGGATAGCAAAATCCGGGGGGGTCCGCATTCTAGGCCCCAACTGCCAGGGGCTTGTCAATCTTGCCAAGGGAATTCCTCTCAGTTTTTCCGCTTCGCTCGACACAGACCGCAGGCCTAATGGCCACGTGGCTTATGTGTCCCAGAGCGGGGCCTTCGGGTTTGCCTCCTTCGCGATGGCAGCCGATGCGGGAGCCGGGTTTCGGTACGTTGTTACGACAGGAAACCAGGCCGACCTGGATGTCATCGAGATCGCCCGCCACCTGGCAGAGGACCCGGAAGTAAACCTGCTGCTTCTTTACCTGGAAGGTGTCTCCAGCGGAGGCCGCTTCCTTGATCTTCTTCGCTTCACCCGATCCAGGAATCTTCCCGTAGCGATCCTGAAAGTGGGGAAGAGCGCGGTGGCGAAAGAGGCTGCGAAAAGCCACACGGCGGCGCTGACGGGGGACGAGAAGGTCTGGGAGGCGGTTTTCCGGCAGTACGGGGTCCTGACTCTAGGCGATTCGGAGGACGTAACGGATGTCGCCCGGATCTTCGGTGTGTCGAGGAGGGCGAAGGGGAATCGGGTGGGAATCCTGAGCACCTCGGGAGGGGCGGGGATCATCGCGGCGGATGCCTGCGATTCCGTGGGACTGTCGGTCCCGCCGCTCGAAGTCGAACTCCGGGGGCAGATCGAGCGGTTCATTCCCCCCTTCGGATCGAGCATGAATCCAGTCGATATGACCGCGCAGGTGATCAATGATCCGCAGGGTTTCCGGAACCTTCTGGCGCTCATGGAGGAAAGCCCCCAGATAGATATGATCCTGGTCGTTCTCTCGATGATCACGGGAGACTCCGGGAAGAGAATGGCCGAAGACCTGATTTCGGCTTTTGAGTCCGGCAGCAAACCCCTTGTGTGCTGCTGGCTGATCGATGATGAACATGGCCGTTCGTTCCGTGAGCTTTTGAACTCGAGTCGGGTCCCGCTTTTTTCAAGTCCAAGGAGGGCGGCCTCGTCCCTCGCGAGGCTTTTCCAGTGGGAAATGCGCCCGGATTTGCCCCCCGTCGAACCAGTCCCCGGGGCCAAGCCTCTCCTTGACGGATTCCCTGCCGACCTGACGGAGGCCGAGGCAAAAGAGCTCCTTGCTTCCTATGGAGTTCCCATCACGCGGGAGCGCCTTTGCGGAAGCCTGGCTGAATCTCTCACCGCGGCAGAGGAGATCGGATATCCCGTTGCCTTGAAAGTGATGTCCCCCGACATCCCTCACAAGACGGAAGCTGGAATCGTTGCGCTTCGGGTTAGAGACGAGGAGGAATTACGGAACACCTACGGCAGGATCCTGGAAAAGGCGGTGAAAGCGAAACCGGGAGTCCGTATCAAGGGCGTGCTCGTGCAGGAAATGGTCTCGGGTGGACAGGAATGCATCGTCGGGGTCCGCAGGGATCCCCTGTTCGGGCCTGTGCTGGCGGTTGGCCTCGGAGGAATTTTCGTCGAGGTCCTGCAGGATGTCGCCCTTCGCCTTGCTCCCGTTGACCGGGGAACTGTCCTGAAAATGCTTGAGGAACTGAAAGGTCTTCCGCTCCTCAGGGGGGCCCGGGGCAATCCCCCGCGGGACATTGAGGCGTTGGCCTCCCTGGTCGAGGCGATCTCCCGTATGGCTCTGAGTGAACCCGACCTGCTGGAACTGGATGTGAACCCGGTCATGGTCCTTGAGGAAGGGCGAGGCGCAGTGGCCGTCGACGCGCTCGTCGTCAGGAAGCCGAAATGATGTTATGGCTATGGCCCGTTGCGGGCTACATCGCGGGATCGATTCCGACCGGCTACCTGGCGGTCCGCCTCCTGAAGGGGATCGACATCCGGACGGTTGGTTCGGGGAACACGGGGGCCACCAATGTGGGCCGGGTCCTTGGCAGATTTTGGGCCGTGTTTGTTGCGGTCTTCGACATGGCGAAAGGCGGTCTTGTCGTGGCCGCCGCGTTTGCTGCCGGCGTTTCGTCCCCCTGGGTTCTTGCCCTGACGGCCGTTGCCGGTGTTGTTGGACACAACTATCCGGTCTGGCTGCGGTTTGCCGGTGGAAAAGGAGTGGCAACCACCTACGGTGTCCTGTTTTTCCTTGATCCTCTGGCAACCCTGATCGGAGGAGCCGCCTGGTTTCTCCTTTTGAAGGGAACCCGCACGGTTTCCCTTTCGTCCATGGTATCTCTCTTCATCACCCTGCTTGCCCTTTGGATCCTGGGGGCTCCGCCTCCTTACGTCGGCGCGGCCTTCTTCCTGGTCCTCCTGTCGATCTGGCGCCACCGGGAAAATATCCGGCGTCTGCTTGCGGGGAGCGAAAGAAAAATCGCGGAACCGGAAGGGAACAGGAGGGGGTCCAAGGATAATTGACTAATCCTGACCTTACGGGTAGAATGCTTTCTGGAAGATCAGGAGGTGCAAGCATGGCGAGCTTGACAAAAATTATCGAGGATCACATCACACAGCTGTTCCAGGAATCCCAGGAAGAGGTGATCGCCCTCCGCAGGAAGGATCTCGCAGAGCTTTTCGGGTGCGTCCCGAGCCAGATCAACTATGTCTTGAGGAGCCGCTTCACTCCCGAGCGGGGCTTTCTCGTAGACAGCCAGCGCGGGGGCCACGGTTACATTCGAATTCTCCGGCTTTCCTTCCGTTTCCCGGAAGAACGGGTGAACCATATCGAAGACCTCGTGGGGGAAACCCTTTCGGAAGCAGAGGCGAAGCGTCTGTTGCTGAACCTGCAGCACCGGAAGATGATCAGCGGACGGGAGCGCCTGCTGATCGAAGTGGCCCTTCGGTACCAGGAGGAAGTTGCACGATCTCTCTTCGATCTATCGCCCTACCGCAGGGATGTCATGAACGCCGAACTCCTGAAGAGAATGCTCAGGAGCCTCGTGCTTTCGTAAATCAAGATGCTCTGCGAACGCTGCGGCAAAAAAAACGCCGAGGTCCATATCCGGCAGACGATCCAGGGGGCCGTTTCCGAGCATCACCTGTGCAGGGATTGCGCTAGGGAACTGACTTCCGGCTGGAAGCCCGGGAGCGATTTCCTCGAGTTTTCCATCGGTTCGTTTCTTGAGAATCTCTGCAAGACCCTGGGGCCCGAACTACGGGAACAAGGGAAAGCGGCTCAGGCTGTCCCTTCCTGTCCACGGTGCGGGCTTGATTTCGAGAGGTTCCGGAAAACCGGCCGTTTCGGATGCGCCGACTGCTACCAGGCCTTCAGGGAATGGATCCGGCCGCTTTTCACCCGCATTCACGGTTCAGAAACCTACCGGGGACCGGTTCCCGGCCCAGGCGCGGTCAAGAGCGTAGACGACGAGCTGGAACGTCTCAAGATGCAGCTGAAAGACGCCGTTTCAGAAGAACGGTACGAGCTGGCCGCGGCGCTCAGGGACCGGATCCGGATTCTGGAAGGGAGACTCAGGGATGAACGCTGACCAGATCCTCGCCCTTCCTGTGCCCTGGGTAGAGGGGGGACAGGAAAACCCATCCGACGTCGTGATCTCCAGCAGGGTACGCCTGGCGAGGAATCTTTCCCGTTTCCCCTTTGTCAACAGGGCGACCCCTGAAGAGAAGGCCGCGGTTCTCGAGGCCGTTCGCCAGGCCATTCAGCATGAGCCGCTGTTCCGCGAATGTGCGTGGTGCAGAATCGGGGAGATGGACCCGGTCTCGAAGGGGATCCTGGTGGAGAGGCGTTTGATGAGCCCTGATTTCCTCCAGGGAAGTCAGGAGAGGGTCCTCGTCCTGGATTCCCGGGGGATCGTTTCCGTCATGGTGAATGAGGAGGATCACCTCAGGATCCAGGTCCTTCTGGGCCGAATGGCCCTGTGCGAGGCGCTCCGGATCGCTTCCGCCATTGATCGGGCGCTCTATTGCCTGGATTTTGCCTTCGATCCCGAGTTCGGTTTCCTGACGAGCTGTCCGACAAACGTGGGAACTGGACTCCGGGCCTCGGCGATGCTTCACCTCCCGGCGCTCAGGATGTCGGGAGCCATGCCGGAAATCATCGCCCAGTCGGGGCGGCTGGGCCTGGTCGTCAGGGGAGCCTACGGCGAAGGGACGACTTCTGCAGGGGCCCTTTACCAGGTTTCCAACCAGGTAACGCTGGGACTCACTCCCGAGGAACTGACGGAAAAGGTGGAAGCAGTGGGCTCCCGGCTTGTCGAGCAGGAGGCCCGGGCAAGGTCGGCCCTGCTCAATGGGCCCCACGAGCTGGAAGACAGGATCTGGCGAGCCTGGGGGACCTTGCTTTACGCAAGACGCCTGGGGCTCGCGGAGGCGATGGAATGTCTCTCGCTGCTTCGAATGGCCCAGGAGGCCGGGATGAAGGGGCCCTTTGAGAAACTGGCCTGGGGGCCTCTTTTCCTGGCGGTCCAGCCGGCCCACGTACAGGCGAGGCAGGGAAGGCTGCTCACGGAGGCGGAAACGGACACGGCCAGGGCGGAACTGGTGAGAGACGCACTTGGCTGTCTCCGGTAAATAGAAGAGATTGGCCAGGACGATCCGTCCGAAAGGGGAACAAGACCATGTGGCAGTTTTTTACGGAAAGAGGGAAAAGGGTTGTCCAACTGGCGCACCGGGAGGCTTTGGCGCTAGGGCACGACGTGATCGGCACGGAACATCTCCTTCTGGGGCTGGTGGCAGAGGGGGAGGGTGTAGCAGCACAGGTCCTTCGAAATGCCGGCCTGGATCTTTCCGAGGTGAGAACCCGGGTTGAAGCTGCGGTCGGCAAGGGGCATCCGAGGGAAAAGCCTCTTGATCTCCCGCTGAGCCCGCGGGCGAAGCGCGTCCTGGATCTCGCCATGCGGGAAGCCAGGAATATGGGAGTCAATTACGTTGGAACGGAGCATATCCTGCTCGGTCTTTTGTCTGAGGGAGAAGGCGTCGCTGCGCAGGTTCTAACCGGCATGGGGCTGGAAATCCAGGCCGTGAGGGAAGAAATCGCCGCGGCTCTTTCAGGCACTGACATGGGATCAGCAAGGGGGCAAGGCGGCGGGGAAAACCCGGTCGCTGCCGCGACGGGGCGAGTCACCCGGTCTCGGACGCCGACGCTGGATTCCCTGGGGATCGATCTGACCGAGATGGCCAAAAAGAGAGAACTCGATCCGGTCATCGGAAGGGCGAAAGAAATCCAGCGGCTGATCCAGATCCTATCAAGGCGGACCAAGAACAACCCGGTTTTGATTGGGGAGCCGGGCGTGGGGAAAACGGCCATCGTCGAGGGATTGGCCCAGAAGGTCGTGGCGGGCGACGTTCCGGAAATCCTCAAGGGGAAACGGGTCGTTCAGCTTAACATGGGCAACCTTGTTGCCGGAACCAAGTACCGGGGGGAATTCGAGGAACGGCTCCGAAAGCTGGTCAAGGAACTCGTCGAATCGAAAGATGTCGTTCTTTTCATCGACGAGATTCATACGATCGTCGGGGCGGGCGGAGCCGAGGGAGCCGTGGATGCGGCGAACATCCTCAAGCCCAGTCTTTCCAAGGGCGATTTCCAGGTTGTGGGTGCCACCACCTTCGACGAGTACCGCAAACATATCGAGAAGGACGCTGCTTTGGAAAGGCGCTTCCAGCCGGTCGTGGTCCAGGAGCCGAGCGTTGAGGATACCGTGTCGATCCTCCGGGGGCTCCGTGATCGCTATGAAGCTCACCACCGGGTTAAAATCGAGGACAGCGCCCTGGAGGCAGCAGCCCGGCTCGGGGAACGGTACATTTCAGACCGGTTCCTGCCCGACAAGGCCATCGACCTGATCGACGAAGCCGCCGCAAGGGCAAGGCTGAAAACGATGGAAACCCCGCCGGACCTTAAGGAACTGGAACGGATCCTGGAAAACGTCCTGAAAGAAAAAGAATCGGCTGTTTCCGCGCAGGAATTCGAAAAAGCGGCCAGGCTCCGCGACGAGGAAAGAAAAGTTTCCGACGAGCTGGAGGAAAAACGGGCGAACTGGCTGCTCCGGAGAAACCAGGAAGAACCGGTCGTCAACGGGGAAGATATCGCCGTGATCGTGTCGGAGTGGACCGGCATTCCGGTGATCCAGCTGACCGAAGAAGAAGCGGCGAGGCTGCTCCGGATGGAGGAGGAGCTTCACAAGAGGATGGTGGGGCAGCAGGAGGCGGTTAACGCGGTATCCAGGGCTGTCCGTCGCGCACGGAGCGGTCTCAAGGATCCCAAAAGGCCGGTTGGCAGTTTCCTTTTCCTGGGCCCCACAGGTGTCGGCAAAACGGAAATGGCGAAAGCGCTGGCCGCGTTTCTCTTCGGCAGTGAAGAGGCGATGATCCGCTACGATATGAGCGAGTACATGGAGCGGCACGAGGTTTCCAAGCTGATCGGAGCACCGCCCGGGTACGTCGGCTACGAGGAGGGGGGGAAACTGACCGAAGCGGTCCGCCGCCGTCCCTATGCGGTTCTCCTGTTTGACGAGATCGAAAAGGCTCACCCGGATGTCTTCAACCTGCTCCTCCAGATTTTGGAGGACGGGAGGCTGACGGATGGCCAGGGGCGAACCGTCGATTTCCGGAACACGGTGGTGATCATGACCAGCAACGTCGGCGCGAGGGATCTCGCGAAAGGGCAGGGGCTGGGATTCACCGCCGAAAAGGGGCTTAGCGAAGGGGACCACCAGAAGGCGAAAGAACGGGCCCTGGAGGCGATGAAGCAATCATTCCGGCCTGAATTTCTGAACCGGGTGGACGATATCGTGGTCTTCCGGTCGCTGTCCAAGGAAGAGCTTCTTCAGATCGTCGATCTGCTGCTCAGAGAGGTCGAAAAGCGGGTCAAGGACAGGGGGATTGAAATCCAGGTCTTTGCGGGAGCCCGGGATCTTCTCCTGGAGAAGGGGTATGACCCGAAATTCGGTGCCAGGCCGCTCCGCCGGACGATCCAGAAAATGGTGGAAGACCGCCTTGCGGACCTCTTCCTCGAGGGGAAATTCAAACAGGGAGCGAAAGTCGGGGTCGATGCGGAAGGAGAGCAGCTTTCCTTCAGGGAGATCACGGCGTGAGCTGCCTGTTGTCTGAGAAGCCGTTCAAATCAGGGGAGGAAATTAAATTGAGAAGATTCGCTGCAGCAGTCGCGCTAGCCTTTTCCCTTCTTGTGGTTCCGACGACGCTTGCCTTGGCCGCAGGCCCGGATTCCCTCATGAAGGTGGGTGGAGATTCCGTTTCCGAGGATGACCTTCTGTACCTGCTGACGCAAAAGGCTGGAGGCAACGAAGCCGTGGCTGGGATGGTTCTCTCGGGAATGACCCTGGAGGAAAAGAAGGATTTTCTGAAGGATATTGCGGACCTGCTCCTGGTGTCGCAGGCAGCCGCCCGGAAAGGGATCCAGCTTGACCCCGGGGTTGCCGCGAAGTTGCGCTGGGACGCCGTGAACACGCTGGCGAAAGCTTACGTGGAACGAATGTCCGCGGGCTGGGACCTGAATGAAAAGGCGATAAAGAAATATTTCGAGGCGCACCGCGAGAACTACATCACGAAGGAGGCCGTGCACGTCCGGCACATCCTGGCTGAAAACGAACCGGAAGCCCGCACACTTTTGCTGCAGGCGCTTTCTGGAGAGGATTTTGGTGAGCTCGCCGCGAAATTCAGCAAGGACCAGGGATCTGCTGAAAGGGGCGGTGACCTCGGGTGGATCCAGAAGGGCGATACGGTCCCAGAGTTCGAGCAGGCCGCATTTTCGACCCCCAAGGGAGGATTTGCAGGACCCGTCAGAAGCGAATACGGATGGCATGTGATCCAGGTTCTGGACAAACGGCCGGAAAGCGAAGGCGTTTACGAAGCGGTGAAAAATCAGGTCGTCAGAGACCTCCAGCAATCCTACCTGGAGGAAGCGCTGGCAAGCCTGAGAAAGGATGCTTCGCTGGCGATCGATGAAAAGAAGCTGGAGGCACTCGGGAAATAATGGTTTTACAAGGGCTGGGGCGGGGCTCCAGCCCTTTTTCCTGACCCGGAAGACGGGTTTGGGGGGGGGAAGGCTAGCGGGAACATTTCCGGCTGGACAGTCCCCCCAATCATCGTATAATGTTCATGGAAGTAAAAAAGAAACCAGGAGGAGGGATGCGGTTCAGTACGATCAAGAAGAAAGTCCAATAGAAAGCGGAAGAAAAAGAAAGGGGGAAGCAAAGGGTCATGGCGGAAGAAAACACCGTAAAAAAACCCAGTTTCGGCATTGCGCTCATGGTTGTCCTCGTAGCGGCATTTATCATTGGTTATAGCGTCCTCAAGCTGGAAGCGGAAGTCCATATTCCGCTCGTTCTTTGCGCTCTCTTCGCGGCTCTCGTCGGCCGCTGGGTCCTGGGAATCCCCTGGAAGACCATCGAGGAAGGCATGATCAACGGCATCGTGCTGGCCCTCCAGGCCATCCTCATTCTCTACATCGTCGGCATGATCATTGGAGCCTGGATCCAGTCGGGAGTCGTTCCCAGCCTGATCTATTACGGGCTCGACCTTCTCTCCCCGCGCTGGTTCCTCCTGGCCACCCTCCTGATCTGCTCGGTCGTATCCCTTTCGACGGGAACTTCCTGGGGCACAACCGGAACGGTCGGGATCGCCCTCATGGGAGTGGCCATGGGACTCGGAATCCCGGCCCCTCTTGCCGCCGGCGTCATCATCTCGGGAGCCTACTTCGGAGATAAGATGTCCCCGCTTTCGGACACGACCAACCTGGCCCCGGCAATTGCGGGAACGGATCTCTTCCAGCACATCCGCGCCATGGTCTGGACGACGGGGCCGACCTATCTTATCGTCTGCGCCATCACGATCGTCCTCGGGTTCAAGTACGGGGGAGGAACGCTGGACGCGGCAAAGATCGCCGCGATTCAGGCGGTGATGTCGCACGAATTCAGCATCAGCCTTCTCGGGTTCGTCCCGCCGATTCTGGTCATCGGCCTCTGCGTGATGAAGATGCCCGCGATTCCGGGACTTTTCGCCGGCGTTGTGGCGGGAGCTCTTATTGCCGCCTTCCAGGGTATGGGCATCGGGGACATCATGAACGTGATCCAGAATGGCTACTCTGCAGCCCTTTCCGACACCCTGGCTAACGCCGAAGACCTGACGGCGGTTGCCAAAACCCTCGCGGAAAACAACATCCTCGGGGTCACACCCGAGATGGCCAAGGAAGTGGGAGGACTGCTCAGCAAGCTGCTGACCCGCGGCGGAATGCAGTCCATGAACTGGACGATCTCGCTCATCATCTGTGCTCTTTCGTTCGGCGGCATCATGGAGCGGTGCGGGTTCCTCGAAGTCATGCTCAGGACGATCCTGAAGGGCGTAAAGAGCGTGGGCGGCCTGGTGGCTTCCGTGATCGCCTCCTGTTTCATCTGCAACGTGTTCCTGGGCGACCAGTACCTCTCGATCGTCATGCCTGGGCGTATGTTCCGACTCGGCTTCGAGGAAAAGGGCCTGCACGCCCGGATGCTTTCCAGGTCCCTCGAAGACTCCGGAACCCTGACCTCGGTGCTGATTCCATGGAACACCTGCGGGGCCTACAACAGCGGCGTCCTGGGGGTTCCCACCGTTCAATACCTTCCCTTTGCGTTCCTGAACTACCTGAACCCGCTCATGGCGATCCTGCTGACCTACCTGGGAATCGGGACGGCATGGAAGGGCAAGGAGGGGGAACCGGTCATCGCCAGGGAAAAACCCGCGAACCTCTAGCCGGGAGAAAAAGAATCTGGGACAATGCGGGGAGGGGGACCAGTCCCCCTCCCCGCTTTTCAGTCCAGCTGAAGGAGGGAAATCGCATTGCCAATCCTGCTGGAAACGAAGTCGAACACACCGTTCCCCGAGTGGATGCGCTGGATGTTCGGGGCGATCGGGATCTTCCTACTGGGAGACTCGCTTCGCCGCTTCCTGACCGTGAAAAGCCTGAGCGTCCACGCGCTTTTCGTTGGAGGCGCCGTTCTCTACGCCTGCGGGTACCGAAAAAGGATCTACCTGTCCGAAGAGGGGATCGTCCGGGAGTCGAGGACCTGGATGAACAGAAACCGGGAGGTTTTCCCCTGGAATGAACTGGCCCACGTCGGCCTGGCCTTCCGCGGGAAGCAAATGATGGCCTTTTTCGAGCGGGATATCCTCGGCTGGAAGGTGCTTTTCGACCGCTCTCAGGAAGAATCCCTGAGGAAAATCCTGGGAGAATACGCCCCGAACGTGGAAATCACCACGATCTGAGAAAAGAAAGGGAGGGGCGGCTCGCCCCTCCCTTTCTTTTGCAGGAAAACCTCCAAAATGCAATTTTAAAGCTCGAAGGTGTCTTTCTTTTCGACAACGTCTGTTCCGTCCTCTTTCCTCCAGTAGATCCCGATTTTCATATAGGTTAAAAGAATCGCCATCAGCGGGTTTCCCCAGTTCAGGAAAGCGTAGGGACCGTACACGAGGGGGCCCACTCCGAGCACGCTTGTCTGGTAGGCACCGCAGGTGTTCCAGGGGACCAGGGCAGAGGTCAGGGTCCCCGCATCCTCGAGGGACCTGGAAAGCATTCGGGGAGCAAGCCCCGATTTCTGGAAGGTGTTCCGGAACATCCTTCCCGGAACGACGAGGGAAAGGTACTGGTCGCCCAGGAAGATATTCGAGATGATGCAGGAGCCCACTACGGCTGCAATGAGGGTGCCGACCCGCCGGATGCCTTTCGTCAGTGTCCCGATGATTGTTTCGAGGAATCCGCAGGCTTCCATGATGCCTCCAAAGGAAAGGGCGACAAAGATGAGGGAGATCGACCACATCATCGACTGGAGCCCGCCCCGGGAAACAAGCTTCGAAACGGTCGCGGCGACCTCCTTGCCAAGCTCGGGGGTCACCCCTGCAATCCCGGCTTTTGTCATCGCCGCAGCGGCGGCTGCCATATCGGCAGCGTTGGCCACCTCATCCGATATTCCTGCGGAGTACCCATTCTGGACGACATTCATGATGTCGCCGACCCCGGAACCGGAGAAGAACGCCATGATGATCCCGGCGAAAAGCCCCGCAAAAAGGCCCGGGATGGCGGGCATTTTCATAACGGCCAGAACGATGACCAGCACCGGGGGAATGAGGCAGGCGAGAGAAATGGGAAACTCCGCCTTCATGAAGGACTGGATCGCGTGGATCCGGCTGGCGTCCAGCGTCCCGCCGCCATAGCGGAACCCGATGAAGGTCAGCACGGCAAGCACGATGATGTAGGTCGGGCCGGTGGTCCAGACCATGGCCTTGATGTGGTCAAACAGCTCGGCTCCAGAAACGGCCGGGGCCAGGTTCGTCGTGTCGGAAAGGGGGGACATCTTGTCACCGAAGTAGGCGCCGGAGATGATAACGCCGGCCGTGATGGGAACCGGGACTCCCAACCCGTTGCCGATGCCGAGCATCGCGATGCCAATCGTGGCCGTCGTTGTCCAGGATGAACCGGTGGCAAGGGAAACGACCGAACAGGTTAGGAGAGTCGCCACGAGGAAAATCGAAGGCTTCAGGATCATGAGACCGTAGTAAATCAGGCCGGGAACAACCCCCGACTGGATCCAGGCTCCAATGATCATCCCGATGATCATCAGGATAAGCGTTGCCTGAAGGGCGACAGCGATGTTGTTGATCATCCCTTCTTCCATTTCCTTCCAGGGAACGCCCAGAACGAAACGTCCGACCAGCGCAGCGAACACGGCAGCGGCAAGAATCGGCATATGGGCCTCGGCTTCCAGCTTCAGAATTCCGTAACTGATGAAGAATGCCGCAACAGCAAAGACTCCAAGTGAAAGGGCAAAGCTCGGTGCTTTTCTCGTGCTTTCTGTGGCCATTCAAAAATCGCCTCCTCCGGAATCTCATTTTGCGGTGTTGACGTTGCACCGGCATCTAACAGATGCTGTCCGGCTGAAAAGTCTCCGGATCACCACCTCCCTCGTCGGATCCCTTAAATGAAAAAGGCCAGGAAAGACTTCATATTGCACACGGGCTACCTCAGTTTAAGACCCCCTTGGAGGGGCGTCAAGAGATTTTTCCTGTATTTCAACAGAACTGTATACCCTTGACGTCTTGTATTATTGTATGCTATCTTGACCCCGGTCAATCCATACTGTTCGATAAAGGAGAGGATCTGAATGAAGGCGGTTCAGCTCGGCTGCGGTCTTGTGGGGAGTGTAATCGCAAGGGATCTCGCGATGGACTACGACGTCACGGTCGTCGACCTCAACGAAAAGGCGCTGGATGCCCTAAAGGCGAAAGTCCCTTCGATCAGGACCGTCGTCGGTTCCTGCACCGACCGGGAACTTCTGGAGCCTCTGCTTCGGGATGCCGATATCGTGACGGCCGGGGTCCCGGGCAGGTTTGGCTACAAGATGATGGAAACGGTCATCGAACTGGGCAGGAACCTGAGCGACATTTCATTCATGGCAGAAGATTTCGAGCTTCTTGACGGGCTCGCCAGGGAAAAAGGCGTTGTCGTCATCCCTGATATCGGGGTCGCGCCGGGCATGTCGAACTACCTGATGGGCCGCGGCTGTGCCCTTCTGGACGAGGTGGAAGACGCGGTTATCTACGTCGGGGGTATTCCTGAAAAAAAAGTCCCGCCTTTCAATTACCAGGTGACCTGGTCACCTGCCGATGTGATCGAGGAATACACCCGGCCTGCCCGTTTCGTGGAAGATGGAAAGCCCGTTACGGTAGAAGCGATGGACCGTCTCACCCTGAGAGAATTCCCAAAAGTGGGCGTACTGGAAACCTTTATTACGGACGGGCTGCGCTCCCTGATCAAGAACCTGAAGGCCAGGAGGATGGAAGAACGGACGCTCCGGTGGCCGGGACATGTCGAGCAGATGCGACTTCTGCGTTCGATGGGGCTCTTTGACGAAACCCCGAGAAAACTGGGAGGAGTTGAGGTCGTGCCGCGCGATGTTGCTTGCGACCTGCTTTTCCCGATGTGGAAAATGGAACCGGAGAAGGGCGATCGGGACCTCACCATCATGCAGGTCGAAGTACACGGATTCAAGGGGAAGGATGAGATCACCTATACCTGGGACCTCTGGGACCGTTTTGACGAAAAATCCTGGACGAACTCGATGGGGCGCTGCACCGGGTGCACTTGCGCCATTTTTGCTAGGGCCATCCAGAAGGGGCTGATCAGGGAAAAGGGCGTGCTCGCGCCTGAAAAGCTCGCGGCCGATGACGCCCTGTACGAGTTCGTCATGAAGGAACAGGCTGCAAGAGGGCTCGTTTACAAGGAAACCGTCACGATCAAGAAAGGCTAGCGAAACAGGCGTTTATTCTATAGAATCGGAGAAACGGGGTTGCCGGCGGGACATATCCCGCCGGCTTTTTCGAAGAGGAGGTGCAAATCCGTGAGGGACTTTCGAACGATACCGCTATGGAAAGATGTGACCGAGCAGCAGTGGAGAGATTGGCATTGGCAGGTCAGCAACCGCATCACCAGCGTCGAACAGCTGAAACAGGTCCTGCCCCTTTCCGACGAAGAGGAGCAGGTGATCACCCATAGCCTGAACAAGCTGAGGATGGCCATCACTCCCTATTACGCTTCGCTCATCAACCCTGAAGATCCGGAGGATCCGATACGGCGCCAGGCGGTTCCGACGATCCACGAAACGCATATCGCCTCCTCGGACCTGGAAGACCCCTGTCACGAGGATACAGACTCGCCCGTTCCGGGATTGACGCACCGCTACCCGGACCGGGGAATCCTGATGGTCACCGACCAGTGCTCCATGTACTGCCGTCACTGCACCCGGAGGAGAAAAGCGGGGGAAACCGACAAGGCCTATTCCAAGGAACAGATCTCCGCCTGCCTCGATTACCTGAGAAAGACGCCGACATTCAGGGATATTCTTTTCACGGGCGGAGACCCTTTCCTCATGAGCGACGAGATGATCGACTGGATGCTCGGCGAGGTGAGGAAGATCCCCCATATCGAAATTGCCCGCTTCGGAACCCGCACGCCGGTCGTTATGCCCCAGCGGATAACGGATGATCTTTGCGCGATCCTGAAGAAATATCATCCCGTCTGGGTGAACACGCATTTCAATCATCCCAACGAGATTACGCCCGCTTCCAGGGAGGCATGCGAAAAGCTGGCCGACGCGGGGGTCCCCCTTGGGAATCAGTCCGTTCTCCTGAAAGGGGTCAACGACTGCCCGTACACGTTCAGGGAACTCAACCAGAAACTGCTGACGATCCGGGTCCGTCCCTATTACATCTACCAATGCGACCTTTCCCAGGGGATCGAGCATTTCAGGACCTCTGTGGCCAAGGGAATCGAGATCATGGAGTACCTAAGGGGGCACACTTCCGGGCTCGCCGTTCCCTATTTCATCGTCGACGGGCCCAATGGCGGAGGCAAGATCCCGGTCCTCCCGAACTATATCGTGTCCATGTCGGACAAGCGGGTGATCCTGCGGAATTATGAAGGGGTCTTCACGACCTACACCGAGCCGGAGGATAAGATCAGCCGGTGCCCCGCAAACTGTGCCGCGTTCTGTGAGAAGCAGAAGAAGCTTTCACGGGAAGGGCTCATTCCGCTCTTTGAGGGAGACCGGGTTTCCCTCGAACCCGCGCACCTTGCAAGGCGGGAAAGGGCGGCGGAAAGAGGCCAGGTCAAAAAGGATTAGCGAAGGCAGGGGAGGCGGGAAACCCGCCTCCCCTTTTCCTGAAGCGCAGGGCGAGATCGTGGTACCCTTTGATGAGATCAGAAAGGTTTGCGGGGAGGGGTTGCGGTGGAATCCAGGACGCTGATCCAGCTCGCTCATGACTTGTTTCGACCGGTGGGCATCCTCACGGCGTGGTGGGTTCTTAACTGGCTGGGGACAAGGGGAATCCGGCGCTTTTTCGGAAAAGCCGAAGCCGGGCTGGAAATCGAGGAAGGGGCAGAGACCAGGCGGGATGCGAGCCTGAAAAGGCTGCGGACGCTCCGGGGGATTTCCCTTCAGCTGTACCGGTGGACCCTGGCTGCAATTGCCGTGCTGACCCTTGCCGGGAGCCTTGGAGTGGATGTCCGTTCGATCCTGACAGGCCTGGGAATCGCGGGTCTTGCGATTTCGCTTGCTGCCCAGAACATCATCCGGGATTTCCTGAACGGGGTTTTTATCCTTTTCGAGGACCAGTTTGCCGTCGGGGATGTCGTGAAAATTGACGGCAACGCGGGTGCTGTCGAGGGGTTTACTCTCAGGACAACGCGTTTGCGGACGCTGGACGGAGAGCTGGTGACGATCCCGAACGGGAGCATCTCTACCGTGTTGAATTTCACCAAGAAATGGTCAAGGGCCCGGGTCGAGGTCGGCGTGGACTACGGTACCGATATTCCGGCAGCCCTTTCCGTGATGGATCGCGTCGCAAAAGAGGTCGCGGCGGAAATGCCGGGGAAAATCATCGAGGCTCCAGCCGTGCTGGAGGGAATCCTGGCCTTCGAGGCCAGTGCGGTGACCTTGCGCGTACTTCTCAAGACCGTCCCCGGAGCCCAGTGGGAAGTTGCTGCCGCCTACCGGCTTCGACTGAAGAAAGCCTTTGAAGAGTCGGGAATCACGATCTCCTTCCCCCAGGTGGACGTTCACTTGAAAACGTTCCCGGAGGCTGTCTTGAAGAGGATGGCGTAGGGGATCGGCCGCTCGCTTCCTCCGGAAGGGCTGGAAACCAGGCCGTCTTTCCACCAGAGGGAGGAGGATCCGCCTCCGTCAAGGTTTAGAACATCCGCAAGGCCGAGGGAAAGAGCCAAACCTGCGGCCTCTTCCAGGGTCAGCCCCATACTGTGGGACGGATTCCGCCCGTCAACGACGATCCACCACAGAGAACTGCCGTCCCATCCCACCATCGACCGGGGATGCCTTCCCAGGCGGGTGTCCTCGCTGAAGGATTCCGGTTCCCCGTTGATCTGCCCGTTTCTTACAATTGCGGGGCCCGCCTGGATGACCAGGTCTCTTCCCTCGAAATTTCGATCGCTCCAGGCAGTTTGAAGACGAATCCTGCTTTCCTTCACAGAATCCAACCCGTCCCGGGTTTTCCCGGAAGCGGCCAAAAGACCCGGGATCGGGGGATTCGAACCTCCTTCCCCCAACTCCAGATCGAGGGGGATCTCCATCACGTCTTCCGACTCCAGCCCTGCGGGATCCCGGAAAGGGCGACTCTCAAACAGGAAGGAAATTTCTCCGGGACGGGGGCGCTCGTTCAGGCGGTCCAGGCGAAATGTGCCTTTTTCGGTTTCCACTTCCAGCTCGACAGCTCCGTTTCCGAAAACCGGGGCTCGATCCGGCGCCAGCCCTATCGCCGAACGGTCCCCGTAGGATTGGTGGAACAGGATTCCATGGATCACAAGAGTCCCGATTGGAACCGGGCCCGAAAAGAACCCCCCGTTGATTCCTCCTTCCGCTTCGAAGGCCTGGGCCAATTCCGAAAGAGTTGCCCTGGATTTGCCGATTTCCGAGGCAAGACGGATTTCAGGCAGGAGGCCATTTTCGGAAACCAGGGCCGCCCAGAAGAGCGGAGGAGAAGCGGGAAGAAAAGGGGGAGGAGTCATGTGCATTCCGGGAATCCGGGGAAGGGCTGCAAAAGCCCTGGAAGCCTCCAGGAAAGAGGGATAAGGCCCCACGATCAGATCCCAAAGCCCATCGGGAGCCTTCCTGAGGGCAGCAGGCCACCCGGCTTCGCTCAAGCCCGCCAGTTTTTCAAGGGCAGCGGATTCCTCAAGTCCCTTTTCGAGGCAGACCTCCCAGGTTTCCGATCCCGCAGCGATGCCTTCCTTGTGAAGCCTTAAATGAAGGGCCTTCCCCTCGACCGAAAAGTTCCAGACCATCGAAGTTCGGCATTCGCTGACCCATTCCAGGAGAAGACGAATATCCTCCTGGGTTGCTCTTTCCTGCGGCGATTCGAGGAAAGGCTCAGGAGGCCTTGGACGTACGCTGGAAGAAAGGCAGAAAAGAGGATCCTCTCCGCAGATTCTAGGCAGAACCCTGAGTTCGTGTCCCCAACCCAGAAGTTCGTAGACGGCCTCCAGGATTTCCCCCCGGGTTGCACTGAAACCTTCCGCTTTTCGAACCAGAGGAGATCCCTCCCTGGCGGTATCCGAAAACATCGCCAGAAGGGCTCCATTTCCGTTCGAGGAAAGGGTAAGAGGGCTTCCCGCGTACCCGGGTTGCAGGAAGCAGAGTATTGTGAAAAGCAAGACAAGGCAAAACGTCGTTTTCTTCATGCGAATATCCTTACATGAACCCTTGGCCCGGGCAACCGCCAAATCCTTGTTGACAGGCGGGAACAGGCTTCGTATAATGAAGCCCGTTCGATTGTCGGGGGTGTAGCGCAGCGGGAGCGCACCTGCATGGCATGCAGGGGGCCAGGGGTTCGAATCCCCTCACCTCCACCAGAAAATGAAGGTCTGTCCCTCAGGACAGACCTTTTTCCTTTTGCATGGAATGAAGGTGAGGGCCGATATGCGTTTCCCGCTGGACCTGGACTATGAAGAGTGGCGAAAGTTGTGTACGGAGGAATGGAACGAGCCGTCCTTCAGGGCGGATCAGATTTGCGGCTGGCTGTACGCCAAGCGGATCTTCAATTTCGATGAAATGACGAATCTTTCAATGGCGCTTCGGAAAAAGGCCGAGGAGACTTTTTCCAGCGCCCTCCCGGAAGCGGTCAGACAGGTCGTTTCAAAACGGGATGGAACTGCCAAATTCCTCTGGGCACTGCAGGATGCGGAGCAGATTGAATCGGTTCTTCTGACGCAGGAAGGAAGAACGACCGCCTGTATCTCGACACAGGTCGGATGCCCGCTGGGCTGCGTTTTTTGCGCAACCGGGCAATCGGGTTTTGTCAGGAATCTGACTTGCGGTGAGATTGTCGGCCAGTTTCTGGCGATGGAAAAAATGCAGGGAGGGCCGATTGACAATCTGGTCTTTATGGGGATGGGAGAGCCCTTCCTGAACCTCGATGCTTTCCTGAAGGCAGTTCGAATCCTGAAACATCCGAAGATGCGGAATTTTGGTTCCCGGCGGATGACTGTTTCCACGGCCGGGATTGTGCCTGGCATCCTTGCCTTGGCAGAAGCGAACCTGGGAATTCGGCTCGCGGTGTCTCTCCATGCCCCGGATGATGAGCTTCGAAAGAAGCTGATGCCGGTTACGCAGAAATACCCGATGGATCAGCTGCTTTCAGCGATCCGCTTCTACCAGGAAAAAACAAATGACCGTGTTTCAATTGAATACTTGCTGATCGGCGGGGTCAATGACTCCCCGAATCATGCGAAAGCCCTTGCGGAGAGGCTGAAAGGGCTGAAAAGCTTCGTGAACCTGATCCCCTGGAACAGCACCGGCATCCTTTACAGGAAACCCGCTCCGGTACGGATCGAACAGTTCCGCCAGGTGCTCCTTTCGAAAGGGATCGAGACGGAAGTCCGGCGGGAGCGTGGAGAGGACATCGATGCCGCCTGCGGGCAGCTGAGGAGGAAAGAAGAAGGGCGGAACCGCCCGGTGAGCGGCACCGCCCAGGAATGATCGGAAAAATGACCAGAAAAATTCCTAGAGGGGGGTAACCTCCACGGCCTGGGGGCCCTTTGCACCCTCAACGACCTTGAAGGAAACCCTCTGGTTTTCCTCGAGAGTTTTAAAGCCGTTCATCTGGATTCCGGAATAGTGGACAAAAACATCGCCGCCGCTGTCCCTGGTGATAAAGCCGTACCCCTTCGTTCCGTTAAACCACTTGACAACTCCCTGCTCCATAAAGCTTGACCTCCTGCGGACCAACACGGTCCTTCCAGAATTTTTCCGGCACCGGGCTGAGAATCCTCGTTGCCGTAAATGATTTTGTCGCAAGCCTTCTTTAACGTCAAGAGAGAACATGAAGAGAAACAGTTTGCCTGGAGACGGGGAACGTTTCCCGAATCTATTGGAAGGGGAAAGAGAGAAGGAGCCTTCCTGTTGGAAGGCTCCTTTCCCGAAAACTGGCAGTCCCAAGGGGATTCGAACCCCTGTTCCCGGGCTGAGAACCCGGTGTCCTGGGCCACTGGACGATGGGACCGCAAAAGATCTCAATTTGGCTGGGGAACGTGGATTCGAACCACGATCGGCTGATCCAGAGTCAGCTGTCCTGCCATTAGACGATTCCCCAATGTGCGGCTGCCGGGGAAATTCCCGATCGAGCGCGCATAATACTACCATGGCCTTTCTGAACGCGCAACCCCCATCTTCCTTTCGCCGGAAGGGCAGAAGGGCTGCCGGAAGGAACCGGAACGGGGCCTGAGTCTTGATAATTCCACCCGACATGGTAACGTATAGGGCGTGATCGTAAAAGGAGGTGCTTTCCAGAATGATCAAGGTCGACGGTGCCGGCTATCGGGAAGTCCTGCGGAAGAGGCCCCTGAACGTACAGGCCCTTTACGGAGAGGAGCCGGTCGGGTTGGTCAGCGGCCGCGACATTGCCGAAGCGGCGAAGAAGAGCGGGGCGATCGTCCTTGCCGCGAATGTCCGTAACCCTCTAACGATCAAAGGGCTCCTGCGGGCCGCGAAAAAGATGAACTCGGTGGTTTTGCTCGAGATTGCGAAATCGGAGTCCACCTATTGCGGATGCAATTTCGACAATGTGCCGGATTATGCCCTCCGGTACTCTGCCGAACTCGGGCACGGTGTCTTTTTCGGTCTTCACGTTGACCATTACGGGATCAAGTCGAAGGAAGACCTGCTGAAATCGATCTCCCACCTCCGGAAAATCATCGAGCGGGGCTGGACTTCCGTTGCCGTTGACGCATCGCATAACCCGGATTGGGAAAACCTCTGCTTCACTCGGGATGTCGCCATGCACGTCCCCCCCTACCTCGGGCTTGAAGCCGAAGTGGGGGAGATCAAGGGCAAAGGAGAGCTTTCAACCGTTGAAGAGGCACTTTTCTTCGTGGGCGGGCTCAATGCCTGGGGAATCTTCCCGGATTACCTGGCCATCTCCAATGGGAGCCTGCACGGGACATATGACAAGGCGGCAGGGGTGGAAGAAGGAATTGACCTCCAGAGGACCCTGGAAATCGCTCAGGCGATTCGGCCTTATGGGGTTTCGATCGCACAGCATGGAATTTCCGGCACCCCCTTTGAAAAAGTCGGGCATTTTGCGGACGCCGGGATCAACAAGGGAAATGTCGGAACACTTTGGCAGAACATCGTGTTTGGTCTAAAAATGGAGCCCCAAACCGGGAATGCGGTAATCGAAGAGGACTCCTACGTCAAGGAAAAAGACAGGGGTGTGACGGAAGCACTCTGGCGGGAGATCGTTGCCTGGGCGGATGACCAGGGGATCAGCCGGAAGGGCGGAGATTACAAAAAAGCCAACAAGCCTTTTCATGACCCGATCATGTCGCTTCCCGAACCGGTTCTGGAACGGATTGTTGCGGAAACGGAAGAATGGGCGATTCGCTACATCAAGGCTTTCCGGGCCGAAGGGCTCGCGGAGGTCCTCCTGGAAACGGTTTCCAGGCGTGCAGATGAGAATGCGGCTCCGGAGAGAGCGATCCTGAACCCAAGAAGCGCGTTTACTCGCGAAAAAGCCCTTGCGCTTTCCAGGAGAGAAAGCGCAAAGGGAGATTATAGCGATTAAAGCGCTCATGGGGAAATCGCTGAAGCTTTCAGGGGGTGGCTAGTCCACCCCTCGTTTTCTGGTGTTTTTTTGAAGGACAGGGGAGTGATGGGATGGCAAGAAGCAGAAGCCGGAAAAAAACCTCCGGCATTCCCCCTGCGGAACTGCGGTTCATTCCGCTGGGGGGATTTGGCGAAATTGGGAAGAACATGCTCGTCTTTGAATATGGCGATGACCTTCTTGTTGTGGATTCAGGTCTGAAATTCCCGGATGAGGAAATGTTCGGCATCGATTTCGTCATTCCGGATGTGACCTACCTTTTGGAGAAGAAGAAAAATATCCGGGGGATAGTCTTGACCCATGGTCACGAGGATCACACGGGCGCCTTGCCGTTTGTCCTTCCGCAGCTGGATGTTCCGCTTTACGGGACAGCTTTGACCCTGGGACTGGCAAGCGGAAAACTAGCCGAATTCGCCCCCGCTTATGAACCGAAGATGCGCGAAGTCCGGGCGGGCGAGACGATCGAGCTCGGAGCGTTTCGGGTCACCTTTGTTGCGGTATGTCATTCCATCCCCGACGGAGTTGGGCTCATCATCGAGACCCCCGAAGGGATCATCGTGCACACGGGGGATTTCAAACTGGATCCCACCCCCATTGACGGCCGGCTGACGGATTACAACGCTTTCGCTGAAGCCGGGAAAAAAGGGGTTCGGCTCCTTATCAGCGATTCCACGAATGCCGAAAGGCCGGGGCATACCCCCTCGGAAAACATCGTGGGGAAATCGCTGGAGCAGATCCTGAGGCTGCACCGGAACCGGAGGATCGTTGTCGCGGCTTTCGCGAGCAACATTCACCGGACCCAGCAGGTGTTTGATGCAGCGGCCCGCTTTAACCGAAAAGTGGCGCTTTTGGGGAGAAGCATGGTTTCGAACGTGGAACTCTCCCGGAAGCTCGGGTACATCCAGGTGAGCGACGATCTGCTTGTCCCTGCCAGCGAAGCCGAACGGGTTCCGGCCAACCGCCTGCTCGTCCTGACGACGGGAAGCCAGGGAGAGCCTTTTTCAGGGCTGGTCCTCATGAGCAAGGGAGAGCATCGGCACATTCTCCTGGGTCAAAAGGACCTGGTGGCGATTTTCGCCACGCCCATCCCGGGAAACGAGAAGCTTGTCAGTCGAACGATCGATCGGCTTTTCGCCCTGGGCTGCGAGGTCATCTACGACAGGGAACAGCACGTCCACGCCTCGGGCCACGCGTCTCAGGAAGAGCTGAAGATGATGCTGAGCATCGTCAGACCCCAGCATTTTGTTCCCTTCCACGGAGAAAGACGGCACCAGCACCGGCATGCACAGCTGGCCGTCGAGATGGGGGTGCCCGAGCAGAACGTCCATATCCTCCAGAATGGAGACATCCTGAGAATCCAGCGCGGGAAATCCCAAGTCAGGGGAACGGTGCCAAGCGGCGCTGTCCTCGTGGATGGGCTGGCGATCGGGGAGATGAAGGGAAGCGTGCTGAAGGAACGCCGGGAGCTCGCTGAGGACGGGATCCTGATCCTGTCGATCGTGCTGGACAAAAACGGTCGGCTTTCCGGTGAGATCCGGCTGGAAAGCCGGGGCTTTATTCACAGTTCTGACGCAACGGCGCTTTATGAAGAAATCAGGAAGGCAGTTCTCAAGGTGGTCGGAAGTGCCGGTGAGAAAGACCTCCTGGAACCAGAGAATCTTGAAATCCGTATCCGGGGGAGAGTCAAAGAAGTGATTCGGAGACTGACCAGGGGAACCCCGAATGTTCTGCCGATGGTGACAATACTGGAAAGAACCGGAACCACGGCGTGAGCCGAAGTCGAACCTCTCTCACAATAAAGGAGTGAAATTCTCTTGCCACTGACTTCTATCCTGCAAATGCTTGGTGGAGTCGGGCTATTCCTCTTCGGGATCAAACTGATGAGCGAAACCCTCCAGGATTTATCAGGAGAAAAGCTAAGAAGGCTTTTTTCAACCGTGACGAAGACCCCGGTAAGAGGAATCGGTGTCGGCATCGTGGTGACGACACTCCTGCAAAGCAGCAGCGCCTGCACCGTCATGACCGTCAGCTTTGTTCACGCGGGACTGATGTCGCTATATCAGGCTTTCGGCGTCATCATGGGTGCGAACATCGGAACCACGGTTACCGCTCAGCTGATCGCGTTCAAATTTTCCGATTTTGCTCTGCCGTTCGTGGGTGTCGGCGTCCTCTTGTCGATGTTTGGGCGGACCAAGCGGCAGAAGATCCTCGGGAACGGACTCGTAGGTTTCGGCCTGCTTTTCCTCGGAATGAAAACGATGGAAGGGTCGATGGCGTTTCTTCGGGATCGGAAAGATATCTTTGTCGCCTTTTCGAACCATCCGCTCCTGGGAGTGCTAGCCGGGACGGGAATGACCCTTCTTGTCCAGTCCAGCGCGGCAACGGTCGGCCTGGTCATCGCGATGGCTTCCCAGGGGCTTTTGGGGCTGGACGCCGGGATTCCCATTATCCTTGGGGACAACATAGGGACCACCATCACGGCGGTGCTGGCCTCCATCGGTGCAAACCGGGGGGCCAAACAGGCGGCTGCCTGCCATGTCCTCTTCAACTTGTTCGGGGTCGTCATTTTCATGGCGGCCTTTCCGCTGTTCAAAGGGGTGGTCGAGGTCACATCGAGCTCGATTCCCCGTCAGCTTGCGAACTCCCACACGCTTTTCAACGTGGCAAACACCCTGATCTTCCTGCCGTTCTCCCGTCCGTTCGTAACGATGGTCCAGAAGATCATTCCCGGAAAAGTGGCGGTTCTCGACATGGGGCCCCGGTTTCTCGACCGCAGGCTGATTTCGGCAACTCCGGCTGCTGCCGTTCATGCAGTCAGGCAGGAGCTGGTTCGCCTTGGATTTTTGGCCGAGGAAATGCTCCAGAACGTTCACGCGGCTTTTGTCGAGAGGGATCCCAAAAAGGCGGAAGAGGTTTTCCAGACGGAGAAACTGGTCAACCAGCTGACCCACGGAATCGCGCGCTATGCCGCCGAGGTCGGGCAGGCCAGTCTTTCCGAGGACCTCTCGTTGACCCTTGGGGCTTATGTAAACGGCGCCTCCGATATCGAACGGGTCGGAGACCACGCCACGAACCTCACGGAGCTTTTTGAATATTCACAGGAAAATCACCTTGTATTTTCCGAGAAGGCGATGGCCGAATTCGAAGAAATGTTCACGAATGCCCGTCTCGCCTTTCATCTTGCGATTGAATCCATCCTGAACGAGGACGGGGAAGCCGCGAGGGAAGTCCTGGTCCTCGAAGACCGTGTCGACGCCCTGGAAAAAGAATTACGGAAAAAACACATTGAGCGGCTGAACACCGGGGCATGCCAGCCCAGCGCGGGAGTGGTCTTTATCGATATTCTGAGCAACCTGGAGCGAATCGCCGACCACGGGAACAACCTTGCCCTGATGGTCCTGGATGTCATCAAGATGGATATGGAGGGGAAAAGGACCCATGACGCCAAAGCTGCCGCTGCTGGGAATCCTGCAGGGGCTGACTGAGTTCCTGCCAGTCAGCAGCTCCGGGCACCTGGCGATTTTTCAGAACCTGATGGGATTTGAAAATCCCCCTTTCGCATATGACCTTGTCCTTCATGGAGCAACACTTTTGGCAACTCTGCTGTTTTTCAGGAGAGTCTGGCTGAGAGTGTTGCGGGATTGGCTGGAAGGCTGGCGTCTTCCGCCGGGAAAGCGCTCTGCGGGCTGGAAAACCGGATGGTCGGTTCTAGGCGGAACGGCCGTGACGGCATGCGTCGGGTATCCGCTGAAGGGTGCCGTTGAGTCGGCAATGGGATCGCTCCCCCTGGTCGGTGCCCTGCTACTTGTCAACGCCGGAATCCTTTTTCTCGCCGGTAGAATGGCCGGGCGATCGAAAGAAAAAGCCGTAAACCTGCCCATCGGCCTGGGGGTTGGTTTTGTCCAGGGGTTGGCGGTCTTTCCGGGCATCTCGCGTTCCGGATCAACGATCTGTTCAGGTTTGTTCCTCGGACTTTCACCGGAGGCGGCTTTTGATTTTTCCTTCTTGATGTCTCTTCCGTCGGTCGCGGGAGCGATCCTTCTGGAAGCGCTGGATGCGGGAGGCCTGCAGGATTTTGTCCTCGGTTTGCCGCATGGCTGGTGGATCGGCGCTGGGGCGGCTTTTCTGTCAGGGCTTTTCGCCCTGTCGATCCTGAGAAGGTTTGTCATCAGCGGTCGCTGGAACCTTTTTGCCTGGTATACGGCGGGGCTTGGCCTTCTGGCGGTGCTTGCCGGATTGTGGGGGAGGGGTTGAGAATGGCGATGGGGAAAAGCCCAGGTTCCAGGTGGTCAATCCTGGTCCTTGCGATCCTCCTGGGAACGATGCTGGGGGTCTACCTCCAGGGATTTGACGCGACGCGTCCTCTTTTCAGGGATGTGACGCGTGCTGGATTTGACGTTCACGAAATCGATCTGATTTTCGGGACGGTCGGATTTAAACTCTTTTTGAGATTAAACCTGGGTTCCCTGCTCGGCGGATTGTTTGGTCTCTGGATCATTCGCTGAACAAAAGAAGGGTTGATGAAATGAATTCTTTTGTCCTCGCTTCAAAAAGCCCCCGAAGGGAGAACCTGCTCTCCGCTTTGGGCTGGAAATTCCGGATTGTCGACCCCAAAGTTGTCGAGCGCCATTTTCCAGGAGAACTCCCGGAAAAAACCTGCAGAAGACTAGCGATCGAGAAGGCCAGGGCCGTTTCACAAATGCATCCGGAGAGTTTCGTAATCGGTGCTGACACGATCGTTGTGCACGAGGGGAAAATCCTTGGGAAACCCAAAGATGATGCGGAAGCCGCCGAGATGATCCGCACTCTTTCGGGGAGCACGCATGAGGTGGTAACGGGAATCGCCCTCTGGAGAAGGGGGGACTGCCTTGACGATATCGAGGTGACTCGCGTTTCCTTCCGCCCTCTTTCTGAGGAGGAGATTGAGGCATACGTGACAACGGGAGAAGGCAGGGACAAGGCAGGGGCCTATGCGATCCAGGGCCGTGGAGCCCTGCTCGTTTCAGGCATTTCCGGATGCTATTTCAATGTCGTGGGGCTTCCGCTGCACAGGCTGAGCCTTATGCTGGAACGATTCGGGGTCCCCCTTGCCCGTCAATGGGAGGTTCATCAATGAGATTCAGCCGAAATTCCGTGCACCTTTTCTTCCTGGTAGCGGTCTTTTCCCTTTCCATCCTGGGGCTGGCTCCGAGATGGAAAACCGAACTGTCCCACCGTACTTTCGCCATGCTCATCGAAAGCACGGAAATCCAGAGTCTGTCAAGGCAGGAAGGGCGGCCGGTGGAGTCCCTGCTTAAGGAAATGAAAGAGCAAAAGCTTGAAGGGGTCTCGGTCAACGAACTGACCGGTCTCGAGCTGATTGAGGGACAATCGGGTTTCCTTTTCGGGCCGATTGCGAAAATCCCCGAGGCCAGAACCCTTTTCCCGCTTGCTCCCGGAGATCTTGCGCTCATTGGCTTCCCGAGGGAACGCCCCTGGTCCGGGGAAGCCCTGGCTTACCTGGAGGCAAAATTTCCAGGGCTTAGGGTGCTTTCGGCGTCCCGCATGGAATATGTTCTCCTGCCTCGTTCCGCGTATGAGCTGGAAAAAGCGGGGGTGGTCCCGGACTTTGAAGGGCTTGAACTGGCCCGAAGAGGATCACTTCCGGTCCTGTACAGGCCGGCTCCTTGCCCCGGTGCGGGAGGAGATCGTGTCGTTGCCTCCCTGGAGACCCTGGTGTCCCGGAGGCCCGAAATCCGCGGGATCCTGCCCCAGGGGCTTTTTGTCCCGGGTGCGCCGGATATCGAGCGGTTGGGGAAATGGATCCAGGAAAAGGGGCTTTTCCTGGCTCAGGCTGAATTCAACCGACAATACGGGGCGGAAAGCCTGAACCGGTTTTCCTACCCGGCTTTGATCCCTCTCCACAGTGTAACAACCGATGAGATCATCGTGAAGCGTATTTCCAGGGACGCGATCGTCGAAAGGATGATTCGGGCGTTCGTGGAACGATCGGTCCCGCTGCTGCTGATCCGTTCTTACGAAATCGAATCGGGGGGCCGGTATGCGGCAGTCTTGTCCGATATGGGACGGATCCGGACAGACCTGGAACGGAGGGGGTATCAAAGCGGCTGGCCCGAACCGATCGGGGACTGGCCGAGGAGCCTGGCAGGAGCCGCTGCTTTTGGGCTGACTCTGGCCTTGCTCTGTTTGCGGTTGACCCTGAGATTCCTGGGGAAAATGGAAGAGCCTGCAGGGTGGCCTGAAGTCCTCCTGATCCTTGCGGGGGGCTTCGCCCTGGCGTTCCTGATGCTTCATCTGCCGCTGGCGGCGAAGCTCTGCGGAGCTTTCGGCAGCGCCTTACTGGCGGCGGAAGTCTGTCTCTGGACCCTCGGGGAATATCGAAAACCCGCTTTCGGCCTGTTTGCAGCGCTCTTGCTGACAATCACGGGAGGGCTCGCCCTGGCGGCCTTTTTCAGTACCCCGCTGACGATGCTCCGAATCCAGCCCTTTTCGGGAGTAAAACTGACCTTGCTCCTGCCGCCGCTTTTGGTTCTTGCCCACGATTTCCGGTCCGGGATTTCCCCGGAAAGCGCCAGGAAATTGCTCGCCCGGCCGATGATTTGGCTGGAGTTCTTCCTGGTTTGCCTGATTATCCTGGCAGCTGGAGTTTTGGCGCTTCGAAGCGACAATACGGCCTTCGTGGGCGGCTGGGAGAGAACTCTGCGGGATTTGCTGGAAAGGGCGCTAGTCGCCCGTCCAAGGACAAAGGAACTGTTTATCGGTTACCCCGCTTTGATCCTCTGGTACGCCATGGCCCGCGCCAACTGGGGGCGGCATGCCTGGATCCTGCCGCGTGTCGCGGCATCGATCGGTTTTGCCTCAGCCGTAAATAGCTTTTGTCATTTTCACACGCGTCTGCCGTTTATCCTTTTTCGGGTGTTTAACGGCTGGTGGGCGGGGATTGCCATGGGATTGGTCCTGGTCGGACTGCTGAGGTTTGCGGTGTTTCCGCTGGTGGCTAAGTGGAGGTCGGTTCATTGCACGTAGAGCGCCGTTTCGAAGTGGCTCTCTGTGGCTATTATGGTTTCGGAAACCTGGGAGATGAGCTCCTCGCCCAGTCTGCCGTGCGGCTTCTTGAGCAATGCGGCGTTCAAAGGCCGAGGATCATCGTCCTTTCCAATGATGCCGCAGAAACGGAGCGTTTTCTGGGAACGTCTGCCGTGAACCGGTGGAACCTGAGAGCCGTCTTTACGGCTCTCAGGGAAAGCCGGACGCTACTTCTGGGGGGTGGCGGCCTTTTCCAGGATTCCACCAGCTTTCGGTCGCCGGTTTATTATTGGAGTCTCGTGAGGATGGCAAAACTTGTGGACTGCCTGCCGTGGTGCTTCGGCCAATCCGTCGGACCCCTGAACGGGAAGCTTGCCAGGGTACTCGCAAGGGATGCCCTCGCGCTCTGCGTGAAAAGAGGAGTAAGGGACCGTTTTTCCCTCGAGGAACTGAACAACTGGGGTTTGGACGCGTTCCTGTCTCCGGATCTGGTGTTCGGCCTGGAGCCTTTCCCGGTCGCCGGGGAAGCGGGAGGCACACGAATGATCCTGAACATCCGGCCGTGGAAGAACGGCCTCCCCGAGCGGCTCGCGGAAAACGCACAAGAGTATGCAAGAGCCCTTGGCCTGTCAATCCGGGGGATCTCCCTTGCGGAAGAGGATACAAGAACAATGGAGGACCTTGCGCGCCGCGGGCTGGTGGAATTTGAAGGGATTGACCGATGGGATCCGAGAAAGCGGGATTCCCTCGTCTTTCCGGAAGGGTGCAGGAAAGCCGTGGGGATGCGACTGCATTTCTGCATTCTGTCAGCGATGGCAGGGATCCCTCTGCTGGCGGTTCCCTACGATCCGAAAGTGCTTGGATTTGCCGAAATCCTGGGAGTGCCGACCTGGAACCCGGGAATGCCGTTCACGGTTCCAGCCGAAGATTCTCTTTTGAGAATCGCCGGCCTGCGAGAAGAGGTCGGCAGGATTTTCAAGGAAACCTACCAAAGCCTCGGGGAGAGATGATGAGGATGGATCAAAACCGGATCCTGGAATTGAAGAAGACGGCCCTTGAAGTCCGCAAGGACGTTGTGCGGATGATCGGCTTGAGCCGGGCGTCCAATCTCGGGTTTTCTCTGTCGGTGGTCGATATCTTGACTGTTCTGTATTTTTACAGTCTATCTTTGAACCCGGAGGATCCCAAGTGGCCCGAACGGGACCGGCTGATCCTGGGAAAATCAGACGCGGCCCCCGCGCTCTATGCTGTCCTCGCGAGGAAGGGCTTCTTCGACAGGGAAGAGCTTTGGAGCTACCGGAAGCTGGGAGCGATGCTGCAAGGAACCCTTGATGCCAGGAGAACGCCGGGGGTCGAGGCTCCCGGAATCGGCCCGGGGCTCGCCCTGGGGATTGCGAACGGAGTCGCGGCGGCCTGCCGCGCGGACCATTCCCCAGCCAGGGTCTTCTGCTTCATCGGGGACGATGAGCTTCGTGAAGGCTCGATCTGGGAGTCCGTCCAGGCGGCTTCGGCCCTTCGTCTCGGCAACCTGGCGGCAATTGCGGAGGTTCACGACAGGGAACCCGGAGACGGAAAGGGCGACATTCGTCTTCCGAAAACGGCCGCGCAGCGCTTTGAAGCCTTTGGCTGGAAAACCATCGTTTGTGACGGGCACAGCGCTGAGTCACTGGCGGAGGCCTTTTCCCTGTGTGGCCGGGAGAAGGACTACCCCTTGGCGGTCATCGCGAAAACCCGCTGGGGAAAAGGAATCTCTTCCCTGGAGAACAGAAACATGAAGGCCCCGATAGCTCCGAACCGGGAGCGGGTGGAGAATGCGCTGCTTGAGCTTGAGAAAGAAGGGAAACGTCTCGCGGAGGAGATGGAAGAATGAACGACGAAACAGTGCAGCCCGGCATGGAAGAAACGGTTCTTGAAGCCATCCGGGAACAGGCGGTGCTGGATTCTTCCCTTTTCCTCCTGGCGGCGGGAGACGAAAGGGATGTTTCGCTGGAGGCTTTTGGGCAGGATCATCCGGATCAATTTCTTGCGCCAGCCCTATCGGCGAAGGAAACGGTGCTTCTGGCCGCGGGCCTGGCGCTATCGGGACGGAGGGTCCTGGTCCATTCACTCTCCCCTCTGCTGGTGTTCCAGGCCTACGACGCGATTCGGTCGGCGATCGCGATTCCTTCTCTGCCGGTTGGTTTTCTCCTGGCTCGCGCAGGCTTTACAGGAGGAGAGGATGGGACCCTGTCCCAGGTTCTAGAAGATCTTGCTTTCTTGAGGGTTCTCCCCAACGTTTCTGTCCTGGTGCCCTCGGACAGCCCTTCGGCAGGACAGCTTTTCAGGGAGGCCGTCCGGGCAGGCGGGCCGTTTTTTCTCCGTCTTTGCAAGACTCCGCTGCCCGTTCTTCAAAGGCATGACAGTGCCGCTTGCCAGCCGGGAGGCGCCTCGATCCTGCGGGAAGGCGACGGAGTCACCCTCTGCGCCTGTGGTACGATGGTGCACGAGGCTCTCAAGGCATCGACGATCCTCTCCCAGCAGGGGATCGAAGCGGAGGTGATCGACTGCTATTCGGTCAAGCCTCTCCCCGCGCAGGCGATCACGGCCTCCGTCAGAAGAACGGGATGCTGTGTCGTTGCGGAAGAGCATGCCGCTGCAGGGGGCCTTGGGGGCGCGATCGCGGAACTGGTTAGCCAGTCCTCACCCGTGCCGGTAAAGTTCGTTTCCGTACAGGACCGTTTCGGCCAGAGCGGGGGAGCCGAAGAGCTTCTGGAGTACTACGGCTTGTCTTTCAAGGAAATCCTGAGCGCCGCATCGCAGGCCTGGACGATGAGGAGGCGTTAGATTGGAAATACGGATGTCGGGCGTCACGAAAACATTCGGAGAGGATATCACTGCCCTTGAGGACGTCTTTCTTAGCGTTCCCAAGGGAGATTTCGTGTATCTCGTGGGTCCTACCGGCTCCGGAAAGACGACCCTGTTGAGGATTTTGAACCGGGAACTCCTGCCGTCGCGCGGGCAGGTTCTCGTCGGAGAGTACAACCTGCGGAAGCTAAGGCGGACAAAGGTTTGCCAGTATCGGAGAGCCATCGGGATGGTCTTTCAGGATTACCGCCTGCTGGAAGACCGTACTGCCCTCGAAAACGTCGCCTTTGTTCTCGAGGCAGTCGGGGCCCCCCGGAAAGAAGCGCTCGACCGTGCGGGGGAGGTCCTTGACTGCGTGGGGATGTGGCGGAGGAGGTTCCTCTATCCCCGGGAACTTTCGGGCGGGGAGCAGCAGCGGGTATCCATCGCCCGTGCGATTGCGAACGACCCCCTCCTGCTGCTCTGCGATGAACCGACAGGCAATCTTGATCCCCAGACGGCCGGGGAAATCATGCAGGTTTTGCTTTCGATCAACGCTTCGGGAACCACGCTGATCATGGCGACGCACAACCGGTACCTTGTTGATGCATACAGGCAAAGGGTTGTTGAACTCAAGATGGGAAGGATCGTTCGTGATCAGGAGAGGGGCAGGTACGACTTCGATGAGGAGCTTTAGTTTTGCCATTCGAGACACCGTCAGGCTGATCCGCCGGAGTCCGGGCATAAGCGGGCTGACGTTTTTGACGGTGCTCGTCGTTTTCTTCTTTGTTGGATGCAGTTTTCTCCTGGCTCTGAACACGCGGCACGTCATCTCCGTGGTGGAGGGGGAGCTGGTCGTCCAGGCCTATCTTCAGCCCAAGGCGGACCTTGAGGGACTCGCGAAAAAGGTGGAAAAGATGCCGCATGTGAGAGGTGTACGCCCGATTTCCCCCGAACAGGCACTGGAGCTCCTGAAAGCCCGCCTGGGGAACCAGAGCGCCGCGGTTACGCTCCTGGGGGAGAATCCCTTGCCGGCGAGCCTGGAAGTCCGGGTGGACAAGGCTTCGAGCGTGTCGGGGATCGCCCGCGAACTCGTCTCGATGCCCGAAGTGGAGGATGTCGTGTACGCCGGGAAGGTTGCCGAGAAGCTTGCCCGCCTATCCCGGTTTGCCGAGATTTTTTCGCTTTTCCTGCTGGTGTTTGCAGGGCTTGCCGGAGCTCTTGTGCTCTACAACACGATCCGGGTTGCCATTTACTCCAGAAAGCAGGAAATCGAAGTGATGCTCCTCGTTGGAGCCATGCCTGGCTTCGTAGCCCTGCCCTTTGTCCTTCTCGGTCTCTTCTGGGGGCTTACGGGAACCCTTGCCGCTTCCGCGGTTCTTGGGTTCCTGTACAAATCCTTCGTGAATTCCGTTCAGAATACGCTTCCCTTTATCCAGCTGGTCGACAGCCCGCAACTTTACCTGAAGCTGGCTCTCATTCTGATTGGGGGCGGAGTTTCCCTGAGCTGGCTCTGCAGCTGGATCGCTGTCGAGAGGCATATTTCCGAAGCCATGAAGCCTTCCTGACGGGAGCCAAACCATGAGCATACGAGTGATTCGGGCCCTCCTTCTGATCGTCACCTTTTCCCTCATTCCGGCGGGGTTTCTTACGTTTGCTGCATCCGCCGCTTCGGACCTGGAAGAACAGATCCGAAAAGAAGAAGCTCGCCTTTCCGAGCTGCAGGGACAGGTGACGATGCACCGCAAAAAACTGGATGAAGCCAGGGTCAAGGAAAAGAGTGTGCTGGCAAAACTCCAGGAATACAACGAAAAGGTGGCTTTGACAGGCCAACGCATCAACGTAATGCAGCTAAAGCAGAAACGGGTTGAGATCCGGATTGCGGAGCTGACCAAAGAGATTGCCTACACGGAAGGTCAGATTGAAGAATTGAAAGGCGCTTTGGCAGCCAGGATGAACGCGATCTATCGCTACGGCGGGGTTGCCGAGCTCAATCTTTTCTTTTCATCAAGCACGATCAACGAGGCGATCGTCAGTTCGTATCTTTTATCCAGAATTGCGGACCAGGACCGGGAAATCTATGGGAAATACATGGACCGAATCAGGCGGCTGGAGCAATCAAGGCGGGATCTCGGCATTCAGACCCAACGCCTTTCGGAACAGAAACGGGAACTCGAACTGGAAAGAAACGAACATCGAAAGGCGGTAGAGGAAAGCAGCCGATACCTCAGCCAGGTGAAAAGGGAAAAGGAGCTGCATGCCGCCGCAGTCCAGGAGTTGCTGAAGGCTCAGCGCGAACTCGAAAGCAAGGTGCGAAGCCTGCTGGAGCAAAAAAGACGGTTGGCGAAACGGACACCAGGGCAGGTCATTCCTTCCTACAGGGGAGGATCTCTTCCGTGGCCCACGGTCGGAACCGTGAACAGCGAGTTTGGAATGCGGGTGCACCCTGAATTCAACACAAAGATGATGCACACGGGAATAGACATCGCGGCTCCGATCGGCACCCCCGTCATCTCCGTGGCGGCCGGCCAGGTTCTTTATGCCGGGTGGATGAGGGGCTACGGTCAGACGGTCATCATCGATCATGGAGGGGACTTGCTGACAATCTACGGACATCTTTCACGGATGGATGTAAGAGGGGGGCAGGCGGTCGCTGCAGGACAGATTATTGGGGGAGTAGGCAGCACAGGGATTTCAACCGGAAGTCACCTCCATTTCGAAGTAAGAATCAACGGGACTGCAAAAAACCCGAGGGCGTACCTTCGCGCCCGATAGAGTGAACGCTTAGGATGTGATCCGAAATGTGGAAACGGGCACGAGATTTGATTGCAGGCATTTTGATCGGGACCCTCTTGACCGGTGTGTGGGTTACAGCCAGGGCAGAGAGCGGGACCGATCTGTCAAGCGTAATTCCCTTCAGTGCTCAGGCCCTCTGGCTGATGAAGCAGACCCGTTCGCTCCTGGAAACCTACCACGTCGACGGAGACAAGCCGGTCGAGGAGAAAAAACTGCTTTATGGTGCGGTTCGAGGGATCCTGCAGGCCTGGGGGGATCCTTACACGAGGTTCCTAGACCCTGCCCAGCTTAAGGAAGAGGAGATCGAAGTCCAGGGCGAATACGGGGGCCTTGGCATCTATATCGCCCAGAAAGATGGAAGAACGCTTGTGGTCAGCCCGATTGAAGGAACTCCCGCCGAGAGGGCCGGGATCAAGCCGAACGATGAGATCGTCAAAATCGGGGAAGAAGTGATTCTTGGTTGGGACCAGGACCGGGTCGTAAAGGCCCTGAGAGGCCCTGCCGGCACCAGCGTGACCATCTGGATCCGCCGCGAAAAGGTAGAGCGGCTTCTGAAATTTGATCTGAAAAGGGAGAATATCGCCCTGAAAACAGTCAAGCTTGAAAAGCTGGAGGATGGGCTAGTCTACATTCGGCTCAGCTTTTTTAACGAGAAGACCGCTGAAGAGATGAGAAAGGCCCTGGCGCAGGCCAACGGGATGAAAGCCAAGGGAATCATTCTCGATTTGCGAAACAACCCCGGGGGACTGCTGAACGCAGCAACCGATGTTGTCGATATGTTCGTCGACGAAGGAGTCATCGTCGGCATGAAAGGCCGTTTCGAGCGGGCGAACGAAGTGATTTACGCGACCAGGGGGACCCAAACCCGCCTGCCGGTGGTGGTATTGGTCAACGAAGGAAGCGCAAGCGCATCCGAGATCGTTTCAGGAGCCCTGAAGGACCTGAAACGGGCAAAAATCGTCGGCAAGAAGACCTTTGGCAAAGGATCCGTTCAGACCCTGTTCCATCTTTCGGACGGCTCGGCGATGTTCATCACGATCGCACGCTACTACACTCCCTCAGGACTGGTCATCGATCATGTGGGACTGAAGCCGGATTTGACGGTTGAAGGAGAGCCGAACAAGGACCATAGGAAGGATATCCAGCTTCAGAAAGCGATCCAGGAGCTGAAGAAAAAGCCTGGGAAGCAAGGCTGAAACGTCCTTGATCGCTCGGAAGGAAGGGTGCGCCAGCAATATGACCTGGACGCGAAAGGGAAAGAGAGATAAAACGCGGTTTCTCTGGGGAGTTGTGTTCCTGGCGCTGGCGACCGGTCTCCTTCTTGTTGGCGCGGCAAATCTGCGTTCCTGGAGAGGGGCTTCACTCCAAGGAGAAGGATCACAATCGGTTCAGCAGAAAGCCGGGGTTGTCAAAAATGGAGTCACCCTCCCGGAAGAAGAACCCAGGAATGAGCCTGGGGGAATTAAGCCAGGCATTGTCCTGATCGTCGATGATGTGGGGTTTTCTCTTGCGTCCGCGAAAGAGCTCCTGGAAGTTAAGGTCCCGCTGACCTGGAGCATCATCCCGTATCAGAGTCATAGCCTTTCCTCCCTGAAACTGGCGGAGGAACACGGAATCCCCGTGATGCTGCACCTTCCCATGGAAGCAGAGGTGGACAGGCCCGGCCTGAAATACCAGATCAACCTTGAAATGGACTCCGAATCCCTTCGGCGTTTTGTCAGAAGGGCCGCCGGATCGCTTCCCGGGGTGATCGGGGTCAATAACCATCGAGGATCGCGGGCCACCTCGAACCCGCGGGTCATGGAGGCGGTGCTCTCTGAAATTCGGGACCTGGGGCTTGTTTTTGTCGATAGCCGGACAAGCGCGAAAAGTGTTGCCTTCCGGATGGCCCAGGAAATGAAGATCCCGACCCTGCGAAACGACGTCTTCCTGGACCACGAGGCAAGTCCGCTAGCGATGCGCAAGGCACTGGAGCGGGCCTTCTCGATCGCGAGGAAAAAGGGGTCTGTCGTGGTGATTGCCCATGCGAGGACGGAGACTCTGAAATTCCTGAAAACCCTGAGCCAAAATCGGCCGGAAGATATACAATGGATGACTGTGCCTGAAGCCGTTCGATGATCTCCAGGTTCAACTCAAGGAGGAATGAAGCAGTGAAAGGAAAAGCCGAGGTAATTATTGGAGCCCAGTGGGGCGATGAAGGCAAGGGGCGGATTGTGGATTCCCTGGCGGACCGGGTGGATGTTGTTGTCCGGTACCAGGGAGGAGCAAACGCCGGACATACAGTGGTCGTGGAAGGGGAAAAGCATATTTTCCACCTTCTGCCTTCGGGAATGCTGTATCCCGGGAAAACGTGCGTCATCGGAAACGGTGTTGTTGTCGACCCTGAGCAATTCCTGTCCGAAATCGGTGAGCTCAGGGAAAAAAGGAAGGACAAGGCGAGACTTGTTCTTTCGGAGGCTTCGCACGTTGTCATGCCCTACCATAAAATCATCGACGAGGCCGAGGAGAAAAGGCGTTCCAAGGGCCGAAAGATCGGCACCACCAAGCGCGGAATCGGCCCCTGTTACGCGGACAAAGTCAATCGGATCGGCATTCGGGTGGGGGACCTTTTGGACCCCGACTCCCTGAGGATGAAAATCATTGAGAATCTCGAGATTAAAAACCTTCTCCTGACACGAATTTTCAACCTGCCCCCCATTGCCTTCGATGACCTGATGGAGAAAGCGCTAGACTGGGGGCAGCAGATGCGGCCTTACATCGGAGATGGGACTGCCATTGTCAATGAAGCTCTCGACAAGGGGCGCGGGGTCCTTTTTGAAGGAGCCCAGGGGACCCTCCTGGACATCGATCACGGGACCTATCCCTTTGTGACGAGTTCGAGTGCCGCTGCCGGAGGGGCTTGTATCGGAAGCGGAATTGGTCCGACGCGGATCGACCGGGTGCTGGGAGTCGCGAAAGCCTATTGCACCCGTGTTGGAGAAGGCCCCTTCCCGACGGAAGAACTGGGGGAAATCGGAGAACGGCTCCGGGAGGCCGGCGGGGAATACGGGGCCACGACCGGAAGGCCGAGGCGCTGTGGCTGGCTGGATATGGTCGCCCTTCGTTACGCTGTCCGCGTCAACGGGCTTGGCGGGATTGCCCTCACCAAACTGGATGTCCTGACCGGCCTGGAACAGATCAAGGTTTGCACCGCTTATGAAATTGAGGGAAGGCGCCATGAAATCCTTCCTTCCCGCCTCCCGGAAAGGGAGGATATCCAGCTTCATTACGAATCCCTCAAGGGCTGGAAAGAGGATCTAGCCAACTGCCGGCGTGTTGAGGACCTGCCCCCGGAGGCGAGGGAATATGTTCGATTTATCGAGGAAAACTGCAAGGTTCCTGTTGTCCTGATCGGTGTCGGAAGCGGGAGGGAGCAAACGATCCTTTGCGGTTTATAGGGACCGGCTTCCCTGCAGGAAGGAAAACAGCGTAAAAAAAGCGGCAGGCCTATTGGCCTGCCGCTCGTTTTCTTGGTGGGCGACACAGGGATCGAACCTGTGACTTCTTCCGTGTGAAGGAAGCGCTCTTCCGCTGAGCTAGTCGCCCGGGAACG
>JAAYVK010000065.1 GCA_012517195.1 Synergistaceae bacterium | reverse complement strand
TTCCAGAATCCGGGATTTGCACCCGAAACTGGCTGCTGTATGGATCAGCGCCCGAACGTCCTTTGGAAAACAGGATCCCCCGTAACCGCACCCCGGGGAGATGAAGGCGAAACCGATCCGTGCGTCCGACCCGATCCCGATGCGGACCTTCTCCACGTCGGCTCCTACGCTCTGGCAGATTCCGGCGATCTCGTTCATGAACGAGATTTTTGTCGCCAGCAGCGCATTGGCTGCATACTTGGTCATTTCGGAAGAAAGGATATCCATGAAGAGGAGCTTTTCCTCGTCGAGGAACGAATACAGCTTTGCCAGACTTTCACGGGCGGTTTCGCTTTCTGTTCCGATCACCACCCGGTCCGGGTTCATGAAATCCAGGACGGCCGACCCTTCCCTTAAAAACTCGGGGTTGTTCGCCACCTCGAACGGGACGGTCTTCCCCCGCCTTTGAAGCTCTTCTTCAATTATCGCCCGGACTTTGAAGGTCGTTCCGACCGGGACGGTGGACTTGGTCACGACGATGCTGCCCTGATCCAGGGAACATCCGATCGACCGGGCGACTTCCCAGACGGTGGAAAGGTCTGCCTCCCCCGTGGGACCCGGCGGCGTTCCGACGGTGATGAAAATGATCTCGGCTTCCTTGACGGCACCGTCCAGGTCGGTCGTGAACGCCAGGCGGCCGGCGGAGAGATTGGGAGAAAGAAGGTCTCCCAGTCCCGGCTCGAAAAAGGGGACCTTTCCAGCGTTCAGGCCTTCGACCTTTTCCTTGTCAACATCCACGCAGAGAACTTCGTTTCCGAAATTCGCCAGGCAGCTTCCCGTGACCAGCCCGACGTATCCCGTCCCGATGATTGCGATCTTCACGGACGCCACTCCTTTCCCTGCAATGCGACCTTTCCGGCCCTGCCGGGGATTTCTCCCGTTTCCAGGAAACAGAGGGGGAGTTTCTCCTTCGGCTGAAAGCGGGCGATTTCCCCGAGGGTGCAGAACCGGACGCCCATGTTTTTGCATTCCAGGAGGAACTCTTCGAAAAGCCCTATTTGACCGATCCCTTCCATTTCAGCGTGGAACGTGTGGACATTGATCCCCTCCCGGAGTCCCTCCAGAAGCCTCCTGTTGGCCTCTTCCGGTGTCAGCCCGTCAAGACCGAGGATTTCATCCAGGGTCGGCAGTGTCGAGGGAATCTGGGGCGTCGAGAACCGACGGCCCCCGAGGACAGGCAGGAAGGGGCCCTGTCCACGGGTGTCGCTGCAATATTCAAGCTGCAGTTCGTCCTGGACTTCAAGGCTGCTTTCGGTCACTTTCCAGGCAGGGGCGGCACAGGATCGGGCAGGCTGACCGGCAATCCGGCCGAATGCTTCAAACGCGCGTCTTAGAGAATCTCGGACGGTTTCGATTTTCATCCTGTCGAGACGATCCTGCCATTCGACATGATCCCAGGCGTGCACGGCGCACTCGTGACCAAGCCCGGCAGCGCGGCGCAGGATGGAAGGGTCGGAATCGACAATGAGGGGTGCCGGGAGAAGAGTCCCGTAAAGCATCGTCTTCAGCCCGTAAGTGCTGACCGCCCGGGTCCGCCGCATTTTGGACAGGAAGCCTTTCCGGAACACGCGGCGGATGGCTTTCCCGCTATTGTCCGGGCCCATGGAGAAAAAGATCGTGATGCGGACGCCGAGTCTTTCGAAAAGATCCAGAAGAGCCGGGACGCCCTCACGGTAGCCTCTCAGCGTATCGACGTCCAGTTTCAGCCCCAGCGTAATGCTCATGAAGGCCGTTCCTGTCCGATCGCTGCGGAAAGCGTCTTGCGGAGCGTTTCCTCCAGCGGGATCCGCGGTTCCCACCCAAGCAGGCGCCGGGCCTTCTCGATGGAGGGAACCCTGAACTCCACGTCTTCATATCCCTCGCCGTAATAGGTTTCGCTCGGCGTGTCGAGGATGAGGGCGTTCCGGGCCTTTTCGCTGTACCCCGGGAAGGTCGCCAGGATCCTTTGCAGGGTTTCCGCGAGTTCCCGGATGGAATGATTGTTCTTCGGGTTGCCGATGTTGAAAATCTGCCCGTCGGCGACGTTCCCCTCGTTCTTCAGGATGGCCATCAGCGCATCGAGCCCATCCTCGATATCGGTGAAGCAGCGTTTTTGCATTCCACCTCCGACGAGCTGAATGGGGAGGCCTTCGAGCAGGTTGTAGATGAACTGGGTGAGGACGCGCGATTTCCCTTCCGCTGCAAGGGAAGAATCGTCCAGGCGCGGCCCGATCCAGTTGAACGGCCGAAAGAGTGTATACCGGAGCCCCTTCTGCATGCCGTATGCGGCGATGACCCGGTCGAGCATCTGCTTGCTGCAGCTATAGATCCAGCGGGTCTTGCAGATCGGGCCCAGGACCAGGTTGCTTTCGTCTTCCCTGAATTCTTCATCCTGGGACATCCCGTAGACCTCAGAAGTCGAGGGGAACACGAGGCGTTTCCCGTAACGGCTGCATAGCCGGACGATCTTGAGGTTTTCCTCGAAATCCAGTTCAAAGATGAAAAGAGGATCCTCGACGTATTTCTTGGGCTGAGCGACGGCGACGAGCGGAAGGATGATGTCGCACTGGGAAACCTGCGTTTCGATCCACTCCCAGTCCTTTCGCATGTCGTTTTGCCTGAAGGTGAAACGGGGATGGCCCAGGCAGGCATCCAGGTTCGTTGTGCGCAGGTCGTGTCCCCGGACTTCCCAGTCGGTCGTGCGCAGGATGCGCTCTGCCAGGTGAGATCCGATGAATCCGTTCACTCCAAGAATCAGGACCTTCAATTGGTTTTTCCCTCCAAACGTTGACCAGGCCGAAGCGACCTGGAAGCGAAATCAGCTCCGTCGGTTTCCGGTTCTCCTTCGAGCTGGCAACGGTCAATTCGAAGAGATCCCTCGCCGGTCCCGATCACCAGGGGATCCAGTTCCAGAACCTGCCCTGCCTGGTCTTTCCCCCCGCTTTCCAGGGGCCAGGCTTTCCAGACGAACCACTTTCGTTCCCCGATGTAGGAAAAGGCTCCAGGGAAGGGATGGGTCACGGCCCGGACCAGGTTGTACAGTTCGAGGGCGCTCCTGTTCCAGTCGATCCTCCCGTCCGAGGGTCTCCTCCTGCCGAAAGTGGTCGCCAGGGACTCGTCCTGCGGGGTTCGGGGAGCCCGCCCTTCGCGCAGAAGCGGCCAGGTCCTTGCAAGGACCTTACGCGCCGCATCCCGCACCTTCCAGAAAACATCCTGCGCCGTGTCGGTGAAGTCGATGGGGACGGCTTCCTGGTCAAGGATATCTCCCGCGTCGGCCTTTTCGGTCATCACGTGGAGGGTGGCGCCGGTCCGGGTTTCTCCTTTCAGAACGGCCCAGTTGACGCAGGCCCGGCCCCGGTACCGGGGCAGAAGTGACCCGTGCATGTTGTAGGCCCCAAGTGGCGGGATGTCCAGGATCTCTTTCGAAATCAGTTTCCGGTAGTAGAAAGAGAACAGGATATCGGGCCGAAGCCCCCGGATCCGTTCGATCTCTTCCGGGGCATTGATGTTCTCCGGCGTGAAGACGGGAATCCCGGCTTCCGCCGCCGTGCGTGCAACCGAGCGGAACCAGATCTCTTCGAACTGGTCGTCAGCGTGGGAGAAAACCCCGACGACCTGTGCTTTCTGCGCCAGCAATTCTTCCAGGCAAACGACGCCAACCTCGCTGTAGGCGGCAAGAAGAACTCGCGGTTCAGTCTTCATGGCTCCAGACCTTCCGGATCACGAAACGGGGACGCTCCCGGACTTCCTGGTAGATCCTGCCGATGTATTCCCCGACCAGGCCCACAGAGAAAAGGGTGATTCCCATGAGGAAGAAGCTGATGGCCATCAGGGTGAAGACGCCTTCCACTTCCGGCCCGACGATAAGGCGGCGAAGGAGGAGGAAAACGCCGAACGAAAGGCTCAGGATCGAAACGATCATTCCCAGCATGGTCACCGCCTGGAGCGGGATCAGGGAGAAACCTGTCATGAGGTCGAAATTCAGGCGGATCAGCCGGTACAGGCCGTACTTGGATTGTCCCTGCTCCCGCTCGGAATGCGCGATCGGGATCTCGACGGGGTTCATCGCGAATTTCTGGGCCAGTGCCGGAATGAAGGTTGTCGTTTCCTTGCACTGGTTAATGAAGTTGATGATGCGGCGGTTGTAGCCGCGCATCATGCACCCGTAATCGTTCAGCTTCAGCCCGGTGATCCGGTTTGAAAGCCTGTTGACGAGCTTCGAGGCGAACTTTCGGAACAAGGGGTCCCGCCGGCCGGAACGGACCGTTCCCACGACATCATGGCCGGATTCCAGCGCTTCGAGGATCCGCGGGATCTCTTCCGGCGGATTCTGGAGATCCGCGTCCATGGTCACGATCATTTCTCCCCGGGCCTGCGAGAATCCGGCCATGATCGCCATGTGCTGCCCGAAATTGCCGTTGAAATCGATCACGACGACCCGGCCCGGGTAGCGGTCGCGGCATTCCAGCAGCATCGAAAGGGATCGGTCCCGGCTACCGTCGTTGATGAATACCACCTCGTAGGAGCGATTCAGGCTTTCCAGGACCGGCATCAGCCGGGCAAAGAGGAGGGGGAGGCTTTCCTCTTCGTTGTAGACGGGGATCACTACGGAAAGGAGGGGAGAATTCACGCGCGTTTGCCCCCTCTTTGGAGGTGACTTTTGACAATCGAGGTTACCGCCTCGATGACGTCCTCCACGTCCGAATCCGTCATGGCCGGAAAGAGAGGAAGGCTGACGATGCGTTCAGATACCCGTTCGGCATTCGGGAAATCCCCGGGCCTGAATCCGAACGTTTTCCGGTAGAAGTCGAACAGGTGCACCGCCTGGTAATGATAGGCCGTTCCGATATTGGCCTCTCTCATGAGCGACATGAACCCGTCCCGGGTCAGGTCAAGCAGATCCAGGTCCAGCAGCGGGGTGAAGATGTGCCAGGCGTGGACGTGTTCGTAAGAGGGGGTCGCCGGAAGGATAAGTCCATCCAGCCCCGAGAAGGCCGACCGGTAGCGCTCCACGATGGAAGCCCGACGGGCGTTGAATTCGTCAAGACGGGAAAGCTGGCCAAGCCCGATCGCTGCCTGGATGTCCATCATGTTGTACTTGAGGCCCGGAAGCGCGACGTCATAATGCGGGGTCCCGGTTGCCGCGTAGCGGCTCCAGGCCCCCTTGGACATCCCGTGCTGCCGGAGAATCGCGACGCGCTCTGCGACCTCCTCGAGCCCCGTGCAGACCATGCCTCCTTCGCCGGTTGTGATGTTCTTCGTAGGGTGGAAGCTGAAAACGCTGACGTGCCCGGGATCGGAGCCGACCGCTCTTCCCTTGTAGGAAGCCCCGAGCGCGTGGGCGCAGTCCTCGATGACCGCAAGCCCATGACGCTGCGCCACTTCGCTGACCGGGTCCAGGTCCACGGGAAGTCCTGCGAAATGGACGGGGACGATGGCCTTCGTCTTCGGGGTCACCGCCGATTCGAGCCGCCCGGGATCCATGTTGAAGGTGCCCGGGTCGATATCGACCAGAACGGGGCGGGCGCCGGCAAGCACGATCGTGTTGAGGGTAGCCACAAAGGTCATCGGGGTGGTGATGACCTCGTCTCCCGGTCCGATTCCCAGGGCCAGCTGCGCCAGGTGCAGCCCCGCCGTGGCGGAATTGACCGCCAGGGCGTAGGAAGTCCCGATGCGCTCACGGAAAGCGTTCTCGAAGCGGATCGACTTGGGGCCGGTGGTGATCCATCCCGACCGGAGGGATTCGCAGACGTCCTCGATCGTCGACTCATCGATACTGGGGCGTGCGAAGGGGAGGAACGTTTCTCTTCTCATTGTGCCCCTTCCTCCAAACGATTCGTAACCACGACAGAATCGTTGGCTCTTCCCAAAACATGCATGTTGGCCACTCCTTTCGCGAGCATGTCCCTGTATCGATTTTCCCGGAAGATGACGATCATGTGGCGGTTGGATTTCCAGAGATCCATGAACCTTTCGCCGCTGATGAACCAGTCGGACTGATCGCCAATTCCGCTGCCGAATTCAAGCTCTCCCTTCCAGTTCACCAGGACAACGCGGGTTTTAAGGTAAAAGGGGATCCCCTGATCATAATCTTCGTAGCTGACGATCAAATCGCCGGGCTGCCGCGCCTTTTCGATGATTTCGGCCGTTTGCCGGGCCGAAAGAAAACTCCCGTAGAAGGTGAAGCCGCTCTTCAGGGCCAGGCAGGCAAAAAAGGCTCCCATGAAGAGCGAAATGACGACGGACCTGGGGCGCCGCTTCAGCCAGAAGCTCCAGGCGCAAAGGAGTCCCAAAAGGAGAGCCGTGGCCAGCGGAACCGTAACCCTGAGAAGGACAGCGACGGGGAAGCGGTCCTGAAGAAAGGGATAGGCAACCAGCGCGGTGGAAAACAGGCCGATCAGGATCGAGGAAAGGACAAGCTCGAATTTGAACGGTTCCAGGTCCGGCCGTTTCAGGTACCGGTCGATTTTTTCCCCCGCCAGGATCGAGAGGGCAGGAAAAACGGGAAGGATGTAAGGGATCAGCTTCGAGCTGGAAAAGGAGAAAAACGAAAAAATCACGGCAAACCAGAGGAACAGGAAAAGTTTTTCCCTGGATTCGCGCAGGCCGGCCAGTGGGCGGAGCCAGAACGCTGTCCACGGCAGTCCGCCTGCCAGCAGGATGGGAATGAAGAACCAGGCCGGTTCGTATCTGCCGTGAATTTTGGTGGTGTACCGGAGAAAATGCTCCCGGATGAAGAAGAAGTGGAAAAACTCCGGGTTTTTCAGGCAAACCGCGATGTACCAGGGAAGGGTCAGGCCGAAGAAAAGCAGGATCCCCCATCCGTAAAGAGTCCTTCGGATCAGCTTCCAATCCCGGGTTGCCAGGATCCAGGCCCCGGCAACGGCGCACGGTAGGACGATGCCGATGAGCCCCTTGGAAAGGGTGGCAAGCCCCATGCCCCCGTAGAAGAGAAGCAGGTGGCGCCGGTTCCCTGCAGAGCCGAGGAGGAAACCGGCCAGGGCCATCGTGATGAAGACCGAGACTCCCATGTCGATGATGTTGATCTGGGCAATGGCAAAATAGATCCAGGATGTGGCGAGAATGAGGCCGGAAAAGAAACCAGCCCGGGTTCCGAACAGGAAGGAAGCGAGCCCATAGGTGACCGCTGTTCCGAGGACCCCGAGCAAGGCGGGCCAGAAGCGGGAAGCAAACTCCGTATAGCCAAACAGCTTGAAGGAAAGCGCCGTTAGCCAGTAGTGGAGAACGGGCTTTTCGAAATACTTGACATAGTTCAGCGTCGGAGTGATGAAATCTCCGCGTTCGATCATCTCCCTGGGAATCTCGGAATATCTTCCTTCATCCGGTTCCAGGAGAGGATGATTCCCCAGAAAAAGAAAAAACAGGAAAGACGAAATCAGCACAAGCAGGGCCAGGGCCCGGAAACGGTTTTTCTGCATTGGATCCTCCATTCAGGCAGTCACCCGGAGAATGATACCAACAGGAAGGCTTGCGGTAAACGGCCAATCATCGCCGGCTCATGGTATTCTTAAGGACCGAAGGGGGGAGAAGCGTTGAAGATCGAACGTTTTGGAGTGGAAGAGTGGATGAACGCCTATGAAGAAAACGCACGGTTCAACATCGCCGAGACGTGCGTCGAATCCCTGACCGTCGAGGAACTCCTCGATCTTTCCGGTGGGAAGGAAAGTTTCCTGGAAGAACTCCTGTCAAGAAAGCTGACCTATGGGGAAATCCCGGGGACCTTCGACCTGCGGGCTCATATTTCCCGTCTTTACGAGACGCTGGATGAAAAAAACATCCTGCTGGCCCACGGGGGAATCGGCGCTAATTTCCTTGCTCTTTTCACGCTTGTAGAACCCGGTGACAGGGTCGTCGCCGTGAAGCCGACCTACCAGCAGCTGTATTCCGTTCCCGAGGCCCTCGGAGCCGATGTCAGGATCCTCCGGCTTTTGCCCGAAAACGGTTTCCTCCCTGACCTGGAGGACCTGGAGAGGCTGGCGGGGGACCGGTGCAAGCTGATCGTGCTGAACAACCCCAACAACCCGACCGGGGCCCTGATGACCGGCTCATTCCTGAAGGAGGTCGCCCGGATTGCCGAACGCTCCGGGGCCTGGATCCTTTGCGACGAGGTTTACCGGGGGCTGGAGCACGAACCCGGGGTTCACACGCCCTCGATCGCCGACCTGTATGAAAGGGGAGTGGCGACGGGAAGCCTTTCGAAGGTTTTTTCCCTTGCCGGCCTCCGGCTGGGATGGGTCGCGGGCCCGGGCGATTTCATCCGGGAGTGTTTCATCCGCAGGGACTACACGACGATCAGCTGCGGGATGATCGATGAAATGCTGGCGCTCCGTGCGTTTTCCTTCAAGGACAGGATCCTGGGGCGCAACCTCCCTCTCGTCCGGAAAAACGCGCTTCTCCTGGACAAATGGGTCAGTGGCGAAAAACACCTGTCCTACGTCCGCCCGAAAGCCGGCACCACGGCTTTTATCCGGTACGGGTTTCCGATCCCCTCGGAAGATTTCTGCAGGGGGCTTTTCGAGTTCAACGGCGCTTTCCTGGTTCCCGGCAAGGCCTTTGATTTCGAGGGCTGGTTCCGGATGGGCTATTCCTGCTCGACGGAAACCCTCGAAAAAGGATTGAAGGCCGTTTCGGACTACCTGAAGATACTCGGGGAAGAAGCCGCCGGGCCTCAAGGCAGGTCGATCCGCCTGTAGGATCGAGTCCCGAGGCCGATCGTCTCTGCGTGAACGAGGCATCGTTCCCAGTCCGCGTCGGGGTGCAGGGCATGGAACTTGTCCTGCGGGGGTTCCCCGGTTTTCTGAAGGGCACACCCGGGGAGCATGGGGGCCCGGTTGACGAGATCCACCGATGCCTGGTCGAGAGCAACGGGGTCCTTCGAAGCGGCGATGCCGATATCCGGTACGATGGGCGTATCGTTGTGGTTCCAGCAGTCACAGTTTGGAGAAACGTCCACGAGGAAATTGACGTGAAAGGCCGGTTTCCCTTTCAGGGCGGCGAAGGCGTATTCGGCAATCCTCTCTCCCAGGGTTTTCGCGCTGCCCCAGCTGATCTGGGCGGCCCCGGCAGGGCAGACCACGACGCACTGTCCGCAGCCGACGCAGAGGGTTTGATCGATGAAGGCCTTCCTTTCCGGGGTCAGCCGGACAGCTCCGTGGGCGCAGTTTCTCACGCATTCACCGCACCCTATGCACTTGGCCGATTGGATGCGGGGAGGGGAATCGCAATGCATGGCCATTTTCCCTTCCCTCGAGCCCGATCCCATGCCGATGTTCTTCAGGGCTCCGCCGAAACCGGCCTGTTCATGTCCCTTGAAATGGTTCATCGAGATGAGGACATCCGCTTCGGCGATGGCGGAGGCAATTTTCGCGCAGGCAAAGTGTTTCAGGTTAACCTCGATCTCCCGGTAGTCGAAGCCCCAGAGTCCGTCGGCGATCACGACAGAGCAGCCTGCGGAAAGGGGATTGTAGCCGTTTTCCATGGCAGCCTGCAGATGGTCCACGGCATTGGCCCGCTGTCCCTTGTAGAGGGTGTTTGCATCCGTCAGGAAGGGTTTCCCTCCCCGTTCACGAATCATCCGCACCAGCCTGGCCACGTAATTCGGACGGATCGTGGCCAGATTGCCCGGTTCCCCGAAATGGATTTTCACCGCCGTCATCCGGCCCTTCAGCGGCAGGTCGTCCAGCCCTGCAGCGAGGACCAGCTCCTCGAGACGGTCCAGCAGGTTCTTCCTTGAGGTTGTCCGTGTCCCTGTAAAGAACACATCAGAAGTCATTTCGCTTTTCCCCCCTGCCCTTAGAATCCGGTTCCATTCTACTCCCTGGGGATGGGTATAATGTCCGGTGGAAGGGGGGCGAAACAACGTTGGACACCCGTTACGAAACACGCATTCTCCGAGTCGTTTCGAGAAAAGGGAAAGATGCCCGCCTGATCCTGGAGGAGAACCGCTTCCATGCTTCCGGGGGAGGGCAGCCCGGCGACAAGGGGCGCCTTGAAGCTTCAGGGTTTTCCGCGGAGGTGACGGACTGTTTCCGCGACGGGAAAGAGGAGATCCTTGCGGTCAGGATCCTGCAGGGAGAACCCGCTGAAGGGGTCGCGGTGGAGGCCGAGGTGGATCTGGACCGGCAGGCGCTCCTTTCCAGGATGCATTCCGGGGAGCACATCCTGTCCCGTGTACTTGAAAGCCGCCACGAGGGGCTGACGGTGTACAAGGTCGCCGTCGGCGAGGAGGAGACGACCGTTTTCCTGAAATGGGACCGCCAGCTGGACTGGCCCCTGCTTTTCGAGGCGGAAGACGAGGCCAACGAGATCATTGCAAGGGATCTGCCCGTTTCGATCCGGCTTTTTTCCCCGGAAGAAGCCCAGGGGATCGAGGGGCTGAAAGCCAACTGGGACCGGCTTGGAAACGAACCCGTTCGGGTTGTGACAATCCCTGGATTCGACTGCATCGCCTGCTCGGGAACGCACGTTTCCTCAACCGCGCAGGTCGGCGGGGTCCTCGTGACCTCGTACCGCGGCACTGCCCCGGATTGGGAAGTAAAGTTCACCGTTCACCGGGATCGAGTCCTCAAGGAATACTCCCGCGTTGTTCGTGTCCTGCTCCGAAAGGTCAGTTGCCCGCTGGAGAAACTGGAGAAGGTTTACGACCGGCTGCAGGAGGAAAAGCAGGTGCTGCTGCGCAGCCTGGACAAAGCCAAGGGGATGCTTTCCCTTCCCTGGGAGAGGGAAACCGCCGGGGAAAGGGTTCTCTCGATCGCGGTCCTGCCGGGAATTCTTCCCGAGATGGCGGTTCCGGGGCTGACATCCCTTGTCGAGTCCGACCCGGGTTCTGTTGGATTGGTGCTCGTGCCGTCGGGGGAAGGATCCGAGGGAAGCTTCATCCTGGCCCGCGGAACCCAGGTGAAAATCGACCTTCGGAAAGTGATCCGCGAACACCCAAAGCTCATGGCAAGGGGCGGAGGTTCCGAGTCCTGGGTAACGGGTTCCACGGGAGCCGCGGTGGCAAAACTCTGGATCGAGACCCTGCAAAACGAGATCGCATGAGGAAAGGGGAGGCTGGACCTCCCCTTTCCCATGGAAAAACTCTCAGCACCTGCGGGTTCCGCGAGGGTAGCATTCGGGGGACCAGAGCGGAGGGCCATCCCATTGGGCACCGGGGTCGGCGCTTTTCAGGGCTTCTGCCGCGAAATCGAGTCCCAGCCGGTAGAGGGTCTCCTGCCCCGGGATGCCCGTTTCGGGGTCGCATCCCCTCAGGGCGTAATATCGATCCAGCATGGCTTCATGCTTTTTCCTCTCCCGCCCGGCCCAGTCTGACCCGACCTGGTCCCACCGGACGGGGAAACGGTCATCACGCCTTCGGACTTTTTGCCTGGCGTTGAAGGCCATTTCGAGAAGGTAGACTCGGTCGGAAGCCATCTCCAGCATCGTTTCCGTGAAGGGGACTCCGGTTGCTGCGGACAACAGCAGGGCTTCCCCCTTCAGCAGGGGGTGGGAGGCGACAAGGGGGACCGCGCTTGCCCAGTTGTTGACCGCGCCCTTGCAGCGGCCGATCATGTCGGTCAGGGTGACAGCTCTTTCTGAGATGAAAAGTGTCCGCACGGGGTCCTCCACGGGGATAAATCCCTTCTCGATCAGCATCGGCCAGATATCCGGGTCATTTTCCCCGAAAGCCCAGCTTCGCCCCCTGAGGTGATCGGCTCCACGTGTGGAAGTGGCGTGGGCGAGGGAGAAGATCCCCGCCGGATGGTGCCCACGGCCCAGCCCCTTCACGTGGTAGCAGAAATCCATCGCCCTCCCGCCGATGATCCGGGCCAGGTTCAGCATGCCTTCCGCGACAAGGTTGCCGAAACCCTGGCGGAGGGCGGTCTGGTGGATCAGTTCAATCTGGGCCTCTGCGTTTTCCCAGGAAAGGTCCAGCCCGCCCGTTTCCTCCAGCCCGATCAGCCCATGGGCGAAGAGGTCCTTGGCGAGAGCGAGGGTGTTCCCCAGCCCGATCACGCACATGCCGTACTTGTCGGCCAGGTTTTCCATCGTCATCAGCGCCACGGGATCCTCGATCCCGCAATTGGTTCCCAGGCAGTGAAGACATTCGTGTTCCATGGCCTTGCCGATTTCACCCGCGTAGGGTCCTGAAGGGATTCGGAAAATGTCCTTGCAGGGGACGACGCATCCGGCGCATGAAGTCCGCCCTTCCTCCCATGTTTTGAGAGTTTCCGGAAGCAGAGATCGGGGAACGTCGTCTGGAGCTAGATAGCGTTCATTGTTCCGGCTGCCGGGAAACCAGCGGATCATGCCGATGTGGCTCCCGATGCGGGCGATCGTGTCACGCTGGAAAGGATCGTTTCTTAGAAATTCCCGGTCGGCTTCGGCCAGGATCCGAAAGGCGGCAGGATCCGCCAGAGACGTTGCCTGGCGGCCCTTCACGGCGATGGCCAGGAGGTTCTTGGAACCCATCACCGCGCCGCTCCCGCGGGCGGCCGAGTGGTGCCGGTCGATGATGACCGAAGCGAAGCGGACCAGGTTTTCCCCTGCCTGGCCGATCGCCGCGACGGAAGTTCCCGGACCATGGCGCCGCTTCAAAAGATCGGTTTTCTCCCAGGTGGAAGTCTGAGCCAGGTCAAAAGCTTCCACAAGAACGGCCTGTGGCCCGTCGATGAGAAGGTAGACCGGTTTGGGCGAGGAACCGGTGAAGACAAACTGGTCGAATCCAGACCGCTTCATGCAAAGGCCAAAGGTTCCCCCCGCATTCCCGTCTCCCAGGATGCCCGAAAGGGGAGAAAGAGTGCTGACCTGCACGCGGCTGGTGGAAGAAAGGGTTGTCCCGCTCAGCGGGCCGACCGCGAGTGCAAGAACATTTTCGGGTCCCAGGGGATCGGTCCCATCCTTGATTGTTTCGAAAAGCACCCGGTCATTCAGCCCTCTTCCCCCGACGAATGACTCCAGGAGATGGAGGGGGATTTCCCTGGTTTCCAGCCTCCCCAGGGTCAGATCGACCCAGAGCGATTTCCCGTTCCATCCGTTCATGCGGATCCCCCCTTTGTTTTTACCCCCGGCGGGGGGCAGAGAATCATTATAAAGCTTCAAAATGCTTCTAAATGCACCGATCCCTTTCCCGAAAAAGGGATCAAAAGGAGGGGACTCGCCCTTCCGCAATCCGTAAAAGATGATGTTTTATAATGCTAAAGAGTCCTGCAGAAAATGGAGGTGGGAGGGGTGGAAGGACGCGCACGTGTTGTCATCGAAAACGTCGAGCCGCATGTACGGGAAGGGGGGCCGGTTCGGCGCTGTCCCGGGGAAACGGTCCATGTTCGTGCCGACGTCTACGCAGACGGACACGATGCGGTCCGGGCGGAACTCCTCTATCGGCCGGTCAGCCGACGGGAGTGGTTTCGCGTTCCGATGATCCCCGTGGGGGATGATCGTTGGGAGGCCGTCTTCACGGTAGAGAGTCAGGAAGACGTGGAGTTCACCCTGCGGGGGTGGGTGGATCGGCTTGAAACGCAGATACGGGACCTCAGGAGAAGGGATGCCGGGCAGGTCGGTGAAATAGAATTCCGGAGCATAGCGGAAGAGCTGCGCGCCCTTTCGGTCCGCGCTTCCGCGGACGAGGCGGGATTTCTGCAGAGGGCGGCCGAAAACCTGGAAAAGGCGGCCGGAAAAGCCGAAGCCGAGCTCATTTTAAGCCGGCCGGAAATCCTGCGCTGTGCCTTTCAGTATCCCGACCCGGAATTGGTGAAGTCGCTTGAGGAAACGTTCAAGGTGACCGTCGAGAGAGGGAAAATGCGCTTCAGTTCCTGGTACGAGTTTTTCCCGCGTTCGGCCTGCCTGCCGTTCAGTCGGAAGGGGACGCTCCAGGAGGCCCGTCTTCGATTGAAAGAGATCGCCCGAATGGGCTTCGACGTTGTCTACCTGCCTCCGATCCATCCGATCGGAAAGACCTGCCGGAAGGGGCGCAACAACGGCCTTCTGGCGGAGGCCGGCGATCCGGGAAGTCCCTGGGCGATCGGTTCGGAACTGGGTGGGCACGATGCGGTCGACCCGCAGCTTGGAACTCTTGACGACCTCCGGGAATTCCGGGAGGAAGCCGAAACGCTCGGGATGGAAGTGGCTCTTGACCTGGCTTTCCAGTGTTCGCCAGATCATCCCTACATCCGGCAACACCCGGAATGGTTCCGCTGGCGTCCTGACGGATCGATCCAGTATGCCGAAAATCCTCCCAAAAAATACGAAGATATTGTCCCCTTCAATTTTGAAACCCCAGAATGGAGATCTCTCTGGGAAGAACTCCGGAGGGTTGTGCTCTTCTGGGTGGGGCAGGGGTTCCGGCTTTTTCGGGTTGACAATCCCCACACAAAGCCCTTTGCGTTCTGGCAGTGGCTGATCTCGGAAGTGAAACGGCAGGAACCCGATGCGCTCTTCCTTGCAGAGGCCTTCACGAGACCGAAGGTCATGAAGAAGCTGGCACGGGTCGGTTTTTGCCAGTCTTATACCTATTTCACCTGGCGGAATACGAAACAGGAGATTGTAACGTACCTTCGGGAATTGACGGAAACCGAGATGGCCGAGTATTTCCAGCCGAATTTCTGGCCGAATACGCCCGATATCCTTCCTGAATTCCTTCAGTTCGGAGGCCGGGCGGCCTACGTGATCCGCATGGTTCTGGCGGCGACGCTTTCCTCCTGCTGGGGCGTCTACGGGCCCCCCTTCGAGCTTCTCGTCTCCGAAGCCGTAAACGGGAAGGAAGAATACATGGATTCGGAGAAGTATGAGATCAAGGCCTGGGATTGGGATCAGCCGGGGAATCTTCGGGACCTGATCGCTCGGGTGAACCGGATCCGGCGGCGGAATCCGGCCCTGCAGCAGACGCGAAACCTCCGTTTCCTCGAGTGTGAGAATGAGAACCTGGTCGCGTATCTAAAGACTGCCGGGGAGAATACGCTCCTTATCGTGGTGTCGCTGGATCCCTTCCGGACACAAACCGGTGCACTGCATCTTCCTTTGTCAGAACTGGGAATGGAGAAAGGCCATCCTTTTCTTCTCGAGGACCTTTTGGGAGGGGAGAAGGTGATCTGGTACGGAGAATGGAACTCCGTAACACTCGATCCCCAGGAGCTTCCAGCCCGTCTCTTTGCCTTGAGGAGACATCTGAAGCGCGAGCAGGATTTTGACTATTTCGCATAGGGAGGTCCAGCAATGAGCGAAACCGATTCCCTGTGGTACAAGGACGCGATCATCTATCAACTGCATGTCAAGGCCTTCTTCGACAGCAACGACGACGGAATCGGGGATTTCCGGGGACTCACCCAGAAACTGGATTACCTTCAAGACCTGGGGGTAACCGCTCTTTGGCTCTTGCCCTTCTACCCTTCTCCCATGAAGGATGACGGCTACGATATCTCGGATTATTACGGCATCCATCCCGATTACGGCACCCTGGGGGATTTCCGGAAATTTCTCAAAGCGGCGCATTTAAAAGGGTTTAAGGTCATCACGGAACTGGTCATCAATCACACGTCCGACCAGCACGCCTGGTTCCAGAAGGCCCGTAGGGCGAAACCCGCTTCCCAGGCCCGTGATTTTTACGTCTGGAGCGATGATCCTGGCAAGTATCCCGAAGCGAGGATCATCTTCCAGGATTTCGAGACTTCCAACTGGACCTGGGATCCAGTAGCAAAAGCCTACTACTGGCACCGATTCTATTCTCATCAGCCGGACCTGAATTTTGACCATCCGCGAGTTCGGCAAGCGGTCCTGAAGGTGATGGATTTCTGGCTGAAAATGGGCGTTGACGGATTGCGCCTGGATGCGGTTCCCTATCTTTTCGAACGGGAAGGCACGAACTGTGAAAACCTCCCGGAAACCCATGAGTTCCTGAAACAGCTTCGGGGACACGTGGATGAACATTACCCGGGGCGGATGCTTCTAGCCGAGGCCAACCAATGGCCGGAAGAGGCAGCGGCCTATTTCGGCTATGGGGATGAATGCCACATGGCGTTTCACTTTCCCATCATGCCGAGGATTTTCATGGCTCTATGGATGGAAAACAGTCACCCGATCGTGGACATCATGGAGCAGACTCCTCCCATACCGGACGTGGCCCAGTGGGTCCTGTTCCTCCGCAACCATGACGAGTTAACACTGGAAATGGTGACGGACGAAGAAAGGGACTACATGTACAGGACCTATGCCAGGGACCCAAGGGCCCGGATCAATCTAGGGATCCGTCGCCGGCTGTTCCCCCTCATGCAGCAGAACCGAAGGAAAGTCGAACTCCTGAAATTCATCCTCCTCTCCCTGCCGGGAACGCCGTGCCTGTACTATGGAGACGAGATCGGAATGGGCGATAACTATTTTCTCGGAGACCGCAACGGGGTGCGGACCCCCATGCAGTGGAGCCCTGACAGAAACGCCGGTTTTTCGAAGGCGAATCCACAGAAACTCTACTTGCCGGTCGTGACGGACCCGGAATATGCCTACGAGGCGGTCAATGTTGAGAACCAGGAGCGGAACCCCTCCTCGCTGCTCTGGTGGATGCGAAGGGTAATCGGCATGAGGAAAAGGTACCCCTGTTTCAGCAGGGGCGAAGTCCGGTTCCTTCACCCGAAAAACCCGAAAGTCCTCGCTTTTCTCAGAACCCTGGGTGAGGAGACGATTCTCGTGGTTGCGAATCTGTCCCGGTTTGCCCAGGCGGTCGAGCTGGATCTTTCGGAGTTCGAGGGGGCTGTCCCGGTGGAGGTCTTCAGTGGGAACCGGTTCCCTCCCATCGGCTCGAAACCGTACCTGATGACCCTCGGGTTTCACGACTATTTCTGGATGCGGCTCGATCGGGGGGGAAAGACGTCCCTCCAGACCTTCGGGCTGCCGGAGCGGCTGCCTCTCTTCCAGACTCCGCGGGGGTGGAAAGACGCACTCTCGGAAGAGGGGGCGAAAAAAGACCTTGAATCGGCGCTCGAACCGTTTCTTATCCGTTCGAGGTGGTTCAGTTCAAAAACACGAAACATCCGGATGGTTTCCATCGAGGAGGATTTTTACCTTGAACACGATGGCAGCGGGACACACCTCCTCCTGGTTGAAGTGAAGTACTCTGAAGGATCCGGCCAGATTTACTTCATCCCGGTCGGGTTTAGCCGCAAAACGGGAGAAGACGCGGAAAGCGCGCAAATCCAGTCCTTATATCTCGCGAGAGCCAGTCTCAAAGGGGAAAAGGGATTCCTTTTCGATGCCGCAGCCGACGAGCAGTTCCACGCCGCGATCCTGGATTTCATCCTGGGCAGAAAACGAAAAAAAGGAAAAGCAGGGGAAATCACAGGCCAGACCGGAAAAATCCTGCGGAGCTGGCTGGGAGGAGCTCCTGCCGTTAGGCCGAGCCGGCTGCTCTCGGAAGAGCAGAGCAACACCTCCGTGGTCTACGGTGAAAGCTGCATTCTGAAACTGTTTCGAAAAGTCGAGGAAGGAACCAACCCTGAGCGCGAGGTCAGCCAGTTCCTGAGCGAGAAAGCCCGGTATTCCCAAACCCCCGCCTTTCTAGGGGCACTTGAGATTTCCGGTCCGACAGGCAGACACCTTCTTGGGACGCTGCACGACTTTGTCCGGAACCAGGGGACCGCCTGGCGATTTTTCCTCTCCTCGCTGGACAAATTCTGCGAGGAAGCCCTGGCCCGGAAAGTGAAAACGGAGATACCGAACTCAGAGGTCCGCGAAGCCGCCGGAGAGTTTTTCTTCCAGATGATCGGGCTTCTGGGTGCCCGGACTGGAGAACTGCATCGGTCCCTTGCAGGGGACCTGGAGGATCCCGATTTCAAGCCTGAACCCTTTACCCGGCTTTACCAACGAGCGGTGTTCCAATCGATCAGAAGCCTGATCCGGGAGACCCTGGGAGGGTTGGCGGCCGCTCTTCCTTCCTTGGAAGAAGCGACGAAAGAGAAAGCGATGCGGGTCATCCAATCCGAGAAGTCCATTTTTTCACTATTGGAACCATTGACGGGGAAACGGTTCGGGGGGCTGAAAATACGGATCCATGGCGATTACCACCTCGGACAGGTGCTTTTCACGGGGAAGGACTTCTTCATCATCGATTTCGAGGGAGAGCCGATGCGGTCACTTACGGAAAGACGCCTGAAAAGGTCCGCTTTCCGGGATCTCGCGGGGATGCTGCGGTCCTTCGATTATGCAGCATGGAAGGTTGCCCTTGAAAGGGCACAGAAGCGACCGGAAGAAGAGACAGCCCTCGAAGGCTGGCTTTCGGCCTGGAAGGAAGCTGCGGCGGAATGTTTCCTTGCAAGTTATTTCCAGGCGGTAAAAGGAGAGGCATTCGTCCCGGAGGGCGAAAGCGAAAGACTGGAGCTTCTTCGAATCTTCACGGTTGAGAAGGCCTTCTACGAGCTGAAGTATGAGATGAACAACCGGCCTGACTGGGTTGAACTGCCTTTGCGCGGAATCCTCAGGATCACCCGGAATGCCGGGAAAGCGGGGGGAGAATCTGCATGAGAAAAGAGACTGCAGGCGATGTGCTGCCCGGATCGGTTTTTTCCGGACAGGATCTGTATTTATTCAGGGAAGGCACGCATCGGAGGCTTTACGGGAAAATGGGTGCCCATCCCGCAGAAGAAGACGGAAAGTCGGGAGTTCACTTCGCGGTCTGGGCCCCAAATGCGGAGGGAGTTTCCGTCATCGGCGACTTCAATGGCTGGGATTGCGGGAAAAACCCGCTGCGGATGATCTGGCGTGATTCGGGAATCTGGGAAGGGTTCGTCCCGGGGGGCCGGAAGGGTGACCGATACAAGTACCGCATCTGGGGGAAGGGTGGGATTCAACTCCCCGACAAGCTCGATCCGTTCGGTGTCTATTCGGAAATCCCTCCAGGGACGGCCTCGGTCGTGTGGGACCTCAAGTGGGACTGGCAAGACGGGGACTGGATGGAAGACCGGAAGGTCCGCGGAAGGCTGACTGGGCCAATGTCGATTTACGAGGTTCACCTGGGGTCGTGGCGGCGCTCTCCCGAGGACGGGAACTTCCTGCCCTACCGGGAGATCGCTCCCCGCCTGGCGGAATATGTCCAGGAGATGGGGTTCACTCATGTCGAACTCTTGCCGGTGATGGAGCATCCCTTTTACGGTTCCTGGGGTTACCAGACACTCGGCTATTTTGCTCCGACAAGCCGCTACGGAACCCCGCAGGATTTCATGTACCTGGTCGAAACTCTACACCGGGCCGGAATCGGTGTCATCCTCGACTGGGTTCCCTCGCATTTCCCTACCGATCCGCACGGTCTGGCTCAGTTCGATGGAACCCATCTCTACGATCACCTTGACCCCCGCCAGGGGTTCCACCCGGACTGGAAGAGCGCGATTTTCAATTACGGCCGGAACGAAGTGCGTTCGTTCCTTTTGAGCAGTGCCGCTTTCTGGCTGGACCGCTATCACGCCGACGGGCTGCGCGTGGATGCCGTGGCTTCCATGCTGTACCTCGATTACTCCAGAAAAGCGGGGGAGTGGATTCCGAACCGTTTCGGCGGAAGGGAAAACCTGGAAGCGGTTGAATTCCTCCGTCAGCTCAACGCCGCCTGCTACGGGGATTTTGAGGGGATCCAGATGGTCGCGGAGGAATCGACCGCGTGGCCGATGGTCACGCGGCCGGTCCACCTGGGGGGGCTGGGCTTCGGCCTGAAATGGAACATGGGATGGATGCATGACATCCTGGAATATTTCGGAAAAGACCCGATCTATCGAAAGCACCTTCACGACCGGCTGACCTTCAGCATCTGGTATGCCTTCTCCGAAAATTTCCTTCTTCCCCTTTCCCACGACGAGGTGGTCTACGGGAAAGGCTCCCTGTACGGGAAGATGCCCGGGGATCCCTGGCAGAAATTTGCCAATCTCCGCCTCCTTCTCGGTTTTCAGGGGGCGCATCCGGGCAAGAAGCTCCTTTTCATGGGTGGAGAGTTCGGGCAGGACCGGGAGTGGGACCATGAACAGGAGCTCGATTGGTATCTCCTGGAAAATCCGGGGAATGCGGGAATAGCCCGCTGGGTGAAGGATTTGTACCGCCTTCTGAAGGAAATACCGGCGCTTCACGACGGGGATTTCGATCCATCAGGGTTTGAGTGGATCGATTTCAGGGACGTGGAGAAAAGCATTGTGGCCTTTTTGCGCAAGCGTCCTGGAGAAAGGCCCGATCCGGTGCTGGTGGTGTGCAACTTTACTCCCGTCCCGCGCCACAACTACCGGATCGGCGTTCCCGTTTCCGGCTTCTGGCGTGAAAGACTGAACAGCGATGCAAAGGAATACGGCGGCAGCGGCCAGGGAAACATGGGGAAGGTGGAGTCGGTCCCCGTTCCGTTCCAGGGATTCGAACAGTCGGTATCCCTCACGCTGCCCCCCCTCGGGATTCTTTTCCTGGTTCCCGAAGAGGGGCCCGCGGAAAGAGAATGACCTAGGGTTCGACGATCGACGCCTTGAGGATGACCACGGGCTCGAGAGGCACGTCCCGGTGTCCTCCCCGGCTGCCCGTCGGGACCGATTTGATTGCATCCACGACTTCCCGCCCAGCAGAAATCTTTCCGAAAACGGCATATCCCCATCCCTGGGGGGTGCGGGAGGTGAAGTTCAGGAAATCGTTGTCCTTGACGTTGATGAAGAATTGCGCCGTCGCGGAGTGGGGATCCGATGTCCGGGCCATCGCGATCGTGTAGGCCTCGTTTTTCAGCCCGTTTTCCGCCTCGTTCCGGATCGGGGGACGGGTCTGTTTCTGGTTCATTTCCCGGTCGAACCCCCCGCCCTGGATCATGAAACCGTCGATGACACGATGGAAAATCGTCCCGTCGTAATGCCCGTCCCTGACATACTGGAGAAAATTGGCCGTGGTTTCAGGAGCCCTTTCCTCATCCAGCGCGATCAGGATGTCGCCCTTTGTGGTTTCAAGCTTGACCATCGTTGTGCCTCCTTTGGAATCGATTCTTGCCTGTTTCGGTTCCTGCAGCGCCCTGAAGGCGATCCAGACCGAAAAAAGCAAGAGTGCGGCCAATCCTGCAAGAATCAGAAAACGCCTAAAGGCGTGCCCTTCAGCCATCCGGGAGTACCGGCCTTTCCTCGGGGATCGGGATCGAAAGCAATTCCCCATGGAAATCGAAGCCTTCCTTCAAAAGGTCCAGGCAGGTTTGGGCAACCTGCGGGTCGAATTCCCTTCTCTTGCCCTCCTCGAGCGCGGCCATGGCAGCCTTGAGGCCGAGCCCGGGACGGTAGGGGCGATCCGACGCAATGGCTTCAACCACGTCGGCAACCGCTAGAATCCGGGCCTCCAGGAGGATCTCTTCTCCGCGCAGTCCCCTCGGGTAGCCGCTCCCGTCCCAGCGTTCATGGTGCTGCCGGACGATCTCGGCCAGGTCCCAACGGGATTCGACGTTTTTCAGGATCTCGTAGGCGGAATCCGGGTGTGTACGGATCAGGGCCATTTCGAAATCGTTCAGTCTCGAGGGTTTGCTCAGGATTTCCGCGGGGATCGAGATCTTCCCCAGATCATGAACCATGGCGGCCAGGTAGATCCCCTCGCAGGTTTCGTCCGGCAGGCCCAACCGCCTGGCCACGGCTTCGGAAAGCAGGGCGACCTTTCGCTGGTGACCGGCGGTGTACGGGTCCCGGGCTTCTGTCGTCGACGAAAGGACCTCGATGGTCTGGCGGAAGGAGAGTTCCAGTTTCCGGAGGCTTTCCTGCAGGGCCATGTGGTTCTTCTTCGCTTCCATCTCGGCGTTTCTCCGTTCCGTGTCGTCGATGACAACCCCGAAATGGTAGAGGAGGAGGCCCGATGAATCCCTTTCGGCACGGTTGCGCTCGACCACCCACCGGCTCTCGCCGTTCTTCATGACAATGCGGTACTGATGGAAGAACGAGCTGCTTCCCTTCGCTTCGAACTCCCCGGTTTCAGACTCGACCCGGGGGAGATCCTCGGGGTGGATGATTGTCGCGTAGAGGAAGCCCGGGGCGGTCAGTTCCTCGGGGGAATAGCCAAATTGCCGGATGTTGTCAGACACGTAATCGACAGGCCATCCTTTTTCCGCTTTCCATCGGAACACCACG
>JAAYVK010000064.1 GCA_012517195.1 Synergistaceae bacterium | reverse complement strand
GGGAAGTGAGGCTTTCGGCGGGAGCGGGCTTCGTGGTGCCGATCTGCGGAACGATCATGACGATGCCGGGGCTGCCGAAGCACCCCGCTGCGGAGTCCATCGACGTGGACGACCAGGGCCGCATCACCGGGCTGTTCTAGGCAAAAATACTTTCAGGGAAAAAACGAAGAGGCGGGGAAGTCCCCGCCTCTTCGTCGCGTGTTTACTTAAAAACCCAATTTACTTGATCTCGGGAACCTTGATCTTTGCTTCCTTGTAGTACTTCGCGGCACCGGGGTGAACCGGGACGGTGATCCCGTCCATCGCCGTCTGCGGGGTGATCAGCTTTGCCTTCGCGTGCACATTCTGGATTTCCCCGATGTGGGTCCAGAAGGCCTTGGTGAAATCGTAGACCACTTTGTCCGGGACCTTTGCATCCACCACAAGGATAGCCATGACGGCAGGGGTGTGAGTGTCAGTCGTCACGCCCTTGTAGGTGTTTGCGGGAATGACGCTGGGAACGAAGAAGGGGCTGTCCTTCTGCAGTTTTTCAAGCGTCGCCTTATCAAAATTCACGAGAGTGATGTCCTTTGTGGTGGCCAGATCCATGACGGAGGCTGTCGGATACCCGGCGACAACGAATCCGGCATCGATCTGGTTATCCTTGAAGCGCTGCGTGGTCGCGTTGAAGTCGAGGAAATCCGTCTTCATGTCAGAATACTTCAGGCCCGTCGAGAGGAAGATCGCGCTTACGTCAGCCTGAACACCGGATCCGGGGGCTCCGACGGAAACCCGCTTGCCTTTGAGATCGGCGAGGGTCTTGATCCCGGAGCTTTTCAAGGCAATCAGCTGGATATGCTCGGGATAAAGCGAGGCGATGGCACGCACATTTTTAAACTCTTCCTTGAACATCGCCTTTCCCTTGTATGCCCAGTAGGCCGTGTCGTTTTGGACCATTGCCATCTCGATCTTGTGGGTCCCGATCAGGTTGAGGTTCGCGACGGAAGCGTTCCCCGTTTCTGCGGTTACCTGGAGGTCGGGTACATACTTGCTGACGACCTGGGCAATTCCACCGCCGATCGGGTAATAAGTGCCGCCGGTCCCGCCCGTGGCGATCGATACGAACGTCTTGGCTGAGGCACTGCCGGCAACCAGCCCGACCATCATGAGTGCCGCCAGAGAAAGGAACAGAATCTTCTTCATAAAGCAAACTCCTCCTTTAAAAGAAATTTTTAAACATAGCCAAACCGAAAGGAACAAAACAGCGACAACACAATAAAAAGCCGTGTCACTGCACCCCGTATTCTATCATCAAAAGGGGAGGACCTCAACCGCATTGCCGGGAAGAATCCGGACATGCGCTATAATAATCCCGTTTCAACACAGGGTTTGAGAGAGGGAGGCCTTTTCAGGATGAAACTCAGGGAAATTTTCGGGGTGAAAGAAACCCCACTGAATGGAAAGGAAGCTGAACCGGTCCAGGAAGACAGCGGACGGCAGGAAAATTCGATCCGGGGGTTTGAACTTGCGGTTAAATTGAGATTTACGGAGGAGAGCCAGGTGGGCCGTGCGGCATTGTTACTCTCCTGCACGACCGACAAGAAATCGGAGGAGGAATTGAAGGCTCTGCTTGGGGAGGAGGGATGGAAGTCCGTGGCGACGGAAGTCGGCGGAGTGGCTAGCGAACTGCCGCAGAAAATCACCCGGGCGCTGGTGGGGGCTGCTCTGAATGCCGGGGTTGTCGACAAGAAACCGAGGGAGATGCATGCTTTGATGCACGCGGCCCTTGAGGCAATCAACGGCTTTGTTTCGCTCGGGACTCTGGAGGCCAGCATCGGCGCGAAACTGGCAATCGTGAGGAACCGGAACTGGATTGCCGTCTCAATGGTCGGCGACACGGCGTACCACGCCGTGGCTCACCATGAGAGGTGCGGCCTGGGCGTCATGCACATCTGACTTTTCCCTTGCCAGAGCGGAGTGTCTGTGATAAAGTTTCCTTCTGTGTGTAGCCTAAGAAAAGTCCGTATGGAGGTGCTCCACCGTGAAAAAGGACATCCATCCCCGCTATGAGGAGTGCAAGGTTGTCTGCGCTTGCGGCAACACGTTTGAAACGCGCTCGACAAGCAAAGAGCTGAAGGTCGTGGTCTGCAATGCCTGTCACCCCTTCTACACCGGCAAGAAGGGGCGCTTCGTATCCGCCGAGGCGGGGAGGCTGGAGAAATTCCAGAAGAAATACGCCGGAGTGGATTACGGCCAGAGGAAAGAAGAAGAAAATTAGGGGGGAGCGCAAGCTCCCCTTTCTCATAAGGAAAGGAAGCGCAACGATGCCCCCTTCGGTTCGACTCATCACATGGACCCCGGAAGCGGACAGGCTAGTCGCTGCCGCTGCGCGTTTGTGCTACAGCCCCGGATCTGCAAGCGAACTGGTTTCCGAACTAAAAGCCGGGGAGACGGATCGTCTCTTGAAACATCTCTCTCGAAGCGGACACCTTTCGCCCTTTGAACACGCCTCGTTCGTGTTCGGGGTAGATGGGATCAGCCGGGCCTGCTCGCACCAGCTGGTTCGGCACCGGATCGCGAGCTTCAGCCAGCAGAGTCAGCGGTATGTCCGCGCTGAAAAGGCGGAAGTGGTGATTCCTCGAACCGTGGAAACGAATCCGGAGGCGCTTCCCTTTTTCAGAGAGGCGATCCGGACCGCCTACGCTGCATATGGGGAACTGCTGGCTCGGGGAGTGCCCCCGGAAGATGCGCGCTACGTGCTGCCCAATGCCTGTGAGACCCATCTCGTCGTGACGATGAATGCCAGGGAGCTTCTTCACTTCTTTTCTCTTCGGCTGTGCAAAAGGGCGCAATGGGAAATCCGGGAAGTTGCAAGACAGATGCTGTGCCTCGCAAGGGAAAAGGCCCCAGGCCTGTTTGCCATAGCCGGTCCCGGTTGTCTGACGAGGGGCGGCTGCCCGGAGGAGCGGCCCTGCGGTGAGCCCTATTCCAGCATGGAGGATCTCCTTGAAAAACCTTAGAGCCGGCGGTCTATTTTTGCTCGGCATTTTGACAGCTGCCGGTGAATCTGCCGAAAAGCCCGAACGGCTACCGGTTGGCGGGCAAGCCGTTATTGAGGGTGTCCTGATGAGGGGGAGGGAACAGTGGGCCCTGGCTGTGCGGCAGGAAGACGGGACCCTTTTCGAAAAGGTCTGGCCGAATGTTCCCTGGGCGGCTGCCGGCATTTGGAAACTCCCGGTCCTTCGAGGACTGGCGACGATGGCTGAGATGCTGACGATCGGCTACAAAGCCCTTGCTCTCTCCGCTGAAGTGGCCCTGGGAGAGGACGGCCGGGTTTCAGCGAAGGAAATGGCCCTCACGGTGGGAATCGCTCTTTTCCTTGTCATGGTCCTTTTTGTCGCATTTCCGGTTTGGCTGACAGACCGCCTGTGCGGACCGAACTGGGGAAACGCCTGGGAAGGGCGGATCCTTGAAGGCCTGGTCCGTGCGGCGGTTTTCGTTGCCTACATCGCTGTGATCGGACTCTGGAAGGACATGCGAAGGGTGTTTGAATACCATGGTGCAGAGCACAAGGTGATCAATGCGTATGAAGCCGGCCTCCCCATGGAAACGCTTCGTTTCCTGAAGTCGAGTTCCCGGTTCCACCTGCGGTGCGGAACCTCCTTTCTCCTCGTGATCGTAGCGGTCAGCATCGTTGTATTCGCACTGGCGGGGAACGGCTCGATCCTCTGGCGGGTTGGCTGCCGCATTCTCCTTTTTCCCCTAGTGATCGGAGTCGCTTATGAAATTATCCGAGGGGCGTCGAGCATCCCGAGGGCGGGGAAATGGCTGTTGTTCCCCACCCTTTGGATTCAGTACCTGACAACCCGGGAGCCGGGGGAAGAACAGCTGGCGGTAGCGAGAAAAGCCCTTGAACTGGCACTCGGGAACAAGGCGGGGAAAGGCTCGGCCCCTCTTGGGGTGGTGGAGGGATGAAAAATGGATTTTGTGAAGAAGCTTGAGGAAGTTGAAAAAACCTATATTGAGCTTGAAAGGCTCATGACGCTTCCGGAAGTTGTTGGAAACCCCCAGGAGCTCCAAAGGGTAGCCAAGAAACATTCCGATCTTTCCGAGATCGTGGAGGCGTTCCGGGAATATGAGGCGGTCCGCAGGGAATTGCAGGAAGCCAGGGAACTCTTCGACACCGACGAGAGCGAAATGAAAGAAATGGCAAGGGAAGAGATAGAAAGGCTGGAAGCGGCCCTCTCGGAGCTGGAAAAGCGGATCGGGCTCCTTCTGATCCCGAAGGATCCGAATGATGACCGCAGCGTGATCGTCGAAATCAGGGCAGGTGCCGGCGGGGAAGAAGCAGCCCTTTTTGCTGCGAACCTCTACCGCATGTATGTCCGGTTCGCGGAGCGCCAGGGGTGGTCTACAGAGCTGCTGACCCTGAACGAAACCGGGATAGGGGGATTCAAGGAGGTCGCTTTCAGAATCCCGAATGAAGGCGCCTACAGCCTGCTGAAATACGAGAGCGGTGTGCATCGGGTCCAGAGGGTTCCCGTAACCGAGGCGAGCGGACGCATTCACACCTCCACCGCGACGGTTGCCGTCCTGCCGGAAGCGGACGAGGTGGATGTCCAGATCAACCCGGAAGACCTCAAGATCGATACTTACCGGGCCAGCGGGGCTGGAGGCCAGTACGTGAACATGACCGACTCCGCCGTGAGGATCACCCACATCCCCACCGGCGTGGTGGTTTCCTGCCAGGACGAGCGGTCTCAGCTGAAAAACCGGGTTAAAGCCATGGCCATGCTCCGGGCCAAACTCTACGACAGTGCACTTCAGAAGCAGCAGGAGTCTCTTGCATCGGAGCGCAGGGGACAAATTGGAACCGCGGACAGGTCCGAACGGATCCGGACTTACAATTTCCCGCAGAACCGCCTCACGGACCATCGGATCGGACTGACTCTCTATAAGCTGGACCAGGTCATGGACGGGGATCTTCAGGAACTCATCGAATCCCTCAATCTTGCGGATCAGGCCGAAAAATTGAAAAACCTGGAAAGCTAGGGGGCCTAAAAGCATGAACCGAGGGCAAATCCGCTTTCAGGTTCGTGAAAGGCTTCGGAAAAGTGGAATCCCTAGAGCGGCGCTGGAGGCCGACATTCTCTGCTCGGAGGTGTTCGGGTGTTCTCGCGAGGACCTGCTCGCCCACCCGGAACGGCAGGTAGAACCCGAAGAGGAGAACCGAATTTCCAGTCTCGCCGAAGCCCGGATTGCCCGTGTCCCCGTGGCGTACCTGAAGGGCAGGGCTTCTTTCTGGGGCCTGGATCTGCTTGTCGGTCCCGGCTGCCTGATCCCGCGTCCTGAAACCGAGGTTCTTGTCGAGACGGCCCTTGAGCTTTTCAGGAAAGGGCGTTTCCTCGACTGGGGAACGGGGAGCGGGTGTGTTGCCCTCGCCCTTCTATCAGAGCGGGAAGAAGCGACGGCCCTGATGATGGAAAAAAGTCCTCTGGCTCTCCTTTGGGCCTGGCGCAACCTGAACCGGTTCCCTTTCAGGCATCGAGCTCTACTCTGGCACGGAAATTCGATCCGCAGGATTCCTTCGTCCTGGCTTCCCCTCGACCTGATCGTGGGAAACCCTCCCTATATCCCTTCATCCGAGATTCCGCTGCTGATGGAAGACGTGCGACTGTATGAACCCATCCTGGCCCTGGACGGAGGCCCCGATGGGCTCCAGGATGTTTTGACCATCCTGCGGGATGCGGAGAATGCCCTTGTTTCTGGCGGGTGGCTTTTGCTTGAAATCGCCGGAAGCGAACAGGCTGAAACCCTCAGAGCGACGTCGAACCAGGCTTTTGAGCTGGCTTGCGTCCGGAAGGATTTCGCCGGGAAGGAACGGATTGCAGTCTGGCGTCGGAGATAGGATTTGCTTAAAATACAGTGTAGGAAAGAACGGACCTGGGACCGACTTTTGAAGGAGGACGATTCAGTCATGGAAAAGAGAGAGCTCGTCATTATCGGAGCGGGGCCTGCTGGTTTGACTGCAGCGATTTACGGGAGGCGATCTGGACTGGATGTCCTGCTTCTTGAAAAGGGACTCCCCGGGGGACAGATCAATACGACGGATGAGATCGAAAACTGGCCTGGAGTGAAGCACGCAAGCGGACAAGAACTAGCGGACATGTTCAGGGAACACGCCGAAAAGTTCAATCCCGAATTCAGGGAAGCCGAAGTGGAGGGCATCGAATTCAAGGACGGGAAAAAGCTTGTCCTCACAGACAAAGGGATCGTAGAGGCGCAGGCGATCATTCTTGCAACGGGCGCAAGTTTTAAAAAGCAGGGGTGCCCTGGGGAGGCCGAGTTTACCGGCCGCGGCGTGAGCTATTGCGCGGTTTGTGACGCAGCCTTTTTCGAGGAACAGGAAGTCGCAGTCATCGGGGGAGGCAACACCGCGGTAGAAGAAGCGGTTTACCTGACCCAGTTCGCATCGAAAGTCTACATCATTCACCGCCGCGATTCTTTCAGGGCCGACCGGATCGCGGTGGAGAGGGCCCTCAGCAACCCGAAGATCTCCGTCATCTGGGATTCCGTCGTGGAGGAGATCCGCGGCACCGATATGGTGGAAAGCCTGGCCTTGAAAAATGTCAAAACTGGAGAGAAAACCGTTCTCCCCGTTTCAGGAGTCTTCGTTTTCATCGGGAATGAGCCGAATATCGGCTTTTTGAAGCCCCTGATCGATTCGGGTCTTCTGAAGACCGCCCGGGGTGGATGGCTTCGGGTGAACGAAAGGATGGAAACTTCTATCGAAGGGCTGTTTGCCGCAGGAGACCTGATCGATAAGTACCTGCGGCAGGTCGTCACGGCGGCCGGGGATGGTGCAACGGCAGCGATGGCAGCCTACGCCTACATCTCGGAGCAGGTCCACCTGGAAGGGAAACTGCTGGATCCGGAAGAGGTTACGGCGGTTTTCTTCTCGAGTGTCGACGAGGCCCAGGTGAGGCTTGCCGCTGAGATCGAGGCGAGCCCTGAATGGAACAGGGTCGTGCTCGTGGATGGATACAAGAACTCGAGGATGGCCGAGAAGCTGCAGGTGCAATCGCTGCCCTCCGCTCTGAAGATCCAGAAAGGGGAGGTCCTCAAGCGTATCCAGATCCGTTCCGCGGAGGAGTTGAAGGGCCTCTAGAAGAGAGAGGCGCGCGCACCGAAAGGAGGGGTGTCCTTGATCGTCACAGTCACGCTGAATCCCGCCATCGACGAGGAGTATGTCGTTCCCGAATTCCGTCCAGGAGGCTGGTTTCGGGTTTCCCGGGTGCAGCGTTCGCCGGGCGGAAAAGGAATCAACGTCTCGTTGATTCTCAAGCAGCTGGGGGTAGAAACCGCGGCAATGGGTTTCCTTGCCGGATTCAGCGGCGAGTATGTCCGGGATGTCCTCAGAAAGGCGCAGATCACGACGAACTTCCTGCATGTCCGGGGAGAAACACGGACCAATGTCTACATTGTCGATGAGGTAGGGAAGGTTGAAACCGGTCTGGCAGAACTAGGCCCCTACATCAGCGAGGACGAGATCGCCCGCTTCCTTTCGAATTACGAGCGGATCCTCAAGAGAACAGAACTGGTGGTGCTGGGAGGGTCTCTCCCTCCCGGCGTCCCCCAGGATTTCTACTGCGAGCTGATCAGGCTCGCAAAGCAGAGGGAAATCCCGACTCTGATCGATGCGGCCGGCGCTCCTCTTCTGGCTGCTCTTGACGAAGGGCCGACCTACGCAAAGGTGGATCAGCGATTCATGGCGAACTATGAAGGGGTCGCCCTGAACAGCCTTGACAACCTCATTGAAGCGGTCCAAAGGGTACATTCTCATGGGGTCGAATGGGTGATCGCTTCCTACAGGACATACGGGAACGTGTTTTGTACCCATGAAGGTGTTTTCCTGGCAGAGTTCGACAGGAAGGGAATCGTTTCCATGTTCGGCTCGGGAGAAGCCCTCATCGCGGGGTTGATCCTTGGAGGCCGGGAAAGGATGGAAACGAAGGACCGGATCGTGTTCGGGATGGCCGCGGCGCTAGAAAATGCCCTTCATGTGGAAAAGGGGATCAGGGACCGCGAAGCCGTGGAGCGTCTGATACCCCGGATCCGCTTCGAAAGGCTTTTGTAGGAAGGGGCAATCGACATGAGAATCTGTGAAGTGATGGACCGGGACCTGACCGCCCTTTCTGCCGAAACGACCCTTTCGGAAGCCATCGAGATCCTGACGCGCCACCGGGTTTCAGGGCTGCCCGTGGTGGATGGGGCCGGCAGGGTTGTGGGCTTTATCAGCGAGAAGGATATCGTGAAAGCGGCTCTCCCGGGGTACTTCGATTATCTGCAGGATCCCTCGTTTATCCCTGACTATGGCCAATTCCAGAAGAGACTGAAGAAAATCGGGAAGGATCCCGTTAGCAAGATCATGGCGAAAGAGGTCATCAGCTTCTCGGAAGAGGACAGCGACTTCTATGTAGCCATCACCCTGATACGCAACCACCTGAAGAGGGCACCGGTTGTCCGGGATGGTATCCTGGTCGGTGTGGTGAACAGGGCAGATCTCCTTGAACGCATCATGCTGGAGGAGGAATCTCCATCGTTTGCCTGACCCAGGAGTCGACGCGACCCTGCCGGATTCTTCTCGTCTGTACGGGAAACACCTGCCGAAGCCCCATGGCGGAAGGACTCCTGCGAAAACTCATGAGGGAACGGGGGGTCCCTGGGGAGGTCTCTTCCGCCGGCTTGTTCACGGTTGACGGCCTTCCCGCCTCTTTCTACGCCATTGAGGTGATGAAGGAGTGGGGGATTGATCTTTCCGGGCACAGGAGTCGTCAGTTGACTCACACGCTCGTGAAGAGATCCGACCATGTCGTCGGCATGACGGCCGAACATGTGGCATCGCTGCTCGCTCAGTACCCCGAAGATCATTCACGTATCCGAACCCTCGAACTTCCAGATATTCCCGATCCATACGGCAAACCTCTGGAAACCTACCGGGAGGTCAGGGATCTCCTCAGGGAATGGGGCCATTGTCTACTCGACTCCCTTTTTGATCGCATTGCCGGTTAGTCAAGCGAAACGGCCCGGGACGGCCAATTTCTTCCTGATGGTAAAATGGTTGCAGCCTCTCATTTCAGGCTCCCGAAGGAATTCTCCCCTTCATCAGAATGACCGGGAAGGAGATTCCCCGTTGAGAAAAAAAACGTTCGTCTTTCTGGTCCTGTTGACGCTGTTCGCTGTTTCGCCCCACCAGGCGATGGGCGCCCTATCTAAAGGGGATGAAAGGGAAGTTGCCCTGGGGAAGAAGGTTTGCGAACAGGTCGAAAAGAAATGGGAAAGAGTTACAGACCCCGTCCTTGTTGCCCGGCTTGCCGTGATCCTTCAGAAAATCCTGCCGGAGGCTCGAAAACCCTTTCCTTACGAGGTGCGGCTTATCCGCGAAAAACAGCCCAATGCGTTTTCTTTGCCCGGAGGCTTCATCTACTTTACGACCGGAATGCTGGACTTTGCCAAGAGCGATGCCGAACTGGCCTCGGTCATGGCCCACGAGATGATCCATGCGGAGAACAGTCACGGGATGATCCAGTCGGCGAGAAACGAGCGACTTTCCCTGCTAGCTTTGGCTGTTGCCGTCGCGAGCCGGGGAGAAACCGCCGCAATGATCATGGCAAACATTGCCCAGGTAGCGATCCTGAATGCCTATGGGAGGGACCTCGAAAAGGAGGCGGACCTGGGAGCTCTTCGAATCCTCCATGCATCGGGTTTCCCGGTTGCAGCCGCGGTGACCGTGATGGAAAGGCTTGCAGAAGAGCAGCTGAAACACCCCTATGTGAATCCCGGTGTTTTCATGGATCATCCGGAAATCCCGGAGCGAATCGGATACATGGTCAAGTTTATCCGGGATTCCGGCTGGGCTCTTCATCGGAAGGAACCACTTCACCTGCTGAGAATTTCTATAGAGCCGCAGGGGGATCGGCTTGTGATGACCGTGGACGGGAAAGACGCCTGGCGGGGTCCTGTCGACCAGAAAGTTCGAGCCCTGATGGAAGAAGTCAAACGCGGACTGGATCAGTCCCTGCAGATGGAGCTGATGTCCAACGAGATCGAAGTCCGTCCAGATGGGAAGAGTCGAGTCCTCCGGGTCGGCCAGAAGGCGATTGCCAGAGAAAGCGACCTGCCGGCTGGAATGGACCCATTGGATGTCCTGTCGGAAAATCTGAGAAAAGCCTTGATCGAAGCCCAGCGGGTCCATCCCATGGGACATTACCTCCTTTAGGAAAGGAGCCAACCTGGGATGACTGAAAATGAACTTTTTCCCTCTCCGGTTCGGTACGTTTCCCTTTATCGGCGCTATCGGCCATTGCGCTTTGAAGAGGTCGTCGGCCAGGATGCGGCGGTTTCCGTGCTCCGGCGTTCCCTTCAAACAGGGAAAACCGTGCATGCTTACCTGTTTTCCGGACCCAGGGGGTGTGGGAAAACGTCTTTGGCCCGGATTCTCTCGAAGGCGCTCAACTGCACGGATGACAATCACGGGGTTGAGCCGTGCGGGATTTGTCCAAGCTGCCAGGCCATCACGGCGGGGGAGAGCCTGGATGTTATCGAAATTGACGGCGCTTCCAACCGGGGGATTGACGAGGTTAGGGAACTGAAAGCCCATGTTTCGCTTGCTCCCTTTTCCTCCCGGAGGAAAGTCTACATCATCGACGAGGTTCACATGCTCACGGAACCCGCTTTCAACGCGCTTCTCAAAACCCTGGAAGAACCCCCGGCCCACGCGGTTTTCATCCTTGCGACCACGGAGCCTCACAAGGTCCCGGTCACGATCCGTTCCCGTTGCCAGCATATCCCGTTTCGAAGGATTTCCGGAAAAGACATTGCCGCGCGGTTGTCCCTGGTTTGCGAGAAGGAAGGGATCGCCGCGGACGAGGCTGCCCTCTGGGAACTTGCAAGACAGGCGGACGGAGCGATGCGGGATGCCCTTTCACTCCTCGAGCAGGCGATCCCGCTCGGATCGGGTGCCGTAACAATCGATTCCGTAAGAGCCTTTTTGGGCGGAGGGAGCCGTTCCGAAATGGAAAAGTTCGCGGCTTCCTTCCGAACCAGGCCTGACCTGGCGGTTTCAGATCTCATGGAATCCCTCAGGAGGGGAACTTCCATGGAGAGAATTCTGGAAAACCTGTTCCTGGTTTTTCGGGACCTGTGGATCCTCAAGGCATGGGGAGAAACCGCCCTGGAGGGGCTTGAGCTTTCGGGAGAGGAAAGAGCTTTTCTTCTTGGTGAAGTCCCTTCCTGGACACTGGAGGGACTCCGCGGATGTCTCGACACCCTTTCCCGGCTGATCGGCCGTGTCCGGACGGGGATGCGGACCGATGTCCTGTCAGGACTTCTTCTCCAGGGGCTTGGTCCGGCAGTGCTCGCTTCCGGCCCAACACCGAAGCGTGACGGCGTTTCTCTCCGACAGGAGCAGGCTGTTTCCCAGGAGGAAAGGATTCCTCGGCTTTCGCCGGTCGTCTCTGACCCGGAACCGACCTGCGATGCGCTGCCTGCGATCGATATCGATGCGGTTCGGCGTTTCTGGATCGGACTTTTAGAAAGCCGGGATCCGGAAGATCGGCAGATTGTTGCGGCGATTACCCCAGCCCGTGTCTTGGCGGGAAAGGGAGGAGTCGAGGTGGATTTTCCCCCGCGGGACAGGATCTGCTATGAACTGATCCGGCTGGAGCGGAACCGAAGACGGTTCCAGGTTCTCAAGGAAGGGGTTCTCGGGGAGATCCCCTTCACCTTCTGCTGCGGGAAGGACCGGTTTTTTGAGAAGGAAACGCCGGTCATGGAAGCGGTTCCTGCAGGGGAAGATCCCAATACGATCCCCTGGCTGCGCAGGGACCAGTCTGAAGACGCCGAGCGAGCGAAAAGGAAGCAAGAGACGGGGCCGGAGGCCGAACCGCCCAGGAATGCTTCCCGGAATACAACGATCGAGGAGATGCTCAGCTGGTTTGGCGGGGAAATCCTGCTGGTCAGGACAGAGGATCAGGAAAGCGGAATCGGCGGATTTGAAGAAGGGAGCGCGGGGGAATGAAGGACCCGTTTGTTCACCTCCACGTTCATAGCGAATACAGCCTTCTTGACGGGGCGATCCGCTGCGCTGAGATTGCATCCAGGGTCGCGGAGTGGGGATCACCCGCGGTCGCGTTAACGGACCATGGCGCGATGTACGGAACGGTGGAGTTCTACGAAAAGTGCCACGCTTACGGGGTCAAGCCCATAATCGGATGCGAGGTCTACCTTGATCCGCTGGGACATACCTGCCGAGACCGGAAGGGAGGCAACAATCACCTGATCCTCCTGGCCAGGGACCTGGAAGGGTACCACAATCTGGTCAAGCTGGTCTCCATTGCCAACACGGACGGTTTTTACTACCGGCCGCGGATCGATCACGACCTTCTTGCCCGGCATTCGAAAGGGCTCATCGGGTCTTCCGCCTGCCTGGCGGGAGAGATCCCCGCCTTGATCCTTGAGGGAAACGAGGAGGGCGCGGCAGAGAGGGCGATCCTGTATCAGGACATCCTGGGGAAAGGAAATTTCTACCTGGAGGTCATGCACAACGCCCTGCCCGAGCAGGCCCTTGTGAACAAAGCGATCGTCCGCATCTCGAAGAGCACGGGAATTCCCCTGATCGCGACCAACGATGCCCACTACCTGAACGCTTCGGATGCCTCATGGCACGATATCCTTCTTTGCGTCCAGACAAACGCGACGGTCAATGATCCCAACCGCTACAGGTTCGGGGCATCGGAGTTCTACCTGCGCTCCCCGGAGGAGATGTGGGCCCTGTTCGGAAAGGAACTGCCCGAAGCGCTGAGCAATACTCTTGAAATTGCAGAGAAATGCGATGTCAAGCTGGAATTCAACGTCTACCGGCTTCCCCGCTTCGAGGTCCCGGAAGGAGACACCCTGGAGAGCTACCTGGAGAGACTTGCCTGGGACGGTCTGAACGAGCGAATGGGAGGTGCCCCGCCGCAGGAATACCGTGACAGGATGTCCTACGAGCTGGGGGTTATCAAAAAGATGGGTTTCGCCGGGTATTTCCTCGTGGTTTCCGATTTTATCCGGGCGGCCAAGGCGCGCGGAATCCCCGTGGGGCCGGGTAGGGGATCAGCGGCAGGTTCTCTCGCCGCTTGGGCGTTGAAGATCACCGAGCTGGATCCGATCCGGTATCAACTCCTGTTTGAGCGCTTCCTGAATCCTGAGCGCATCAGCATGCCGGACATCGACACGGACATCTCCGACAAGAGGCGGGACGAAGTCCTTGAGTACGTTGTGCGTAAATACGGCCGCGAGCACGTCGCCCAGATCATCACCTTTGACCGGATGAAAAGCAAGGGAGCGATCCGCGATGTGGGGCGGGCACTGGGGATCCCCCTGCCGGATGTCAATCGGGTGGCTAAAAGCGTCCCCGACGGGGTTGGAAGTATCGCCGAGGCGCTGGAAGAATCGCCGGACCTGGCCCTCTTCCAGAAGAAAGAACCCGCGATCCGAAACTTGCTTGAAGTGGCGGGCAAGATTGAAGGGCTTGCCCGCCACTGTTCCCAGCATGCCGCAGGGGTCGTAATCTCTCCGGTGGAGGTGACCGACCTGGTCCCCGTCCGGAAAATTGGCGATGGCCAGGTGGTTACCCAGTTTGGCATGGAGGCGATCGAAAAACTTGGCCTGGTCAAGATGGATTTTCTCGGGCTGCGAACCCTTTCCATGCTCGAAGACACTCTCGAGAACATCCGGTTGAACGGGAAGGAAGTCCCCGACATCAACGCTCTGCCGCTAGAGGATTCGGCCACGTTTGCCCTGCTGCAGGCGGGCGAGACCCTGGGCGTCTTCCAGCTTGAATCTCCAGGCATGAGGCAGCTTCTGAAGAAAATCCTGCCCGATTCCTTCGAGGACCTCGTGGCGATTCTGGCCCTGTATCGGCCGGGCCCCCTCGAGAGCGGCATGGTGGATCAATTCATCAACTGCAAGCACGGCCGATCGGAGGTCGTCTACCCGCATCCTTTGCTTGAGCCTGTCTTGAAGGAAACCTACGGGGTCATCCTTTACCAGGAGCAGGTGATGCAGATCGCTGCAACTCTGGCGGGATTCTCCCTGGGGGAAGCGGACCTTCTTCGGCGGGCAATGGGAAAGAAGAAAATGGAAGTGATGGAGCAGCAGCGGAAAAAATTCGTGGACGGCTGCCTCAGCAACGGAGTCGAACGGACAACGGCAGAATCCCTTTTCGACCTCATCCAGAAGTTCGCCGGTTATGGTTTCAACAAATCTCACAGTGCAGCTTACGCTTTGATCAGCTACCAGACAGCCTATCTTAAGGCGCATTACAAGGCGGAATTCCTGGCAGCTTTCCTGTCAAGCCAGATTGGTGCCAGGATGGATGTGCTTGCACGGTATGTCAGGGAGGTCAGAAACGCAGGGATCCAGGTTCTGCCCCCGGATATCAACGAGTCGGGAGCTGCTTTTTCCGCGGTGGGGGGAGTGATCCGCTTCGGGCTCAAGGCTGTTGCAAAGGCGGGAGAAACTGCCGTGGAGGCCATCCTGACGGCGAGGCAGTCGAAAGGGGCATTCAAATCTCTCTGGGATTTTCTGAACAAGGTAGACCTCCGGATCGTCAACCGCAGCGTGATTGAAAATCTAATCAAGGCAGGGGCTTTTTCGGGACTCCATCAGAATCGGAAACAACTGCTCGAAAACTTGCCGTTGATGATCGACCGTGTTCAAAAGAAACAGAGCGACGGAGCCCAGAGATCCCTGCTGACGCTGGTGGAGGAATTGCCCCAGGAGGAACCGGCGATGGGAGAGTGCGAAGATTTTACCCTTCTGGAAACGCTGGACCTGGAAAAGGAAGTCCTGGGGCTTTTCATTTCAGGGCATCCTCTGGAGAAGGAGGAGGAGCGGATCGCGAGATTTTCGACCTGCAGGATTGCCGACCTGCGATTCTGGAAAGCCCCTGAAAGCCAGGCGACCGTGGGCGGCCTTCTCGTCAGCTTTAAGGAGAAGACGACCAAGCGAGGCGACCTGATGGGGATCCTGGAGTTCGAAGATACGGAGAGTCGGCTGGAAGTGGTCTGCTTCCCGAAACTCTGGCAGACGGTCAAGGGCATTCTGGACCCGGGAAAAGTTTTTTTCGCCCGGGGGAAAGTCCAGGATCGGGGCGGAATCACAATGGTTGCCGAGGAGATCATTCCGCTGTCGGAGATCGAGACCTCCCAGGAACCGTTTGTCAGGATCCGGCTGAAAGGCGAAACAGGCCCAATGCCCTTCAAGGCGCTTTGCCGGGAGCTGAAGGGACACGCAGGGGCTTCCCCCGTGATCGTCGAGTACATTGAGGAAAATTCGGTAACAGTTATCCGGCTGAAGGAGATCCGGGTGAAACCGGAAGCCTCTCTCGTGGAGCGCTTGACGAATCTTTCCGGGGGAGGCCTTGAAGTCATCCTTTAATTCTTCACGATGGAGGGGACTTTCATGAGAGAAGAAGCGGGAGAGATCACGTCTGTCCTGAGTGATTACCTTGTCATCAAGGCCATGGAAAACGGAGTCACGGTGATCGGCCTTACGAGAGGCCAGGAGACGAAGTTTAGCCATACCGAGAAACTTGATGCAGGAGAGGTCTGGATTTCCCAGTTCACCGAACACACGTCGGCGATGAAAATCAGGGGAGCGGCTGAAATCTACACAAAGCATGGGAAAATCCTTTGCGGGAGGTTGCATGATGAAAAAGGTTAAGATCGTCTGTACGCTGGGTCCAGCCTGTCGATCCAGGGAGACGCTCGCCGAAATGGTCAGGGCAGGAATGAATGTCGCCCGGCTGAACTTCAGTCACGGATCATACGAGAGCCACGGCGAAAATCTCGAGAACATCCGAACCGTGGAGCAACAGTTGAGAACCCCGATCGCGACGATTCTCGATACAAAAGGCCCCGAAATCCGAACCGGCAAACTTGTTAACGGCCTTCCCGTTACCCTTGCGCGGGGGAAGGTCTTCCGGTTTGTCGCCCAGGAAGAGATGGGGACGGAGAACCAGGTGTCGATCAGCCACCCACAGGTCTGCAGGGAGCTCAATCGGGGGCAGGATGTCTTTATCGACGACGGCAGCCTGCATTTGAAGGTGCTCGAAGCGGGAGAGAACGAGCTGGTAATGGAAGTGCTCGTCGGAGGAGAACTGGGGGAACAGAAAGGCGTCAGTTTTCCGGGGGCAAAGTTGAAGATCCCGACGCTGACGGACAAAGACCGGGAAGACATCCGCTGGGGACTCGAACACGCCCTTGATTACATCGCCGTTTCTTTCGTTCGATCGCGGGATGACATCATGGAGGTTCGCCGCGTCATGGAGGAAATGGGCGGATCCATGAAGATCATCGCAAAGATCGAAACAAGCGAGGCCGTTGCTGCCTTGGAGGAGATCGTCGAAGTCGTTGACGGGCTGATGGTGGCGCGGGGAGACCTGGGAGTAGAGCTTCCGGCTGAAGAGGTGCCGCTGATCCAGAAGCGCATGATTGACCTGGGCCGGTCGCAGGGGAAACCGGTCATCGTGGCGACCCAGATGCTGGATTCGATGATCCGGAACCCGCGGCCGACCCGGGCAGAAGTGAACGATGTCGCGAACGCGGTTCTGGATGGAGCGGACGCGGTGATGCTATCCGGAGAAACCGCGAAGGGGGCATACCCGGTCCAGGCCGTCGAAACCATGGCGCGGATCATCGCCAGAACGGAGAAAGAAATCCGCGTGTGGCAAAGGCCCTCTTCTCTTCCTCCGGTAGCCTCCCAGTCTGTTCCCGATGCCGTAAGCCATGCGGCTGTGACGATCGCGGAACAGATGCAGGCGAAGGTCATCCTTTCCCTGACCCAGAGCGGCAGCACGGCCAGAATGGTCAGCAAGTACCGGCCCGGTTGCCCGATATCGGGTGTAACCGCGGAACGCGGCACCTGGAGGGAACTTGCCCTTGTATGGGGAGTCATTCCGATCCTGACCGGAAAGACCCACGCTGATGAACGCGAAATGGTGGAATCGGGTCTCCTGGCGACCCTGGCGGAAGGGATAGCCTCGGAAGGGGATATCGTGGTCGTGACCTCCGGCTTGCCGACCGGCATCGCGGGAACGACGGATATGGTCCGGGTTCATACGGTCGGAAGGATTGTCGTAAAAGGAATTTCCCTCGTACGAAAAGAAGCTTACGGGCCTGTGGTCAAGGGCACCACGGCAGCCGAAGCCCGAAGCAAGATGCGTCCCGGAGCCGTGCTTGTAGCGCGTCAAACGGACAGGGATTACGTGGATGCCATTCGAAAGGCCTCGGCGATCATTTGCGAGGAGGGCGGACTCACGAGCCATGCCGCCATCCTTGCCCTTGAAATGGGCATTCCATGTGTTGTTTCGGCGACGGATGCCCTGAAGCTTCTTGAAGACGGGATGTTTGTCACGGTGGATGGCTCCCGTGGCCTGGTCTATCACGGCAAGGTCACCGTCAGGTAAGCCTGCTAGGGGAGGAAAATGCTCTGGGAAAGAAGGCTACGAGCAGAAATCCCGGCGGATTGCCCGGACTGGGAATCGATCCCGACCGAGGGGAAGTTCCGCCAAAGTGCGGTGCTTGTCCTTTTTTGCGGTCCTGAAGAAGATACCCGGATCCTGCTGATCCGGCGTCCCAGGCACCTGAACCGTCATCCCGGGGAAATCGCTTTCCCTGGCGGAAGAAGGGAACCCTGCGACCGGGGGCCTTTTGAAACGGCGGTGCGCGAGGCGCAGGAAGAGATCGGGCTTGATCCGGCAAGGATCCGCCTGCTTGGGATGCTGGAAAGGGAATATGCCTATACCAGCGATTTCGAGATTCACCCGGTGCTTGCTTTCCAGGAAGCCGGGGCGGCTTCCTTTCCCCGCCTTGACCCGAATGAGGTGGATGAAATCCTTCTTCCCAGAGTGGAAGTATTCCTTTCCCCGCCCCGCCTGGAATGGGCGAAGCACGGGGCGGTACAGGCCCTTTTCCCGGTGTTTGAACTCCCCGGGAGTCACCGTGTCTGGGGGGCCACAGCCAGGATCCTGTGGCAACTGGGCAGGGCCTTGAGACCGCCTCAGGAGGGAAACCCGTGTCGCTGATCGGTCTGCATGTTTCAATCTCGGGCGGTTTTCTCAAGGCGATCGAGCGCGGCAAAGCCTTTGGCTGCGAGGCGATTCAGATTTTCACCAAAAACCAGCTCCAGTGGAAGGCTCCCTCCATCCCGCCATCGCAGGGAATTGCTTTCCTGAAGGCTTTACGGGAAAGCGGAATCAGGAAGGTCGTTGCCCATGCGTCTTATCTGATCAACCTCGCATCGGAAGGGGATCAGAAACGAAAAAGCGTGGAGGCCTTGATCGGTGAGCTAGACCGCTGCGACCAGCTTGGAATCGGAGAGCTGGTGCTGCACCCGGGGGCACACCTGGGACTGGGGGAGAAAAGGGGAGTGGAAAACCTCCAGGATGGGTTGCGGTGCGTCCTGGCGAAGACGAGCCACCTGAAAGTGAAAATCCTCCTGGAAACAATGGCGGGGCAGGGAACGGTTCTCGGTGCCAGACTCGAATTATTCAGGGAAGTGCTGGAAGGTCTCGGCTGGGACGAGCGCCTGGGACTATGCCTGGATAGCTGTCACCTGCATGCCGCAGGCTACGAATTCCGTGAGCGATCCTCTTACGAACACTTTGCAAGAAGCCTCGAGAAGGTCTTCGGTCTCAGCAGGATCGGCTGCTGGCACCTGAACGATTCGAGGGCTGAACGGGGAAGCCTGCGCGACCGCCACCAGCACCTGGGGGATGGAGAAGTGGGCTTGAAGTTTTTTTCCATGATACTGAATGACGACCGGTGGGAAGATGTGCCCTTGATCCTCGAGACCCCAAAGGACGGAACCGGTGATGCGGGGAACATGGCTCTGCTTAGAAAGTTAAGGGGTTATTGAACGGGCTTTGAAGAAAGAATTGAGATAAACTAAACGAGGGAAGAATCCCCGAAAATCCTTCAGGATTCACCTTGAGAGACGAGGCTTTCCGAAGGAGGCATCCATGCTGGAAAATTTCCGATGGCAGGATCTGCTTGACATTTTCATCGTGGCCTTTATCCTTTACCGGGTTTTGCTCCTGATGGTCGATACCCGGGCGATGCAGCTGGTCAAGGGGATTCTGGTCATTGGGGCAACGGCGGCGGTGTCCAAGTACTTTGATCTGAAGGCTCTGTCCTGGCTGCTGGAGAGGGCGCTGGGTGCCATTTTTATCGCGATTCCCATCGTGTTTCAGCCGGAATTGAGGCGCATGCTGGAAGAGTTGGGCCGGGGAAAAATCTGGAAGAGGCGGAAAGCTATCGAGCGCGCGGAACAGATGGCCGACGATGTGACGAGAGCCATCTCTTTTCTCCGGGACCAGCGCCAGGGTGCGATCCTCGTCTTCCAGAGAGAGACCGGGCTGGCGGATGTCTGGCGCTCCGCAGTCCGATTGAACGCCGAGATCTCCCAGGAATTGATCGTCTCAATCTTCTGGCCGAACAATCCTCTTCATGACGGCGCCGCCATCATCGATCGGAATGTCATAGTGGCCGCCGCTTGCTATCTGCCTTTAACGTCCAACACCGACCTGTCAAGGTGGTACGGAACGAGGCATCGGGCCGCTCTCGGTGTGACCGAAGTGTCCGATGCAATCGCCCTGGTTGTTTCCGAGGAGAGGGGAGAAGTGGCCCTTGCCACAAACGGACACCTTTCCCGGGGATTGAAGGAAGACCAGGTTCACCGGCTGGTTTACCATTACTTCATGGCCATGGAAGGTCCGAAAGGTTTGTGGGATCAGCTGCGGGAAGAAATCAGGGCTTTGTGGAGGGAGGAAGGCCAAGATGGCGTTTAAGCGTATCGAAAGCCTGCTTTCCTCGAAAATGTTTCTGAGAGGGGTCGCGTTTGTCGTCGCCCTGCTCATCTGGTTTTACGTTTCCGGTGACCGCGGGTATGAAGTCAACCGGACCCTGCGCCTCAAGGTCAACTACCAGAATGCCTCTCCAGGGTTTTCCATCCTGGGTGGGGAGAGGGAAGTGCAGGTCCGGATCGCGGCCAACAGGAAAACCTTTGAAAGCCTGGAACTCGAAAAAATGGAATGCGCCGTCGATCTCAAGGGACTTGAAAGCGGCAAGTATCGATTGCCGGTTCGCGTACTCCTGCCTCCAGGGGTCAGGCTGGTCTCGGTCGCCCCGGAGCAGGTGACGGTTGAACTCTCCCGCCTGATCGAAAAAGTTCTGCCCGTGAAGATCGTTTGGGAAGGGGAGCTCCCTGAGGATGTCCTTGTGGAAAAACTTGAGGTGACCCCCTCTGAGGTCACACTCCGGGGGCCTGAAAACTTCCTTTCGAGCCTGAACGATGTCTTCGTCCAGGTCAATGCCGCAAAAGTCCTCTCAGGAGAGGAGATCACGCTGGAAGTCAAACCAAGGACCGAAAAGGGGGAAAGATTGCCGAGGGGTGTGGACCTTTACCCCGGAGAAATTCGGCTAAGGGCGATTCTGGTCAAGGATGTGGAGAAAAAGGAACTCCAGGTGGTGCCGACCGTATCGGGTGTCCCCGAAGCCGGCTATCGAATCGAGGAAGCGGTACCCCAGCCTTCAACCGTGCAGGTTGTCGGAGCCAGGTCCGCTCTCGAAAAGCTGGGACATCTTGAGACCAAACCCATCGATGTGACAGGACTTGCCCAGGAGAAAACCTTCGAAACGGAACCGGTCCTTCCGGAAGGACAGATAAAGCTGCTGGGATCAGGAAAGATCAAAGTTTCCATTATAGTTCGCCCCGTTGATAACGGGACGGGTTCCCTACGGCTGAAAATCCCCGTGAAACTGGAGGGAAAGAGCCTCTATCCCTCGTGGAAAGCGGTCCCCTCCTCCGTGGCTGTGCAGGTGGTCTCAGAATCGGGAAGCAGCGCTTTTCAGAACCTGAGCGAACCGCTCGTGGAAGCCTACGTCGATGTGACAAACCTGGTTTCAAAAAGAATTGTCGTTCCGGTCCAGGTCAGGGTTCTCGCAAAGGATGTCCGGGTTTTGAAGGTCGAGCCGGAACGAGTGGTTTTGTACACCGTAACCCCCTAACGGAGAAAAGGATGAGGTGAAGTCGGTGATGTCTGAGACCGGAAAAATTCGTTGCCTGTTCGGCACGGATGGCGTCAGGGATATTGCGAACAGGGGGCTGATGACCCCAGAAATGGCCTTAAGCCTGGGAAGGGCTTTTGTCCTTTTCATGACGGAAAGGGGAATACCGCGGCCCACCGTGGCACTGGGCAGGGATACCCGAAGGTCCGGGTACATGCTCGAGGCCGCTCTTTCGGCAGGCCTGACCTCCGCAGGGGCGGACGTCCTCAGCCTTGGCGTGATCCCGACTCCCGGCGTCAGCTATACGGTTCGACATACGGGGATCCATGGGGGTGCCGTGATCAGTGCCTCGCACAACCCCGCCGAGTATAACGGGATCAAGTTTCTCGACTCCAAGGGATACAAGTTAAGCGATGACGACGAGGCAGCGATCGAGGAATACCTCGGGGATCCCCTGATGGACGAGTGGAGGCCCTCGGGCGCCTCGATCGGCGTCGTCAGGCAATCGCCCGAGTCCGTTCTGCGCTATCGTGATTGGCTCAGGGGACTGTTCGGTGAAGGATGGCTCTCCGGAAAAGTGGCCGTCATCGATTGCGCGAACGGAGCGGCAAGCATGATCGCCGGCGAACTGTTTTCGGGATGCGGCCTGGATGTCCGGATGGTTGGGAATTGCCCGGACGGATTGAACATCAACGAAGGGGTCGGGGTCATGCATATGCCGCACCTTGCCAGGGCGATCTCAGACAGCGGGGCTCACTTCGGAATTGCGCTGGATGGAGATGCTGACCGTGTCCTGTTGGCGGATTCCAAGGGAAGGGTCATAGACGGGGACATCCTTCTCTGGGTCCTTGCCCGCTGGCTCCAGAAGAAAGGCACCCTGGGATCCGGCGTCGTTTCTACGGTTATGAGCAACATGGCGCTCGAAGAGCGTCTTTCGGAAATCGGGATTCCCCTGACGAGGTGCCCGGTGGGCGACCGCTACGTGCTGGAGGGGATGAAGAAGAGCAATTCAAGGCTGGGCGGGGAACAGTCGGGGCATATTATCCTGTACCAGCACGTCCACACAGGGGACGGACTCTGCACGGCTCTCAATTTTCTGAAGGCCTGCGAAGAACTGGGAGAAGATGTGGATACCCTGGTCGATCGTTTCGCACGGTTTCCCCAGCTCCTGAGAAACTTCCGTGTTGAAGCGAAGTCGGGGATTCTCGAAAGCGAGAGGGTTCAGAAGGCGATCCGGGATTGCCAGCAGAGACTCGGGGACAAGGGGCGTGTTTTCGTTCGGATGTCCGGGACGGAACCGCTTGTCCGGATCCTCGTGGAGGCCAGGGAAGAAGCGCTCCTTTCGGAAATAACGGACCGGATCCTGGAAACGATCCGTGCGGCGGGCACCGAATCGGCACCGGAGAGGAGGGGCTAGTCCGATGGAAATCCGGCACCCGCTTCAGAAATGCCTTTTCCCTGTCGCCGGCCTGGGAACGCGGTTTTTGCCTGCAACAAAAGATATTCCCAAAGAGATGCTTCCCCTGATCGACCGCCCCATCATTCACTATGGAGTGGAGGAAGCGGTTTCCTCGGGGTGCCGGGATATCGTTTTCGTGACGGGGAGGAGCAAGCGGTCGATCGAGGACTATTTTGACCGTTCGGTTGAGCTTGAGAACCTGCTGGAAAGAAGGGGGCAACTCGGCCTCAGGGACGAACTGGCGAGGATTTCGGAGATGGCCCGCTTCGCCTACGTGAGGCAGTCCGAGCCTCTTGGGCTGGGGCATGCCGTGCTTTGCGGAGAACCCTGCTTCAACGATTCTTATTTCGGGCTCATTCTTCCCGATGATGTCATCCTTTCGGATCAACCGGTCCTCGGGCAGCTTGCCGAGGTTCATGAATCCCTCGGGGGGTCGGTCCTGGCCCTCGAGGAAGTCTCCTGGGAAGAAACCTCCCGATACGGGATCATCGAGGGAAACCCCTGCGGGGAAGGGGTTTTCCGGATCACGAACCTGGTGGAGAAGCCCTCCCCCGGGCAGGCACCAAGCCGGTATGCCATCATTGGCCGATATCTTCTCAGCCCTGCGATTTTCGGGCACCTACGGTCGGTCCGGGCAGGAGCCGGAGGGGAGATCCAGCTGACAGACGCCTTGCGGGCCCTTCTGGCGGAAGAACCGGTCTACGGCCTCCTGTATCGCGGAACGAGGCTGGATTGCGGGACGAAGCTAGGGTGGCTGAAGGCGACGGTAACCCTGGCGCTGCATGACCCTGAACTCCGGGAAACCATCCTGGACATCGTCAGGAAGGAGGAATGCAATGACTGAAAGATTCTGAGCCGTTTGCGTTCCGGTGGAAGCGCCTGAACTGGCGAAGCCAGTTGACGAGGTCGGGGCGAATCGAAAATTCGGCGGATACCCCGGGGCCATGGTGAGAGAGGCCCGTTAAAGCCCGGCTACAAAACCGCGAAGTGATTTGCGGGACAAAGGCCGGGTCTCCCCCTGAGTTGCCAAAGGAGAGAAAAGGAATATGTGCGGAATTGTTGGCTATGTGGGCATGCGAAACGCCCCGGACGTTCTTCTGGAAGGACTGAAGAGGCTGGAGTACCGGGGATACGACTCCGCCGGTCTGGCCGTGAAGAGCGACGGGCGTCTTGAAGTTATCAAAGAGGTTGGCAAGGTGGCCGATTTGGCGCGGCTTGTTGAGGAAAGGCAGCTTGAAGGCTGCCAGGGGATCGGCCACACGCGGTGGGCCACCCATGGGGGCGTTTCCGTGGACAATGCCCACCCTCATTGTGATGATTGCGGGAATTTCGTCCTTGTTCACAACGGGATCATCGAAAATTACCTGGATTTGCGGGAAGAACTTGAAGCAGCTGGAGTCACCTTCACTTCGGAAACGGATACCGAGGTCATCGTGCAGCTTTTGGCGCGCCTCTACCAGAAAGACATGCTGGATGCCCTGGTAAAACTTACCGAAAAACTGCGGGGATCCTATGCTCTTGCGATCATGAACCGGGAGATCGACGGGACCTTTTACTGCCTCAGGAAAGGCTCCCCGCTCATCCTGGGGATCGGGGACGGCGAAGGGTTCTGCGCGTCGGATGTCCCTGCCCTCCTGCCCTATACCCGCCAGGTGGTGTACCTGGAAGAAGGGGAAATCGCGGCCGTTTCGAGGGACGGCATTCAGGTATGGGCAAGCGACGGACAACGGGTGGAGAAGAGCATTTCCACCATCGACTGGGAAGTCTCCATGACGGAGAAGGCGGCCTATCCCCACTATATGCTCAAGGAAATCCATGAACAGGGGGCGGTTCTCCGGACGACTCTCAAGGGAAGGGTGGAAAACGGGAAAGTCGACCTTTCCCCCGAGCTTGCCTGGGACAAAAAGCTGGTCGAATCCTGGAGGAAGCTACACATCGTGGCCTGCGGGACCTCCTATTATGCAGCCCTGGTTGCCGAAAGAGTCCTCGAAAAATGGACGGATCTCGAAGTGAAAGTCGACATCGCTTCGGAGTACCGGTACCGCCACCTGAGGGCAGATACGGAAACGCTTGCCGTTTTCGTTTCGCAGTCGGGGGAAACGGCAGATACCCTCGCAGCCTGCCGCCTGGCCCGTTCCCAGGGAGCTCACTGCCTTGCGGTGACCAATGTCCGCGGATCGACACTGGCCCGTGAAGTCCACGATGTCCTGCTTCTAAAGGCGGGACCCGAGATCGGGGTAGCGGCCACCAAGACGTTCATGGGACAGATTGCCGCCCTGTACCTTTTTGCCCTTTACCTGGGGCGCATGAGAGAAACTCTCTCAGCCGCGGAGGGGAACCGCCTTCTGGAAGAAATGCTGAGGTTGCCCTACAAGGTTGAGGTCACTCTCGAAAGGGAAGACTCCGTCCGCGCACTTGCGGAGAAATATGCAGACCGGAAGGATTTTCTCTTTTTGGGGAGAGGGATGTCCTTCCCCGTCGCCCTGGAAGGCGCGTTAAAGCTCAAGGAAATTTCTTACGTTCACGCGGAAGCTTACGCGGCCGGAGAGATGAAGCATGGCCCAATCGCCCTTCTTGAGGCGGCCGTCCCGGTCATGGTCATCATTCCTAGGGACGGGCTTTACGAGAAGACCCTTTCCAACATCCAGGAAGCCAAGGCCAGGAAGGCTCCGATTCTGGCGGTTGCAACGGATGGAGATGAACTGATCTCCCGCCACGCGAACGATGTCCTTCGCGTCCCTTGGACGGACGAGGAGATGACACCATTCCTCACGGTTGTCCCCCTGCAGCTGTTTGCCTATCACATGGCGAGGCTGAGAGAGTGTGAGATCGACCAGCCGAGGAACCTTGCGAAAAGCGTGACCGTGGAGTAGGAAGAGAAAACGGGAGGGGAAGAGAAAAAAGGATGCACCGGCGGTTTCCGTGTCCGGTGCATCCTTCTTATTCCGGGGTCAACACCTCAGAGGTTCGGCTCTTCCACAACAGGAAAATAGAGACGGAGATGCGTCACATTCTCCAGGGCATGATCCTGTTTGCCGATCAACTCCGGCAGCCTTGTCCAGGGGCCGCCGTCGATGCGGCAAAGGACGAGAGGTCTCCTGCCGTAAGTGGACCAGAGATCCCAAAGCCGTTCTGTCTCGCGGGGGCCGGGGACGAGGATTCCCCCGAAGAGCGGAGGACGCCCGGTAAGGGGTGTTTTTCCGTCAGGAGAATCAATGATCAGCCATTGGGTCCTTTGCCATGCCCCTTCCATCTCCGCGGAATGGGCATGATTGAAGGGGATGATCTGGAAACCGCCGATCTCTCCCTCGGGCGACGTGCTGATGTCGATCACTCCGGGGTGGTTTGCCCTGAGCCGTCCCACCGATTGGAAAAGGGTCCCCTCGAAACGGCCGACCCCCCGCACGGGCCGGATGACCCTGGCGATCACACCGCTTTGTTCCACGGACCTGGACCAGGCAAACACCCTGCCGCCGGGCCGGTTTTCAATTTCGATCATATAGGGGGCGCAGGAACTGTTCACTTCGATCCGGAGGGTTTCTCCCTCCTGAGGGAGGGGACCCCCATTCAGCGGACGTTCTTCGCCGGAAGCCGAAATCACGGTCACCGGCGAACCCACTGGCGGGGCCCAGCCTCCGAAAAGTCCGTACCCCCCCTTCCCGGTGATGACAAGGGCGCTCCCAGGTCCTGCCGCTGGGGCGATGGTTTCGGAGGGGAGCAGGCTGAATGTTCTGCCTCGTCCTTTTTCGATGTCGATCAAAAGGTGAATTGCATTGACGGCAGAAGCAGCAACGGTTCCCGGGGTTCCCCAACGGGTTGCCGTGTAGGCAGGCCACCGAGTTTTCTCCGGGAGCATCTCGACTCGTCCAATTGGTTGTTCCGATCCGTCCGGAAGGATGACTTTCACCGTTCCGCCGACCTGGAAAGGAAGGAGGATCGAATATAACAAGTGCGGTGTCGCAGCCTGGGCTGCCGCCGGGCTGAAAACGAATCCGCACAGGAGAACAAGGCCGATCAGGACCTTTTGAAGAGGGGACAGCGCTTCTTCTGGATGGATAGCCTCCGTTTTCATGATTCGATTATACCCTTTCCGGTTTTTGACCTTGTCCCTCTTTCTCGGCCTGCTTCCTGGGAGAGGCAGCCCCGTCAAAAAGGAAAGGAAAACGGATCCGAAGGAGGAGGATCAGGAAAAGAGGAATAAGCGGACCTGCGGCCAGCCACCATCTTCCGGCCCATCCAAGGAAAATCGCAGAAAGAAAAAGTCCGAAAGCGAGGGAAAGCCAGAAAAGCCTTCTCACCCGCCGGTTTTTTAGCCGGCCCGCCTGGAGGCCCAGCGCGATCGCAAGGACAAGGAGCGCTACCGCCCCGAAAAAAAAGAGGATCATCCCTGCTGAAGGGCACTCACCGGACGTTGCAGCTGGGGCACAACCCGTACATGTACAGCTGGACGCTTGAAATCGTTGAATCCTGTCCCATCTTCAGCATTTCAAGCAGCGATTCCGTGATCGGGACATCCTCTATATGCCCGCAGGCCGTGCAGCGGAAATGGCCGTGGGGCTCGGGATTTGGGTCGTAGTTGACCCGCTTGTCGTCGATCGTTAGAATCTGAACGAGGTTTTTTTCTGCCAGAAGCTGAGCCGTGCTGTAGATCGTGGCAAAAGAAATGGTCGGAAAATCTCTTTTGAGTTCATGGTAGATCTGCTCGGCGGAAGGATGATCCTTTCGACCCTCCAGGCGTTTCAAGATGGCGATCCGCTGCGCCGTTATCTTTGTCCCGGATTCCTTTAACCTGGCGATGCCCTCGTCAAGTGTCCACATTTGACAACCCCTCCAACCAATAATTGTTTTTACATAATAATCCATTTAAAACGTAATGACAAGTCCGGCCTTCCCGGAAAACGAGGAAAGTTTGGTCCTGTCCTTTTTGAAGGGCTTCAAGAGAATCTTTTCAGTAAACCTGCAGGACGATCCGGGGGGGCCCGTGCGATTTCGGAAAATTCGCCTTGCCAAAGGAAGGCCTCATCGATATAATATCCCCCGCAGATGCGGACATAGCTCAGCTGGTAGAGCATCGGCTTCCCAAGCCGAGGGTCGCGGGTTCGAATCCCGTTGTCCGCTCCATAGGAGTTCGGAGGGAGGCGGAGAAAGCCTCCCTTTTTTGATTGGACCGAACAAATTTCCATTTTTTCCCGCCGATTGTGACAATTGACACAATATTCCGTTGCCGATTAGAATACTCAGGGTGGATTTTTCTGTGTATTGTAGAATGCATTTTCTTAAACGATTTGCAAGGGAGGTGAAAGCAATGGCGGCAAGTTTAGCTGAAGAAATAAGGCAGGCAGAGGAAAGCGCAAAAAAAATCATACAGCAGGCAAAAGCCGAAGCCTCTCGTCTTGTTTCCGACGCGCGTTCCGAAAGCGAAAGAAGAACAAAGGAAGCAAAGCAGGAGCTGCATCAGAAGTTCCGCCAGGAAATCGCCGAGGCGGAATCGCAAGCGGAGAAGCGCGCCGAAACGATCCGTGCCGAAGGGAAGAAGCAGACGGAAGCCTTCGTCCAGGCACGCAAGTCGCGGGTGGAAGAAGTGGCGACCTGGCTGGTGAAAGAGGTGACGGCGAAATATGGCCTTAGTTGAGATGAAAAAGGTCGAGCTTGCCCTGCATCGATCCGTGACGGACCGGGTTATCGCGTCCCTGCAGCGCCTCGGATGTTGCGAGATCATCAGGGGAGGCCCCGACAGCGCTTCTGCGGAGGCGGGGGGGGCAACGGCATCAGAAGAGCTCAAACGCTATGACAACCTGCTGGCCGATGCGCGGTTCGCCTTGCGTTTCCTTGAAACCTACCGGGGCGAAAAAGCCGGTTTCCTTTCGAAGGCCCTGGCTGAAAAACCCCGGCACTCGATGAGCGAACTCGAATCCTGGTCCAGGGAAACCGATTTTCAAAAACTGATCCTTCACCTTCGCAGCCTGGAAAGGCAGTTTGTAGAAATTCGAACGGAACTCTCCCAGATCTCTGGCCTGGAAGCAATACTGCGAGCCTTCAGCGATCTTCCACAGCCTCTGTTCTTTTTCACAACCGGAACGGAAAGAGTCAAGGGGATCCTTGGCACTTTACCCGCAGAACAGGTCAACCGTCTTGAGCTGGCCTTTTCCGCTCACGTGGGGAAAGAAGGGGAACTGTTCGTCCGAATCAGCAACCCCGAGAAGGACAAGGACGCAAAAGCGGCCCTCGTCTACCTTCGTGAGAACGAGGAGAAGGTGGCCTCGATCTGTGCGGAAGTCTCTTTCAACCGGATCGATCTTCCACGGGACCTTTCCGGAACGGTCGAGGAGGAAATCGCTCGGCTGGAAGAACGGAAAGAACTCCTGGTGAAGAGGGAAACCGACCTGCAGGCAGAAGCGAGGTCGCTTTCCGCGGAATGGCTGGGCCGAGTGCAGGCGATGTCGGATTACTGGAGTGTGATGAAGGGGCGCTATGAGGCCCTCGATTCGAGCGAAAGGACCGAACAGAGCCATTTCATTCGTTTCTGGGCCCCTGCAGATTCCCTGGAGAAGATCGAAAAAGAGCTGGAACCGTTCAGCTCTCTTTCCGAAAAGACGGTCAAGGCTCCCGAAGAGGGGGAAGTGGCTCCTTCCCTGCTTAAAAACCCAGCCTGGGCTTCACCCTGCGAACCCCTCACGAACATGTTCGGCGTTCCGACGTACGGCGGGGTCGACCCGACGCTCATGATGGCTCCCTTCTTCTACGTCTTTTTCGGCATGTGTCTCGGCGACGCGGGTTTTGGGATCATCCTGTCGGTCCTGCTTGGGTGGGTGCTTCTCAAGTTCCCCGTTGGCGGCAATCTCAGGAAGCTCCTCGTCGTCATGTTCATTTGCGGCCTGTCGACGATCGTCATGGGCGCCCTTACGGGCTCATGGCTCGCCAACACGATCGACAGCTTCGCCTTCCTCCACTTCCTTCGTCCGCTCAGAGACCGTTTGGTCGTCTGGGATCCGATGAACGATCCGATGACCTACCTCGGAGTTTGTCTCACCCTGGGTTTTGTCCAGCTGATTTTCGGGCTTTGCATCGCCTTCTGGGATGCCCTCCGGCGCAAATCCTACATGGAGGCCTTTGCAGACCGTGGCGGCTGGATCCTTCTGCTCAACGGCGTGGGGCTCCTTTTCCTCGTTATGATCGGGAGGGTTCCCGCCTCGATGGGGATGCTCGCGAAAGGCCTGTCCATCGCAGGAGCGGTCACCCTGTTTTTGACCCAGGGGAGGACCAAGAAGGGGATCCTTGGAAAGGCTTTTTCGGGAGCACTCAGCCTTTACGGGATCACTTCCTACCTTGGGGATACTCTCAGTTACAGCCGCCTTCTGGCTCTGGGGCTATCGGGCGCAGCCATCGGGCTGATCATTAACCTGCTAGCCAAGATGATCTCCGAAGGAGTCCCTTATGTTGGCTGGATCCTTGCCCTGATCCTTTTCGTCGTCGGCAACATCTTCAGCCTGGCGATCAACGTTCTGGGGGCTTTCGTCCATTCCCTGCGCCTCCAGTACGTCGAGTTTTTCAGCAAGTTCTACGAGGCAAACGGAAGGCTCTTTGCTCCTTTTTGCCACGAAACCCAGTTCGTGAAGATCGTCGATTCCTGCGGACAGCAGGAGAAAAATTGATTAACCGAAGAAAACCCCACTTTAACTAAGGAGGAATGGAACTTATGGACCAGGTTGTCGCAACTCTCTTGAATACCATGTCGGAACAGCTTGGAGCAATGATTGCCGTCCTGGGGGCGGGAATTGCAGCGGGGTTCGCCGGTTCCGGGTCCGCGATCGGAATCGCGATCGCAGACGAAGCGGCAGCGGGAGTCATGACTGAAGACCCGGGTAAGTTTGGCCTCGCCCTGCTTCTGCTGGCACTTCCGGGAACCCAGGGAATCTACGGGCTCCTCGCGGCCTTTTTCGCCATCCTGAAAGTGGGCCTGCTCGGAGGAGCCGCCGTGAAAGTGACCATCTGGCAGGGGATCGGAATCTTCGGTTCCCTGATGCCCATCGCGATCGCATGCTATTATTCCGCGGTTGCCCAGGGCAAAGCCTCTGCCGGCGCCATCCTGCTGATTTCCAAGCGCCCGGAAGAGATCGGTAAAGCCGTTATCCTTCCGGCCATGGTTGAAACCTACGCGGTGCTCGCGCTCCTTCTCAGTATCATCCTGATGAACAGCATCAAGCTCTAGCCGGGGTGTCTGGCATGTCTCTGACCGATATCAAGGCGAAGATCGAGGAGGATGCCCGGGCTGAGGCGGAACAAATCCTTTCTTCCGCACGCAGCCAGGCCGAGAAGATCCACCGCCAGACCGAGGAAGAGATCCGGCGGATGGAGGAAAGCCAGAAAAAGCGCCTGGAAGCGGAAATCCCGGAAATCCTGCGCAGGAAGGAAATCGTGGCGAAACTGGACGTGAACAACCATGACCTGACCGCCCGAAGAGCCCTGATCGACGAGGCCTTTGAAGCGGCAAAAGGGCTCATGTGCGGGATGAAGGCGGATGAGGCCAGGCGTTTTGCAGAAACCTTGCTTTTGCAGGCAGTCGAAACACGCGAGGAGTGGCTTCTTGTCGGGCGGGACGAAAAAGCCCTGGATGCCGCGTGGTTGCAGCAATGCAATGAAAAACACGGCTGGAACCTGAAGATGGCTGAAGAGAAGGCTCCGATCACCGGGGGATTCATTCTCCGGCGTGGCCTGGTGGACGTGAACTGTTCCTGGGAAATGCTGATCCGGACAGCCAGGGAAGAGCTCGAGGCGGAGACGGTCAAGAAGCTTTTTTCCAATTGACGGGAGGTGAGGGAATGGCCCAGGCGGAAAGTTATGGCTATACGGTAGCACGCCTGAGGGCGATGGAGAATCGCCTCCTGGATTCCGGTGCTTTCCAGAGGATGCTGGATGCCGAGGACCTGCAGGGAGCATTGAAAGTCCTCAATGAGACCTGCTATTCTTCCTGGCTCGTCGAGATGAAGAACGAGGGCGCTTTCGACGGGGCCATCGAGGCGGAGCTGAACTACGTGTACAGGGAAACCGAACAGTTTGTCCCTGACAAGGCGCTGGTTGCCCTCTGCAAGATGCCGTATGACTTCCATAACATCAAGGTGCTGTTGAAGAGCTCCTTTTTGCAGAAATCCGGCGGTTCCCGGCGCTGGGATCTCCTGACCCGGCTTGGGAACGTTACCCCCGAGTTCTTGATTGAATCGCTCGAGTCGGAAGATTACCGTCTCCTTCCTTTCGGACTCAGGAGTGCGGTCCCTCAGCTTCTTGCTCAGTGGGAACAGTTCCATGACATCCTCGAGATCGAACGCCAGCTTGACGATCTGCTTTTCTCCGAAATGCTGAAGCTGGCTGCAAAACTTGAGCGGAAAGGGATCGTGGAATGGGTCCGGGGCAGGATCGACGCGGAAAACGTGAGAAACCTCCTGAGGCTCCGCCGGATGCAGGTGGAAAACAGCCGGATTGCCGGTTTCCTGCACGATGGGGGCATCATTTCCGTTGAGCGGCTCCTCTCCCTGACGGGGGAACCCCTGGAAAGCTGGGGAAGACTGCTGGCTTATACCGACCTGACCGGAGCACTGTCACAGCTACAGGAGATCTCAGATTTCGATCGGCTCATCGTCGACGTTGAAAAAGCACTGGACGATTACGTCCTCAGGATTGTAGAGCAGACTCGATTTAGTTCCACTTCTCCGGAGTACGTCCTTTACTACCTCTGGCTGAAGGAAATGGAAGCGAAGAATGTCCGGATCATCCTTGTCGGCAAGGCGAACGGAGCCAGCAGGGACGTCCTGAGGGGGTTGCTGAGGCATGTCAGCGGTTAACCGAAACCGGTCGATGGCGGCTCTCGGCGATTATGAGAGCGTACTTCCCTTTCAGGCGGTGGGGATTGAACCGCACGTCCTGGAAGACGGGGCGGATACAGAAGCGAAAAGGATCCTGAACGAGCTTGTCCAGGGGAAGTACGCCGTCGTCTTTGTCGTCGAAGACTGGTACGAGCGCCTGAAGGAACGGATCGAGGAAATCAACGAAAAGGAAGACACGAGCATCGTTCCCATCCCCGGACTCCGGGGATCGAGGGGCTTGGGTTTCAAATCGATCAAGTCGAGTGTCGAACGCGCAGTCGGGATGGACATCTTTTCGGTGAAGTAAATCGTGATTGGACCGGCTGATCGAAAAACGATGCAACAGGTTGGAGGCGATCCATGTGGCCGTTGGGAAGTCTGTAAAGGGAAAGATCAGCAAAATTTCCGGACCGCTTGTCGTTGCTAGCGGAATGACCGGGGCCGGCATGTACGACGTGGTTCGTGTCGGAAACCTCGGGCTTGTCGGAGAGATCATCGAACTAAAGGGAGACCTGGCTTCAGTTCAGGTTTATGAAGAAACCTCGGGCCTGATGCCCGGAGAGCCGGTCATCAGCACGGGAGCACCGTTGAGCGTAGAACTCGGTCCTGGAATGATCGAGCAGTTCTACGACGGCGTTCAGCGTCCTTTGAACGCAATTGAGGAAAAGGCCCAGAGCCCCTTTATTTCGCGTGGGATCAACGTTCCTGCGATTGACCGCGCCCGCAGGTGGACCTTCCGGGCAAAAGTGAAGAAGGGTGACTTCGTGGTTTCGGGTGATGTCCTCGGGGTTGTCCAGGAAACCGTTCTGGTCGAACACCGGGTCATGGTTCCGCCGGGAATCCAGGGGAGGGTCGAGGAGATCCGGGAAGGGGATTTTACCGTTGAAGAGACCATTGCTGTTCTAGTCGACGGTGAAGAACGCCGCGAAGTCCAGATGCTCCAGCGCTGGCCGGTTCGGACGCCCCGTCCAGTCGCCAGGCGCCTTCCCCCGGTGGTTCCCCTCACGACCGGTCAGCGGGTTGTGGACATGTTCTTCCTGATCGCCCGGGGCGGGACCGCCTGCGTTCCGGGACCGTTCGGCTCCGGGAAGACGGTCATCCAGCACCAGCTGGCAAAGTGGGCCGATGCGGAGATCGTGGTCTACATCGGATGCGGAGAACGGGGAAACGAGATGACGGACGTTTTGCTGGAATTCCCCGAACTCGAAGACCCGCGATCCGGCCAACCGCTGATGAAACGGACGGTTCTCATTGCCAATACCTCGAACATGCCCGTGGCTGCCCGGGAGGCCTCGATCTATACGGGGATCACGATCGCGGAATATTACCGTGACATGGGGTATTCGGTCGCCCTGATGGCGGATTCGACGAGCCGGTGGGCGGAAGCGCTTCGAGAGATTTCCGGCCGACTTGAAGAAATGCCGGGCGAAGAAGGGTACCCCGCCTACCTGGGAACCCGACTGGCCTCGTTCTATGAACGTGCGGGCAGGGCAATCTGTCTTGGAAAGGCGGGAGTCGAGGGAGCCGTCAGCGTCATCGGGGCCGTTTCTCCTCCCGGAGGCGACCTGTCCGAGCCCGTGACCCAGAATACCCTTCGCGTCACAAAGGTTTTCTGGGGCCTGGATGCAAGCCTGGCCTACCAGAGGCATTTCCCCGCGATCAACTGGCTGAGCAGCTATTCTCTCTACGCCGAGAAACTTGGAGAGTACTGGGATGGCATTTATGACGGGGAATGGGCCAAAAATCGCATCGAAGCCATGTCGTTGCTGGAAGACGAGGATCGACTGAAAGAAATCGTTCGCCTTGTAGGGATCGATTCCCTCTCCAAAGAGGAGCGGATGATCCTAGAAACGGCGAAATCCCTCCGCGAAGACTTCCTTCACCAGAACGCCTTCCACGAAGTAGACACTTACGCTTCGATGGACAAGCAATTCAAGATGCTGAAGAACATCCTGACGTTCCACCATCTGGCGATGGAAGCACTGAAGCGGGGAGCCGCCCTGAAGGACATCACCGAAATGGAGATCCGGGAACGCATCACCCGTATGCGCTACGTCGATGAGAAAGAACTGCAGCTGCTGGACCAGCTTGAGGAGGATATCAAGAAAGAAATCGGCAATCTGATGCCGGCTGGGGGTGAGGTCCATGTTGCCTAGGGAGTACCGAACCATCACCAACCTTTCGGGCCCGCTGATGGTTGTCGAGAAAGTCAACGAGGTCCGCTACGACGAGCTTGTGGAAATTGAATTGGCTTCCGGGGAGAGGAGAAGGGGGCGCGTCCTCGAAATCACGACGGACAAGGCCCTGGTCCAGGTTTTCGAAGGGACGACGGGCATTGACTGCGAATCCACCAAAGTGCGTTTTCTCGGAAAGGTCCTGACCCTCCCGGTAAGCCGGACCATGCTGGGGCGCATCTTCAACGGCCGTGGAGAGCCCCTGGACGGAGGAACCGGGGTGATTCCCGAGGCCCTGCTGGACATCAACGGAAACCCGATCAACCCCTATTCCCGGGATTTCCCGTCAGAATTTATCCAGACCGGGATTTCGACCATCGACGGAATGAACCCCCTGGTTCGGGGTCAGAAGCTCCCGATTTTTTCCGGAAGCGGTCTCCCTCATAACCGGATGGCGGCGCAGATCGCGCGCCAGGCGGCGGTCATCAGCGGGCACGAAGCCTTTGCAGTCGTGTTTGCCGCAATGGGGATCACTTTTGAAGAAGCCTCGTTTTTCATGGAAGACTTCCGGAAAACCGGTGCGATCGAACGGACGGTCATGTTCGTAAACCTCGCGGACGACCCGGCAATCGAACGGATCACGACGCCCCGCCTGGCCCTGACCGCTGCGGAATACCTGGCCTTCGAGTGCGACATGCACGTTCTGGTTATCCTGACGGACTTGACCAACTACTGCGAAGCCCTCCGGGAGATTTCAGCGGCCCGAAAAGAAGTCCCCGGGCGCCGAGGGTACCCCGGTTACCTGTACACGGACCTTGCGACCATGTACGAGCGTGCCGGGCGGCTCAGGGGGAGAAAAGGGTCGATCACGCAGCTGCCCATCCTGACGATGCCAGAAGACGACAAGACGCATCCGATCCCGGACCTCACCGGCTACATCACCGAGGGGCAGATCATTCTAAGCCGGGGCCTTCACCGGAAGGGGATCTACCCCCCCGTGGATGTTATGCCCTCGCTCTCCCGCCTGAAAGACAAGGGGATCGGCAAGGGAAAGACCCGGGAAGATCACGCGGACCTCATGAACCAGCTCTTTGCTGCATACGCCCGGGGCAAGGAAGCGAAGGAACTCGCGATCATCCTCGGAGAAGGGGCCCTGACGGATGAAGACAAGGCGTTCGCCCGTTTTTCGGATGCCTTTGAAGACCGGTATGTCAGGCAGGGCGAATATGAAAACAGGACGGTCGAAGAAACCCTGGCTCTCGGCTGGGAATTGCTGACGATGATCCCCGTGCGGGAGCTGAAGCGAGTGCGGGATGCCTACGTTGAGAAGTATCTCAAGCCGCTCCTCAAGGAACGGGAGGCCAACGAGTCGGAAGCCGTTCTGTCTTAAGGGGGCATACCCATGGCAAAGCGACTGAATGTGAACCCGAATCGCATGGAGCTATCCAGGCTGAAAAAGCGCCTGGTGGTGGCGAAGAGGGGACACAAGCTTCTGAAGGACAAACAGGATGCCCTCATCAAGGAATTTCTTGGGAGGGCACGAGCGATCAAGCTCTTGAGGGAACAGCTGGAGGGCGAGCTGGCGGAGTGTTACCGCAGCTTCCTCCTCGCGAGGGCGCAAACCTTGCCGGCCATGCTGGAGCAGTCTCTGATGATCTCGGGAGCTTCCTGTAGCCTGGAAGTCGCCTACAGGAATGTCATGAGCGTCGTCGTTCCGGAATACACCGTGAACCAGGGCGGGGGAACCCTCAGCTACGGCCTTGCAACCTCTCCCGGAAGCCTGGATATCGCACTGGAGAAGTTTTCGCGGCTGATCTCCCGGCTGATCAAGCTTGCGGCAGACGAGAAAGCCCTAAAGCTCATGGCTTCTGAAATCGAGAGAACGCGGCGGCGCGTGAACGCTCTCGAGCACGTCATGATCCCGTCATTCAAGGAAACGATCCGGGACATCACGATGAAATTGGATGAGATGGAGCGTTCCAGCCAAAGCCGGTTGATGGTGATCAAGGAAATCGTCAGGTCCCATTAGGACAGAAGATCATGGAAAAGCGGGAATTTCCCTGCAATTGGAAGCTGGAAACGGCGGAAGCGGCCTTTGTTGCCGCCTCCGCCGTTCTCGTGGGCTCGATCTTCCTGGAAAAGGACTCGAGCGTCTGGTATGGAGCCATTGTGAGAGGGGACCTGAACAGCATTCGGATCGGGACCCGGTCCAACGTCCAGGATGGAGCCGTCCTGCATGTCACTCGCGAACGGGGCGTCAGGATAGGTCCGGACGTGACCGTGGGACACGGCGCAATCCTTCATGGCTGCGTCGTTGACCGGGAATGCCTGATCGGGATGGGGGCGATCCTGCTCGATGGGGTCCATATTGGGGAAGGCTCAGTTGTTGCGGCGGGAAGCCTTGTACCGGAGGGGCAAGAGGTCGCTCCCGGAAGCCTGCTCATGGGGGTCCCGGCGAGAGTGGTCCGTTCGATTCTGCCGGAAGAACGGGACCGGATCCGTGAACTGGCAGCGTCCTACGTGGAACTTGCGTTTTTGCACGCTTCCCTGAAATAGGCCAACAAGCGCGGTTCTGGGGTAAAATGGATCCGGGGAGTATCACAAACGGCCGCTGCCGCCGGCTTTTTCAAGCGGCGGGAGAGGAAAGTCCGGGCTCCATAGGGCAGGACGCTGGATAACTTCCAGTAGGTGCGAACCTCAGGAAAGTGCCACAGAAACAGTCCGCCGGCCCCGCTGCCGGCAAGGGTGAAAAGGTGGGGTAAGAGCCCACCAGCTGCAGGGTGACCTGCAGGCTAGGCAAACCCCGTCCGGAGCAAGACCGAATAGGGGGGGATGAGGCGGCCCGCTGACCCCCGGGTACGGTCGCTTGAACTTGGGCGCAAGTCCAAGTCTAGATAAATGGTCGTTCTTGACAGAACCCGGCTTATGGGATACTCCCCGGCCCCCCGTCAGGGGGGCTTTTTTTGTCCCCTGCCCCTCTTCCAGATCGAAAAGCAGCGCCAGCCGAATGAACAGACGCTAAAAATAGGACCTTCCTCCCATAGTAATACAGTTTATTTGATTCAAAAGAATCATACCTAGTGGGTGTGAAGTGATAAAGTGGGCATAAGTGGGATAAAGTGTCATTTTGTGGGAGGTTTTCCGATGCTGGTGGGGACATTTGAACACAGGCTGGACTCAAAAGGACGCCTCGTGATCCCTGCCCGGTTCCGGGAGGAACTCGGGAACAGTGTCGTGGCCTCTTTCGGAATCGACCGCTGTGTGTCCATCTATTCGCTGAAAAGCTGGGAAGGAATTCTGGAAAAGCTTCACAACCTGCCCTATTCAAAGGGGAAAACCAGGGATCTGATCCGGGTGCTTCTTGCATCCGCCCATGAGCTACCGATGGATCCCGCCGGCCGTGTTCTACTGCCGCAATCCCTCAGGGAGCAGGCGGGAATCGACCAGGAGGTCAGTATCAACGGGGTTCTTGACCATCTGGAGGTATGGGACTCCGAACAGTGGAACCGTTACAGGACCAGGGTTCTGGAAACCCTGCCGGAGATTGCCGAGGAGGTTGACGGCTTTTGATCGAGCATGTCCCTGTACTCCTCGAAGAAGTCGTGACTCAGCTGGCCAGGGAATTCTCCCCCCGTTTTATCGTTGATGCCACGGTGGGACTAGGAGGCTACGCAGAGCGGTTCCTCCTCGAGTGGCCCTCCTGCAGGGTCCTCGGGATCGACCAGGATCCGATGGCCCTGAAGCGGACCCTCGAACGGCTGTCAGGCCCGCTAGCGGCAGGCCGTTTCCGTGTTGCCGAGGGAAACTTCCGGTGCCTCCAGCAGATTATCAGTGAGACCGGTTGGGGAAAACCGGATGGAGTGGTCTTCGACCTGGGCGTTTCCAATCTCCAGCTGTCGCTGTCGGAAAGGGGATTCTCCTTCCAGGAGGAGGGGCCTCTTGACATGCGGATGGGCAGAGGCGAAACGACGGCGGAGGACTTGATCAACAACCTGTCCGAAGCCGAATTGCGAAGACTTTTCCGGGATTACGGGGAAGAACCGCATGCCGCAACGATTGCCAGGGGGATCGTGAAACACCGGGATCAGAAGGGCCCGATCCTGACAACGGCGGAATTGGTGAATGTGATTCGAAACGCCCTTCCGGCGCCGCTTCAGCGGAAAATGAACCGGCATCCGGCCAGGAGGGTTTTTCAGGCCCTCCGGATCGCAGTGAACGACGAGATGGAAGCCCTGCGTGAGGGTTTGAACCAGGCGGTTCTGTCCGTCAGTGAAAACGGTTGTGTCCTGGTCGTCAGTTACCACTCCCTTGAAGACAGGATCGTCAAACATGCCTTCAACGAGTGGGAAAAGGACGGTAGGGGGCGACGGATGCCGAGAAAGGCGATTCAGGCTTCCCCGGAAGAGGTCCAGCGCAATTACAAGTCAAGGAGCGCAATGCTGCGCGTCTTCCGGATGCAGGGTAGAGAAATCGATCCAGGGAGGTGAAGGGGGATGCCGTCTCCGGTCGGGAATCGAAAACGGATGCAGCGAAAAGGGCGGGCGCATTCCGCATTTGCGGCCGTGGCGGTCTTTATCGGGGTTCTCGTCATGGGGCTCGGAGGGTTGCGGATTTACAACATGAGCCTCGAACAGCGGCTGACCCGCCTCAACGAGACTATTGAAAACTACCAGGAGCTTGAACTCGATTTGAGAAACAAACTGGCTTCTTTACTATCTCCATCAAGAGTGTATAGTGTGGCGAGTGCAAAAATGGGCATGGTAGCGGACGGCGGGGTTGCCGTCGTGACGGTCCCGCCTCTGGCTCGCCCCACCCATTCTGTCGCATTACGGCCGGATTCCGGGCCGAAAGCGCCTGTTGCCGGTTTCAGCCTTGCCGGTTTGTTCGAGAAAGAAGCTCACGCTCAGGATTAATCGCGATTTTTTCATCCAGTCGCCAAGGGGGTAGTCGGGATAAGCCTGTTTAGACGGTTTGGGAATGTCTGGACCTGGCTCTTTCTTGCCCTTGGTTTTTTGGCGGCACGGCTTGTGTTTGTTCAGGCCTGGCCTGATCCGAGAACCGTCCTGCAGGCGAACAGCCAGTACTGGACCCAGGTTGCCATCAGTACAAGCCGGGGAGTGATCCGCGACAGCCGGGGTTCCGCCCTTGCGCTTTCCGTTCCAGCAACCAGCCTTTTCATCGATCCCCTATACTGGGATCCCGCAAATGCTGCCGAAGTCAAAAACATTCTGGGAGATCGGATTTCCCCTGAAGTTCTTGAAAAGATCTCCAGGCCGATGAAGGGGCGTTTCGTGTGGGTTGCCAGGAAGATTCCGCCCGAGACCGCTGCCCGCCTCCTTTCGAAGAAGTTGAAAGGAATCTACGCTATCAAGGAAAGGAAACGGGTTTACCCCCAAGGGAAACTGCTGGCTCACGTTCTCGGTTTCTGCGATATCGACGACGAGGGGCTGGCCGGGCTTGAACAATCCTGGCAGGAGATTCTTTACTCGCCGCCCCAGGTGAAGATCCTGGCAAGAGACGCTGCGGGGCAGGGCATCGATCTTTTGTCGCTCCAAAGAGCTCCGAAGCTTCAGGGACCGGGAGAATTGATCCTGACAATCGATCCGATCCTTCAAATGGTCGTTGAAAAGCATCTTGAGGAGGCGACGGAGGAATACCGGCCGAAATGGGCCGCGGCGGTCTGCATGGATCCGAAAAGCGGAGCCGTCCTGGCCTCCGCTTCCTGGCCGACCTTCGATCCGAATCGGAGAGAAACGCTGCTCGACCCGGCAGTCAGGTTGAACAACGTCATCGGAAGAGTCTATGAGCCCGGGTCCACCCTGAAGCCCGTCATTATGGCGACTGCCATGGAGCAGGGATTGGTGAGGGAAAACGAGACCTTTCACTGCGCCGGGCGAATCCGGATCGCCGACGGAACGGTGACGGACATCAAGGCGCACGGGAGCGAGATCCTGCAGGATCTGATCGTCAATAGCTGCAACGTGGGGATGGCGCAGATCGGGATCCGTTTTCGTCCGAGATTTGCCTACGACAACCTGAAACAGTGGGGATTTTCCGATCCGGCCGGGATTGAACTCCCGGGCGAGGAGGCGGGGCTGGTCAGCACCCCTGAGCAATGGAGAGGCGTTGTGCCGGCCAATATCGCGATTGGGCAGGGAATCGGCGTAACCCCCCTTCAGCTGGTTGCAGCCCTTTCCGCCGTGATCAACGGAGGGCGGTGCGTCCGGCCGTTCATCGTAAAGGAAGCCAGGGACGGACAGGGGAATGTGGTCTACCGCGGAGAGGAATGCGTCAGGAATGTTGTCATCTCGAAGAAGACCAGCGATTGGGTTCGATCGGCGATGCGCCGCGTGGTCACAAATGGGACTGGGAAGGCCGCAAACTCGCCTCACGTGGCGGTGGGGGGCAAAACTGGAACCGCACAAGTCGCTGAGCGGGGCAAATATGTAAGAGGGCGGTTCGTTGCCTCCTTCGTCGGGTTTTGGCCCGCGGAAGACCCAGACCATATCCTGCTGGTCGTTCTCGGGGAACCATCGCAGAAGGGGCACCTTGGCGGAGCGATTGCCGCGCCTGCTTTCAGGGCGATTCTTGAGGATTACCTTCTGCTCGCCCGATAGATCATCTGCCAAGAGGGGGAGTCGTAAACCGTGGATTTCAGGGAAATCATTGCCCATCTTGATGAGGAAGGCCACTTCTGCTCGGCAGTCTGGGGAGCGGTTTCCGCGGCCGATGAGCTTCAAATCGAACGAATCGCTCATCATACCGCGAAAGTGACCCCGGGATCCCTTTTCTGCTGCCTGCCGGGGGGACGGCACGATGGTCATGATTTTGCCGAAGAAGCACGTTTGAAAGGGGCCGCCGCGATTCTCTGCGAGCGGCCTCTTGCCGTGGATCTCCCGCAGATCCTCGTCGATGATGCGCGAAAGGCAGTCAACTCCCTTTCTGCGCACTTTTACGGATACCCAGGCAAGAAACTGAAAATGATCGCCATCACGGGAACCAACGGCAAGAGCACGACGACCTACCTTGTCCGTTCGATCCTGAATACGGCGGGAATCCCCACAGGACTTCTGGGGACGATTGTGTACCATGACGGCACCCAGGAAACGCTGGCTGAACGAACTACGCCGGATTGCGTCGAGGTCCAGGAATGGCTTTCGCGGATGGTGCAAAACGGCAGCCAGGCCTGCGTGATGGAAGCCTCCTCCCACGGGCTGGTCCAGGGGCGTCTCGAAGGTTGCCGGTTCGATGCGGTTGGATTCACGAACCTGACTCCCGAACACCTGGATTACCATGGGGAAATGGAAACCTATTTCCAGGCCAAGCGAAAACTCTTTCGAGAATATACGCGGGGGGAATGGTCCGGGGCCGCGAATGCGGACGATCCTTACGGGAGGCGGCTGATAGAGGAGTTTCCCGAAAATGTCATTCCCTACGGGCTGGTCACTCGCGGCAGGCAAACCGTCCGTGCCCGGATCCGTTCGATGGACCTGGAAGGGATTCGGCTCGATGTGCGCTTCCCCTCCGGGAACGTTTGCCGTGACTGGAAGATCCCGCTGACCGGACAGTACAACATCTACAACATCCTTGCCTCCGCGACGATCGCTTTCGGGCTAGGCTTGCCGGAAGAGGCCATCCGCCTGGGACTGGAAAGGGCTCCCCAGGTCCCGGGGCGCCTGGAACGATACCTTTTTGAAAACGGAGTGTGCTGCATCATCGATTATGCCCATAGCCCGGACGCTCTTCGCAACGTGTTGCAAACCCTCGGTGAGGTGGTACAAGGGAAAATCTGGTCCGTGTTCGGAATGGGGGGGGACCGCTACGCCCCGAACCGTCCCCTGATGGGGGAGGTGGCATCGGAGTTCGCTGACGAACTCGTCATCACGATGGACAACCCCCGTAGCGAGGACCCGGCGGAAATCGCAAGGCAAATCGAGGCGGGACTGAAACAAGGCCGGAGGCTGAAAACCCACCGGGTCATTCTCGACCGGCCGGAAGCGATTCACTACGCTCTCGACCATGCCCGAGCGGGAGATGTCGTCCTTGTTTCAGGAAAGGGGCCGGAACCGTACATCATCATCAAGGACAAGACCCTGCCTTACAGCGACAGGGAAACGGTGATGAACTGGGCAAAGACCAGAGGATTGGAGTTTCCCCATGATGAATAAAAAAAGGCTTCGCCTCTCGGAAGCGGCTGCGTATTGTGACGGAATCGTGAAGGGGCCGGAAATCCCGCTTCCCGGGAACATTTGGCCGGACAGCCGGGAAGTTCGCCCTGGAGACGGGTTTGTCGCGCTTCCCGGGGAGCACGCGGACGGTCACCGCTTCGTGGGGGCCGCCCTTGACAATGGTGCCGGGCTTGTAATTGGAACGGCCGAAGGGATTGCCCCGTGGGAAAAAAGGATCCTGGAGGGCGGGGCTTCCTGCCTGGTGGTGGAAGATGCAGAAAACGCACTGGTGCGGATCGCGGAAGGATATCTCCAGGAGGTTTCCCCAAAGGTGAAAATCGCGGTGACCGGAAGTGTGGGGAAGACGACGACCCGTGAATTGATTCGATCCGCTCTTGAGCCGGTCTTTCGGGTCCATTCAGCCAAAAGAAGCCACAATACGAGGATCGGCTGTGCGATGACCGTTCTCGCCATGCCTCCATGTACGGAAGTGCTTGTGCTGGAGATGGGGACGAACCACCCAGGAGAAATCCGCAGCATCGTGGAGCATTTCCCCCCCACTATCGCCGTGATCACGGCTGTTGCCCCGGTCCACCTCGAAGGGCTGGGGGACCTGGAAGGGGTCCTTTCGGCAAAACTGGAAATCATCCCGCGGGAAGGCCTGGACCTGCTCATCTACAATGCGGACGACCCGAAGCTCAGCCAGGCCATTGAAGGGACGCAGCGGCCGTTTCGAATTGCAGGCGTAGGTTACCGCAAGGGAAGCGCCCTGCTTTTGACGGGGACAGACACCGTGTTTGAGAGGGGGAACCTTCAAGTCGGGTTGTCCTACGGGGGGCAGAGTTGGGTTTGCCAATCCCTGCTCAAAGGCACCCATCACGCCATCAACATCGGATTTGCCGTTATGACGGGATTGGCCCTGGGTGTTCCTATGGAGACCCTTTTGAAAGGGATTTCCGGGATGGCGCCCCTTCGGGGCCGCGGAAAATGGATCCGCGACGGCCGGGTGCACCTGCTCATTGACGAATCCTACAACGCGAATCCTTCCTCGGTGGCGGCAGCCCTCGAGGTCCTCCGGTCGCTTGCCGTTCCAGGGCGGCGGCTGGCCGTGCTCGGAGGAATGAGGGAACTCGGGGAGAAATCCGGGAAACTGCATTCCGAGATTTTCGGGATGATCGACTTCCTGGATGGAGTGGTTCTTGTCGGGGAAGAATGGGCAAACATCACCGAATCTCCTGCCGGAGCGAAAGTGCAGCAATGGCGGGTCAGGGATGCAAAAGAGGCAGCCGACCTACTGGAAGGGCTGGCCGTCAAGGAAGATACCGTCCTGGTCAAAGGTTCGAGAAGCTACGGACTCGAACAAGTCGTTGAAAGACTGGCATGCCCATGAACGCTGTTGCCGGATGGAGCCTTGCTGCAATCGCGGCATTTCTCACGGGGGTTCTCGAAGGGCAGTGGATCCGCCTGGTTCGCAAGTGGGAGGTCCGGCAGGTGGAGAAGTCGTACGGTCTCTCGACTCACGTGGAGAAAAAAAGCGGAACCCCGACAATGGGAGGAGTCGTCTTCCCGATCGTCTTCAGCCTCTGCCTCGTCGCGTTCGGGAACCTTTCCTGGGAAGCAGTCCCAGGCCTGCTGGGACTGCCCCTGGGAGCTTTTGCCGTAGGGTTCACGGATGACTGGCTCAAGTTCTCGAAACGTTCGAGCGAGGGCCTGAAATCGCTGGAAAAGCTTACCCTTCAGATCCTTGTCGCTCTCCCCTGGAGTGCCTACGTCCTTCTCGTGAACCGGGCGGAACTGTTCCCGGGAATTTCACTTGGCCTGATCCCCGCTATCGCGCTTTTGAGCTTTTTCAGCGTAGGAATGATGAATGCCGTAAATGTAACCGACGGACTGGATGGACTGGCCGCGGGAGCTTCGGGGCTCAGTTTCGCGGGACTGGCCCTTCTTTCTCTCGCCGGGTCCGGGGTGTTCGGGATAGTCCCCCTTGTGGGAGCGGGAATCTGCGCCGGGTTTTTGTGGCACAATGCACATCCGGCAAGAGTGTTCATGGGAGACTGCGGATCCCACTTTCTCGGAGGACTTCTGGTCAGTCTGTGTGTTTCAGGCGGCGGGCTGATGCTGCTGGTCCCCTTCGGTTTTCTTTTCGGAGTCGAGATCGCCAGCGTTGCGATTCAGATTGTCGCCATACGGGGATTCGGGAAAAAGGTATTCAGGATGAGCCCGCTCCACCATCATTTCGAGCTCTTGGGATGGCATGAGACGCAGGTGGTCACCCGATTCTGGCTGATTCACGCTGCGGGAATGATCGCGACCGGGTTCTTCTTGAAGAAGGCCATAGAAGCCTGGGGGTAATCAGATGCAGAACAATGCGTCCATTGAAGGGATCCGAATCGGCATCGTGGGTTCAGGGGTTAGCGGCCTCTCGCTGGCTTCTCTGGCAAAGCGGAAGAAAGCCCGGGTTTTTGTTTCCGACAGCGGGGCCTTTCGGGAAAATGCCGCAAGGAAGCTGGAATCGATGGGGATCGCTTTCGAGTTCGAAGAGCACGGTCCAAGGCTTTGGGAGTCAGACCTGATCGTCCTCAGTTCAGGGGTTGCCCCAACTGCCGTCCCCGTCCAGGAGGCCAGGAAAAGGGGAATCCCTCTGGTCGGGGAACTGGATTTTGTAGCTCCGTACCTCAAGGGGAAACGGGTGGGAGTCACCGGCAGCAACGGGAAGTCAACGACGACCGCACTTCTCGGCCATTTGCTTCAGCGAATGGGGATGAAGGCGGCTGCAGTCGGGAATATCGGAAGCCCGCTGGCTGATTACGCCGATCTTCCCCTGGATGTTCTCGTGATGGAATTGAGCAGCTTTCAGCTGTTCTGGGCCAATCGGCTTCCCGTGGATGTCGCGATCGTGACGAACCTTGATCCCGATCACATCGACTGGCACGGTTCCTACGAAAACTATGTCGCTGCAAAGGCGAACCTGCTTCGGATGCAGAAGGCGGAAAGCTGGGCGATCCTGCAGGGGCGTGACCTCCACTTCTTCCAGGAATTTGACGCTGTCCGGAAAATCGCCCTCGGCGCAAACGAAGATTTCCCAACAGAAGGAAGGATCGAGATTGGAGAGAGGGAGGCGGTCCTCTGGAGGGAAACAGGCCCCAAGCGCCTTTTCTCCTTTGACCGCCTGCCGCTGCTCGGGAGGCACAACCTCGAGAACGCAGCCATGGCGATGGCGGCGCTCGAGGCCCTGGGCTTCGATGCAAGCGCTGCAGAACCCCTTCTTGAAAGTTTTTCGGCTTTGCCTCACCGATGTGAAGCGGTTGCCACAATCAACGGTGTCCGGTATGTCGACGATTCGAAAGGAACCAACGTTGCGGCTTCCGTAACGGCTCTCGGGTCCCTTCCCGGGGTCAAGATCGTTATCCTGGGGGGACAGGGGAAAGGGGAGGATTACACCCCGCTTGCCCAGGCGGTCAAGAGGCATGCGAGAATTGCCCTGGTTATGGGAACCGAACGCGACAAGATCTGTGACGCCCTGGAATTTGCCGGGTTTGAGGGAATCCGGAAGGTCCAAGACATGGAAGAGGCGGTGGCCGCGGCTTATCGGGAGGCTCTGCCAGGGGAAACGGTGCTGCTCTCTCCGGCCTGCACAAGCTGGGATGCGTATCCAAACTACAAGGAGAGAGGCAAGCACTTTCAACGGCTGGTTCTAGGGATCCGGGAGGGAAAAGGGCTTGGTGAACCTTCAGAAGGGAACTGATCCCCAAACCGCCTTCGTCCGGGACGACGGCGTGGCCGACCCTCTTTTGTGGCTGATCCCGCTCCTCCTGAGCGGGATAGGGGTCATCATGATCAGTTCTTCCTCTAGCCCGATCGCGATGGCGCGATTTGGCAGTCCGCAGGCGCTGGGGGTGAAACAGGCGGTCTGGATCCTTGTCGGCATGATCGCCATGCTTGCTTCCTATTCGATTCCGGTGCAGGCGTGGAGGAAATGGAGCGGTTTTTTCTGGCTCGCCGCCGTCGTGTTCTGCTTTTTGCCCCTTTTCCCGGTCACTGGAGTGACGGCCGGAGGGGCAAGGCGCTGGGTCAATCTTGGGGTGGTAACGGTCCAGGCGGCCGATATCCTCTTTCTTGCCTTCACGATCCACGCCAGCCGAAAGCTCTTCGAATCCAGGGATCGGGAAACTCGAATCGGTGCCCTGGTCAAAGCCGGGATTTTGTGGGGGATTTCCGCCGTCCCGCTCCTCCTCCAGCCGGACATGGGAAGCACGATTCTCGTCTTCGTCCTGGCGATGGGGATCTACATCCCGCTTTATGGCTGGACTCTACCCCTGGCACTCGGCGGAGGGCTGGCGGGGCTTGGATTCCCGTTCATTTTCACCCACGGCTACCGCCTGAGGCGCTTGAAAGCATTCCTCGATCCCTGGGCCGATCCCCTCGGGAGCGGTTTCCAGGCCATTCAGGGGCTGGTCGCGTTTGCGAACGGAGGGGTCTGGGGAATGGGCCTCGGACAAGGGCTTCAGAAACTCAAGTATCTTCCTGCGTCCCATACAGACTTTATCCTGGCGGCGATCGGCGAAGAACTGGGACTGGCAGGAACGCTCAGTGTTCTTGCACTTTTCGGCTGCTGGTTCTATCGATTGTTCATTCACTACCGGCGGCTGGAGGGGACGTTTGAGGCCTGTCTCGTCTGGGGCCTCTGCCTGAACGTATTTTGCCAGATGGCCATCAACGTGGCGGGTGTGACCAAGCTGATCCCCCTTACGGGAATGCCTCTGCCCTTTCTGAGTTACGGAGGGAGTTCCATCGTCATGATGTGGGCGCGGGTGGGACTTCTCCTGAGGCTTAGCCGATGCAGGCGGGCGGGCTGAAGCGTCTTTACCTGGTGGCGGGCGGGACGGGCGGACATATCTGCCCAGCAGTTGCCTTTGGCCGCTGGTTGTCCGAAACCGTGGAGGACCTGGAGATCGTCCATGTAGCCGGAAACCGGCCCCTGGAACGGGAAATCTACGGGAGTTCGGGATTGGATGCGGTTTTTCTGTCCTTTGAGGGATCCCCCGTCGGAGCGCGGGGAAGGACCGCGGCAAACCGGTGGCTCCAGGTTATGAAGGCGCTCGGGGAAATGGTCCGCTTGTTCAGGAATCGGCCTCCGTCGGCCTGCATCCTGTTCGGGGGCTATGTTTCCTTCCCTGCGCTTGTGGCGGGAAAGCTTTTCGGGACCCCTCTTGTCATCCACGAGCAGAATGCCGTAGCCGGGCGCGTCACGCGAATGGGAGTCCGCCTGGGGGCAAAGCTTTTAACGGGCTGGCGAATCTGCCACCCTTTCGGCCTTTCGCGGTATGTCGAGGTGGGAACCCCGATCCGGGCCATGAGACGTTTGCCTCGCCGGGAAGCTTGGAATAAACTAAACTTGGGTGATTTCCCCGGGGGGAAAAACTGCCTCGTGCTCGGCGGGTCACTGGGGAGCCGGTCTCTCGTGGAAAGAGTGAAAGAAATTTCCAGGGATGCCGATTTTGGGGAATGGAATTTCCTTGTCATGGGACAGGGAAAAGGGGATAATCACCTGTCGGAAAGAGTCTGGGGGATACCGCGTCGCTGGGATATGGAAACGCTCTACTCCCTGGCGGATGTTGCCATTGTCCGGGGAGGGGCTTCAACCTTATCCGAGCTGCGCGCCTGGTCGATTCCGGCCCTGGTTGTTCCCTGGCCGGATTCCCGGGACGACCACCAGTCCGCCAACGCAAGGGTGTTTTGCGAAAACGGGCAGGGGCTTGTCTGGGATGAGGTGCTGGAGGGCAGGACGGAGTTTGTTTCCAAGCTTCATCAGCTGGGGTCGATGGGGTCATGGGGTGACGGATGTTCCCCGGACCCGGGAGTCGCGGCGGAGCGGATCAATCGGAGCTTTCTTAGGGAAATCCTCAGGACTCTTGAAGGGAGAGACGGAACATGGATGGACTCAAACTGAGCCATGACCGGATCAGGAATGTCCACCTGCTTGGAATTGGCGGTTCTGGAATGAGCGGACTGGCCGCGCTTCTTTCCGAACTCGGATTCGAGGTTTCAGGGTGTGATATGGCTCATTCCTACTACATGGAGAAACTGCTGGCCCGCAAAGTGGATTGCGTGCTCGGGCACGACCCCGCTCACCTGGATCGTTACCGGCCGGATCTCCTCATTTACAGCAGTGCAATTCCCGATCGAAACGAGGAGCTGATCGAAGCCGGCAGGAGGGGAATCCTCATCGCGAGGCGGGCAGAGGTTCTCAGCGCTCTTTTCAACGAACGCTTCGGGGTCGGAATCGCGGGGACTCACGGAAAGACGACCACTTCCTCCATGACCGCCCTGATCCTCGATAGGGCCGGTTTGAAACCCACGGTGGCCATCGGCGGGGAAGTCTGCGATATCGGCGCCAATGCAAGGCTGGGAGCCGGGCTTCCCATGGTTGCAGAACTGGACGAGAGCGACGGTTCCTTCGAGCTTTTCCGGACAAATGTTTCGGTCATCACCAACGTGGACTGGGACCACGTTGACCACTACCGCACGAGGGAAGATGTCGAAAGGGCGTTCAACCGCTTCATCAACAACCGGAAGAAGGAATCATCCGTTATCATCTGCGGCGAGGATCCGGGCGCAGCGAGGCTGATCGAGCAGAACCGCGCTTCCGGGCTCGACGGCTCTCTTACGACCTATGGCTGGGGTTCCGGGTGGGATTGGGGAGCCGTGGACGTCAACCATGTTCGGGGGGGCGGAGTGTCTTTCAACGTCCTGCACCGGGGCCGTCTGAAAGGAGCCATGACCCTGAAGGTCTCCGGAGAACACAACGTGTTGAACGCCCTGGCAGCCTGTGCTGCCTGCTCCTGCATGAACGTTCCCTTCGAGACGGCCTGTGAAGCCCTCAAAGCCTTCAAGGGTGCAAAACGCCGGCTGCAGTACATGGGTTCCGTGGGAGAAGTTGATCTCTATGACGATTACGGGCATCATCCGAGAGAAGTCTCTGCTACCCTTCGAGCCGTCCGGTCGATTTTCCCGGGCCGCCGCCTGGTTACTTTGTTCCAGCCGCACCGGTACACCCGGACCGCCGCCTTGTACAGGGACTTTGCAGACGCTTTGAACCAGGCGGACCGGCTTTTTCTCCTCCCCATCTATCCAGCGGACGAACAGCCGATCCCGGGAGTTTCCTCGGATCTCATCGTGCAGGCGATGATCGAAAAAGGCTCCCGTCAGGTAACGATGTGCGTGGACATCGCAGAAGCCGTCGAACGGATCGGCAGAGAGGCCCGGCCTGACGACCTGATCCTTACGCTGGGCGCCGGCAACGTCAATTCAGCCTGCGAACTGCTGATGAGCCGCCTCGAACAGCAAGAGCCCGTTCCCGATGCAATGGCCTGCAGCGCTTGAAAGACAACTGAATACAGTCCTTGAGAAGCAGGTCCCTCTTGCGCCCCTGACCACCTGGAAGGCCGGAGGCAACGCAGAAACCTTCCTGGCCCCGCGCAATGCCGATGAGGCACACGGGGCCTTTGCCTTTTGCCGAAGGGAAGGGGTGCCGGTCTGGATGATCGGGGGCGGCAGCAACATCCTCGTTCACCCCCGGGGTCTCCCCGGCCTGACCCTCTGGATGGGCAAAATCAACACCTTCACCTTCTCGCCGAAACAGGATGGCACCTTCCTTCTTGAAGCTGACGCGGGATGTTCGATCCGCCGCCTGCTTCATTTCTGCCTGGCCTACGGCTACTCGGGCCTGGAATTCGCCACCGGCATCCACGGAACCATCGGGGGGGCCCTGATTTGCAACGCCGGGGCGGGGCAGGACGCCGTGGGGCAGAAAGTCGAATGGGTGGAAACGGTGGAGGAGGATGGGACGCTCCGCCGGTGGAAATCCAGCGAACTTTCCTTCCGGTACCGGTTCAGTTCGCTTCGGGAGGGAATTCGCCTGATCACTCGCTGCGGGCTCAAACTCCTGAAGGAAGAACGGCAGGTCGTCCTGGAAAAAGCTCAAAGGTTCTGGTCTTTAAGAAAGGCTCAGCCGCACGGAGCCAACACGGCGGGGTGCGTTTTCAAGAATCCGGGTTCTGGAAAGGAACCCGCGGGGTTTTTGCTTGACCGCTCGGGCTGCAAAGGGATGAGGAATGGGGACGCGAGGGTTTCCATTATTCATGCGAATTTCATTGAGAACCGCGGTTCCGCCAGCGCAAGCGAGATCTGGGAGCTGATTCAAGCCTGCAGGCGAAAAGTGTACGAAGCGAGCGGTATCTGGCTGGAACTGGAGGTGAACCTTCTCGGTGGGCCGTGGGATTAAGGGTGGGGCTTTAGGCCGAAAATTCCTTTGGCTTGCCCTTTTTTTCGGAATCCTCTGCGGGTTGGAAAACCATTACCAGCTTCTCCGGCTGGTCGAGCTGACGGTTGAGCCGCCAGGCAGCCTGCCGGAAACCGTCTTGTGGAAATCGGTCGGAAGCCTTTCGAGACGGTTCTGGATCCTCCCCATGATGAGAAGAAGTGCGATTGCCCGGGAACTGGGAGAGCGCTATCCGGCTGAAATCAAAATTACGAGTCCAGGGTGGGGCAGAATCGGAATTGCCGTGCGCCCGTATGTCCCATGGCTTTCCCTGTCTTACGAGGGGCGGGAGTACATCCTTTCAGCCGAGGGCTTCATCTGGCCGAAACACTTTTCCGTGGGTACAGGCAAGACGTCCGCAGAAGGGCAGCGTTTGCAGAGCTGGGAATGGGACAAGCAGCTGCTCAATCCATTTATCGATCCGAATCGCCGGGATTCGTCCGTCCAGAAATCCAGCCTTCCGATTGCAGAGATCAGGCAATGGGAGGATAGCCTGGCAGGGAAATCTTGGCTGGGCAACCGGATTCGAACGGTGGTTTCCGCAAGAGGCGGACAACGGTATTTGAAAGTCATTGCGCAAAGGAACAATCAAAGGATACAATTGGAATTGAAAGACGATCCGCGGGATTGGGAAGCGGTATTTGCCGCTGTAAAAGGGATCCTCTCGGATCCGGATCTGTCGAAACAGGGAATCCTTGTGATCGACGCGACCTACGAAGGAAAAATCGTTGCACGGATGGTTTCTCCTGACGGGACGGGCGGGAAGCGGCTTAGGCCGGAAGGGAGCGAATCGAATTGAAGGACGAACCCGATCTTCTGGTCGGTCTGGACCTGGGAACAACGAAAATCGCGGTGGTCGTCGCAGAATTGGACTCGCGCAGCGGCGAAGCCCAGATCATTGGTGTCGGTGAAGCCCCTTCCATGGGAATCCGCAAGGGGATGATCGTCAACCTGGACCAGGCAACGCGGGCCATCCAGGCTGCCGTTGAAGATGCCGAGAGCATGGTGGGCCTGGGGATCGAAGACGTTACCGTGGCCTTTTCAGGTGCGGAATCGGCGAGTGTCCGAACCCGGGGAATGATCTCCCTGGGCCGTTCCGCCAGGCAGGTGATGATCGAGGATGTGGACCGGATCATCGAGGCCGCGCAATCAGAGATCGCGGTACCCGTCAATCGGTGCATCCTTCACACGATCCCCGTCGAATACACCCTGGACGGGCATCCGGGCATCGACGATCCTCTGGATATGACGGGAGTGCGGCTTGAGGTCGAACTCCAGTCGATCATCGTCCCCTCCGCGGTGATCCAGAATGTCGTCAATTGCGTGAGCAAGGCGGGGCTGGATGTCTCCGGGCTCGTTATGAAACCTCTTGCAAGTTCGCTGGGATGCCTCTCGAGTGAAGAAGCGATGGCAGGGGTCGCGGTGGTTGACTTGGGAGGGGGAACGACTGGGGTTTCCGTGTTTTCGGAGGGGAGGCCCCGCAGGCTTTCCGTCATTCCCGTGGGTGGGGATCATATCACCAACGACCTCGCCTGCGTTCTTCGGATTCCGATCAGCCGCGCCGATGCCCTGAAAAAAAGCGTCTCGCTATCTCCGGACAGTTTCGGGCAGAACGAAAAGATCGAAGTCGAAAGCCTGGGGAAAATCCTGTCCTTCAGCACCCGGGAGGTGGTCGAGGTGATCGCCTGCCGGCTGGATGAACTGTTTTCTTCCCTGGTGGAAAATGAACTGAAGGAGTCAGGAGTCTCCATGCTGCCCGGGGGAATCGTCCTGACGGGAGGAGTTTCGAGGTTGGCCGGACTGGATGCCTACGTTTCGAGGCTGCTCGACATGCCGGTTCGGGTGGCCGGGCCCATCGACGCGGGCCGGATGCCGCCGGGAATGAACAGCGAAGAGTACGCGAGCGGAGCCGGGATCATCCGCTACGTGCTGGAGAAGGAACGAAATCCATACCGGTACATCGAATCGGACCTATCGCTCGACGGTCCCGTTTCGGGAGGCCGGGCCAAGCGCACAGGCAGGGGGGCTGCCAGTGCCGCGAACGGCAAGAAACGGGCAGGGAATGGGGCACTCAAAGCGGTGATGGAAAATATCCGGAAATCCGTGAAGGATTTGTTTTGACCATTCTGGATCCTGCAGGAGGCGAACGGCATGGCCGACATTTTTGAAATTGAGAAAGCGAGCCGTCCATTCAGGGAAGTCATCAAGGTGATGGGCATCGGCGGTGGCGGAAACAACGCACTGAACCATATCGCAAGAAGCGGACTTGTCGGCGTGGAGTTCGTCGGAGCCAATACGGACATGGCCCACCTTCAGACCTCGGAAGCTGATGTACGGATTGTCCTCGGCAAGGAATTGACCAGGGGCCTGGGGGCGGGAGCGGATCCCGAGGTCGGGATGAAAGCCGCGAAGGAATCCAGGGAGGAAATTCGCCAGATCCTTGAGGGAACCGATATGGTTTTCCTGACGGCGGGTATGGGGGGCGGAACCGGAACAGGGTCGACCCCAGTCATCGCGGAAGTGGCGAAGGAAATGGGGGTCCTTGTCGTTGCGGTGGTCACCCGTCCGTTTTCCTTCGAGGGGAAAAAGCGGCTTATGCAGGCGAAAGCCGGGATCGAAAACCTGAAGGACAAGGTGGATGCCCTGATCGTCATCCCCAATGACAAGCTGCTCGAAATCTCCGATTGCAAGACGGCGCTCTGCGACGCGTTCCGACTTGCGGATGATGTCTTGAGACAGGCGGTGCAGGGGGTAACCGACCTGATTTTCCGCCCCGGACTGGTGAACGTTGATTTTGCCGACGTCCGGACGGTCATGAGCAACGCCGGTTCAGCGATCATGGGGATTGGGGAGGCGGAAGGGGAGTCCAGGGCGGAGATCGCAGCCAGGGCGGCGATCAATAGCCCCCTGATGGAAACCCAGATGGCCGGCGCCAAGGGGGTCCTTTTCAACGTGACGGGGGGCCCGAGCCTGGGAATCCATGAGATCAACCAGGCTGCCAGCGTGATCACGGAGGCCGCGGATGAAGACGCAACAATCATTTGGGGCAACGTGGTCGATCCATCGATGGGGGAGAAGATCCAGATTACGGTCATCGCGACCGGCTTTTCGGAACAGGCCGTGGCTCCAGTCCAACCTCGGAAGATCGAGACCGTCCGAAGGGCGTCGACGCCTCAGCCGGTTCAGGCGGCAGTCCCCCGGGTCAAGAAGAGCCGGATCGACCTGGAGGAAGCCGAGGTGCGTTCCTCGTCTCAGGAGGAGGATCTCTTCAAGATCAGCGGGGTTCCGACGAACCATCTGGACATCCCTTCCGTGATCCGGCGGCGGAAGGCCGGAGATTGACCGGGCGGCCGGAGGCGCCGGTGTATTGAGGGGATCAAGGCGACTTTCTCCCTATCGTGAATCACCCCGGTTCGGAAGAGAGTGGGAAGCCGTCGCCCGAAATGAAGTCAAAGTCGTTTCGATGCCGCGGGGAGGGGACCCCTCCTGGGCTCTCGTTTTTCCTTCAGATTACGGAACAGGGATTTCGAACCTCGGCTTTCATTATGCGTATTACCACTTGAAAAAGATGGGGATTGGCGTGGAGCGCTTTTTTCTTTCGCCGATCCCCAACCTTTCCCTGGAAGGCCGCCGTCCCCTGCAGGACTTCCCCATCATTACAGCGAGCATCGCTTATGAACCGGATGCCCTGAACTTCCTGGAAATCCTGTCAAGGGCCGGGATCCCTTCAAGGGGAAGAGAGCGAAGAGGGGAGCTGTTCCCTCTGATCGGGGCTGCGGGTGGATTTACCTCGATCAACCCGGCGATGCTGATCTCGGTCGCCGATTTCATCGTACTGGGCGACGGGGAATCCGTGATCCCCCATCTTGCCGAATGTTTCAGGGGCCGCCGTGGGGCAGGCGACCGGGACTCCATCGTTGAAGCGCTCGACGAACATCCTTCCATCCTGGTCCCTGCTTTGGGCGAGGAGAGGGCGCTGGAGCTCCTCAAAAACGGAACAAAAAGGGTCGCCAAAACCCCCTGCGAGGAATCTCTGGGACACGGGATCTGGATTTCCCCGAATTCCGTCTTTGGGAAAACCCTTCTTCTGGAGCTGCAAAGGGGATGCGGCCGCGGGTGCCCGTACTGCGTCCTGCCTTCCTGCTTTTCACCTTTGCGGCAGAGGTCCCTGGAAGCAGTGCTGGAAACCCTGAAACGATGTGCTTCGACGGTTCCCTTCAGGCAGGTGGGACTGGTTACGCCGGAAGCAGGGGACTACCCGGGGCTTGAACCTTTGCTGGATACCCTTGAAGAACTGAAGAAGGGGGTTTCCTTTGCTTCACTGAGAATCGACAGTTTGACGGGCAGGATGGTCAGGGCGCTTAGGGTTTCGGGGCGAGAAAGCCTGACCATCGCACCAGAAGCCGGATCAGACAGGCTGAGGTCCCGTTGCGGAAAGGCGTTTACCAACCGACAGATTCTTGACAAGCTCGAGATGGCTTCCAGCGAAGGGATAAGGAAGGCGAAGCTCTATTTCATGGTCGGACTTCCCACGGAAACCGAAGAGGACCTCGTCGCGATCGCCACTCTCGCGGAGTCGATCCGGAAAGAGTTGCGCCTCGGGGTTTCCCTTTCCGTGAACGTCTTCGTTCCGAAGCCGGGAACGGCTTGGGGAAATCAGCCCTTCGTGGGCGTGGCGGGTGCGGAGAATCGATTCCGGATCCTGAAGTCTTCCATTTCGGAAAGACTGGGCAGGGGCTGCGATGTTCGTTTTTCGAGCCTGCGTGAAGCGGAGCTCGAGTATCGCCTTTCCTGGGGAGGACCTGAAATCGTGGATGTAATGGAAGCCCTTGTTGAAAAAAGAAGAGGGGGGAAAACCGATGCATCCTGAATCCGAAGAATGGGAAATGGACGAAGACGAAATGGAACCCGACGGGTTGCCTGAGCGCCCGCAGAGGCGTATCCCTTCCCGAAGGAGCCGCAGGAGCCGATCCCGCAGAACGAGTTTCGGGTTCGGCCATTTCATGCTTCCGATCGTAGGCCTGGTGGCCGTTGGAGTGCTTGTTCTCGGAATCCGCCTGTTCTTCTTCCCGTCCGCCAGGGTGGAACCCGCTCCGGCTGGTGTCGAACAAACCGAGGCAAGCGGGTCGACTACCGTCGGGGGGGGAAATTCCCTCCCCGCTAGCGGGGAAATGGGGGAGACGGTCGTGGCCGTTCCCGAGGGGAGTCCCTTGGAGAAAAACGAATCGGCTCCGAAGGCGAAACCCGCATCGGAAAAACCGGTTGTCAAAACTGTCCCGGCGAAGTCCTCAGCCCAAGCCCCTGCCGGGACTGAAGCCCCTCCGTCGCCCCCAAAGGCCGAAGCCGTAAAGCCCAGCCCCAAAAAAGGAACGGAACCTGCCGGAAAGGAAACATGGGGAGTTCAGGTGGGGGCTTTCAAGGACCGGGGAAATGCGGAAAATCTGATCAAGAAGCTGCGGCAGGAAGGCTTTGCGGCTGGATTGATCGAGGCGGCCGGCGGAGAAGCGGCACTGACGAAAGTTGTGGTCCAAGCCGGGGATAACCGGCCTGAGGCTGAAAAGCTGGCGAAAACGCTGAGTGATAAAGGATACCCGGTTCTGATCGTAAAGACTCGTTGAAACGAAAAGGGTGGATGGAGGTTCCCGGGATGTCGGGTTTTGCCAAAGAGTTGATTTCGAGGAAAGAAGCGATTGAATACGTCTCCCGTGCGCTGGATTTTCCCTGGGCCCTAAAAACCCGTTCCGTCCCGCTGGAGGACGCGATGGGGAAGAGAAGCGGGTTGAACCTTCTTTCGCCGGTAGAATATCCGCCGTTCACGCGAAGCACACGGGACGGCTATGCTTTACGGTCTGCGGATGTGGCCGGAGCATCGGATTCGGCCCCGGTTTTCCTCCGAATCATCGGGGAAGTCCCGATGGGAGAGTGGACTGAAAAGCGGGTCGGAGAAGGGGAATGTGTCCTTGTCCACACCGGGGGAATGATTCCCGAACAGGCAGACTCCGTGGTGATGCTTGAGGATACGGTTCAGGCGGGAACCTGGCTGGAAGTTAGAAAGGCCCTCCAGTCCGGAGAGAATCTTGTTTTCCGCGGCGAGGAAATCGGGCAAAAGGACCTGCTCCTGAAAGCGGGCGATCTCGTGGGAGATCGAAATGTCGGCCTTCTAGCGACATTGGGGATTTGCACGGTCGAGGTCTACGATCTGAAGATCGGCATTCTTTCGACCGGGGACGAGATTGTTCCTGCGGAAACGCCGTCCCTTCCGCCGGGGAAAATCAGGGATGCGAATGCCTGGTTTCTGGAATTCCTCCTGGCGCGACACGGATTTTCTGCGAAACGCCTGGGGATTGTGCCGGACATTCGAGATCGGCTGGCCGAGTCGGTCAGGAAAGCGATGGAAGAAAACGACATCGTGGTGCTGAGCGGTGGTTCATCGGTGAGCGTCCGGGACTTCTGTTCCGAAATCATGGAAAACCTTCCTTCCCCCGGTCTTCTCGTCCGCGGGATCAACATGAGCCCGGGGAAACCAGCCCTCATCGCGGGTTGCCTTGAAAACAGGCGCCTGGTTCTGGGATTGCCGGGGCACCCACTGTCCTGTTCCGTCGTGGCGGTCACCGTGCTGCTCCCGCTTTTATACCGGCTGGCCGGGCTTGAAAGCCCCCTGAAGAACGCGGAGGCGGTTTTGGTCGCGGATCTTTTCGGGAAAGCCGGAGTGGAGGAGTTCATCCCTGCGATCCTTTCCAACGGAGAAGTCCTGCCCATACCGGGCAAGTCAGGATACGTCTCGGTTCTGAAGGATGCGAACGCCCTTGTTCGACTCGCGGAAAACGAGGAGACGCGGAGGAAGGGCGAAAAAGTGGAGGTTTTGCAATGGTAAGGGTCTGCAGGGAACATGTCAGCCTTCAGGAGGCAAGAAAGATCATTCTCGAAGCAGTCAGAGAGGCAGGATTCCCGAGGATTGACCGAATCCCCACGCAGGAGGGGTTGGGGTTCGTTCTGGCAGAGGATGTCCTTTCCCGCCGGAACGTTCCGCACTATGCGGCTTCCGCCGTGGACGGATACGCCCTGCTGGCGGCCGAAACAGGCGGGGCCACTCCCGCTACGGTGGTCCGACTCCCGCAAGACCGCTTCCTGTGGATGAACACAGGCAGCCCCCTGCCGGATTGGTGCGACGCGGTGGTGATGGTGGAGGATACCTCGCTTGCAGAGAACGGCGATCTCCTCCTTTCGAAAGCCCTGCCGCCGGGGGCGAACGTCCGCCCGGTGGGGGAGGACGTCATGAAAGGACAGATCCTTGCCCGTTGGGGCGAAAGGGTGGATCCCCCCCTTGCTGCTCTCCTCCTGGGCGCGGGAGTCGAAGAAATTCCTGTCTATCGCCGTCCGAAGTGCCTCTTTCTCCCGACGGGAGACGAAATCTGCCCTATCAGGGAATGGGTTGCAACGGAAGAGGGACCGAGGGGAAAAGTCCCGGAAACCAATTCAGCGCTTCTAAAGGGCATTTTCCAGGAATGGGGACTGGACCTGGAGATCCATTCCGTGTTGCCGGATGCAGCGGACCTGATCAGGGAAAAGCTGAAGGAGGCAACGCAGACATATGACCTGGTGCTGATCGGGGCCGGAACGGCGAAAGGGAAAAGAGATCACACCGCCGAGGTGATCTCTGCGGAGGGGGAGATCCTTTTCAGGTGGGTTCGAATGAAACCAGGGCGTCCCGCCCTTTTCGGCAGGGTCAAAGATGCCTTGGTCTTTGGAATCCCCGGGTTCCCCATGTCCGCGGCCGTTGCTGCATGGAGCCTGGTGGCCCCTGCCGTGTTTTCCATGTCGGGCATCCCGGTTGGCGAGATGGAGACGGATGCGCTCCTTCGCCGATCCCTGGGGGCCTTCGAATCCCTGCGGTGCGAAATGATGCTTCCTCATTCGTCCCCTCCCGGAATGGAAGAGTGGCTAAGGGTGAAGGCCGCTGAGTTGATAGGGAAGAAAACTTTCTGGATTCTTTCCTCGGGGGCCTCGACGATGTGGTCGATGCATGAAGCGGACGGGTTTGCCCTCTTGCCGGCGGAAACGGCTGAATGCCCGAAGGGGACTGGGGTAACCGTATGGTTCAGGCAGCCGGTGCCCTGGTCAAGGAGGGCTCTTTTCCAGGGCTCGGACGATCCGGCGTTTACCCGGATCGTAACTCCCGTTCGAAAGAAAGGAGCCGACCTCGCAATCCGCCCGGTCGGAAGCCTCGGCGGACTCGCGGCGCTTGCACGGGGAGAAGGGCATTTAGCGGCATGCCACCTTCTGGATGGGAAGACCGGGCGTTATAACGATGCTTTTATCGAAGAGTTCGCGAACGGCGAGCCCTGGGTTCGGGTGCTTCTGTATTACCGGGAACAGGGCTTTCTGGTAGCGAAAGGGAACCCCAGGGAACTGTCGGGAATCGTAGACCTTGTGGAAAAGGAAATCCGGATCGTCAACCGGCAGCCCGGGGCGGGGACGCGTGTCCTTCTTGACTGGTTCCTCCAGGAGGCCGGCCTGGAGCGGTCCAGAGTCGCCGGTTACACAACTCAGGCCATGACTCACCTGGATGCCGCGAGCCGCGTGGCTTCCGGGGTCGTGGATGCGGCCCTGGGTATCCGGGCTGCCGCAGACGCCTTCAGCCTGGATTTCGTGACGATGGCCTGGGAGCCTTTCGAACTGGTCATTCCAGAAAAGCACCTGGAGCACCCGGGGGTAAAAGCCGTTCTGGAGTCAATCCGGGACCCGGAGTGGAGAAGGCAAGTTGAAGCGGCTGGAGGATACCGATGGCCGGATTGATGGGTTCTTTTAACCGGAGGCTTGATTACGTGAGGATCTCGGTGACGGATCGTTGCAATTACCGGTGCCGCTATTGCATGCCGGAAGAGGGGGTCGACTGGCTCGAACACGACAGGATTCTGACGTATGAGGATCTGTTGGTCCTTAGCCGAGTGCTTCACGAGATGGGAGTCAGGAAAATCCGGATAACCGGAGGGGAGCCGACCGTCAGGAAAGGCCTGACCGGCTTTCTTCGGCGCCTTCACGAGGAAATCCCGACTCTGCATGTGGCCCTGACGACGAACGGATCCCTCCTGCTTTCGATGGCAGAGGAACTCTCCTCGATCCCCCTGGCGGGTCTCAATGTCAGCCTGGATTCCATGGATGCGGAAAAATTCAGGTTCCTGACCCGCTGCGGTTCGCTTGACGTTGTCCTGCAGGGCATCCTCGCCTTCCGGGAAAGATCCCGTGTTCCCCTGAAGATCAACACGGTCCTGATGCGTGGATTCAACGATGCGGAAATCCCGGATCTACTCAATTTTGCCGGATCCTGCGGAGCCGTCCTTCGGCTGATCGAATTCATGCCGCTGGATGATTCCGTCTGGAGCCGGGATCGATTCATCTCTGCGGACGAGATTCTCGAGTCGCTTCCGGACCGCGGAAAGTGGATCCCGGAATCAACAGCCCGGAGGAGTCCGAATCACGGGATTCCCGAAGGCCCGGCCCGGTACCTGGTTCATGCGGAAACAGGACAGCGCCTGGGCATCATTGCTGCCGTGGGGCATCACTTCTGTGAAACTTGCAACCGATTGAGAATCACCGCCACAGGAGAACTTCGAAGCTGCCTTTTCAGCCCCGAAGGGGTTTCCCTGAGGGAGGCGCTACGGGCAAAAGACCTGGAAACGGTCCGCGGACTGATCGTCGCGGAAGCGGGTAGAAAGCCGAAGTGCTGGAAGGACGCTTCTGTTTCTTCCAGGCATATGTCCCAGATTGGAGGATGACGGATGGGAGAGCTGACACACCTGGATAGAGAAGGACACCCAGTGATGGTCGACGTTTCCGGAAAGCCCGAAACCGACAGGGAAGCCGTAGCGGAAGGCTGGGTCCATCTGCCGGAACGCGTCTTCAACGCGATCCTGAAAAACCAGGTCCAGAAGGGAGACGTCCTGAAAATTGCCGAGCTTGCCGGAATTCAGGGGGCCAAACAGACGGCTTCCCTGATTCCGTTGTGTCACGGGATCCGCCTGGATCAGGCGACCGTTCGCTGCCAGCTTGTCCTGGAACGGAAAGCGGTCCGCGTGGAGTGTCATGTGAAGGCCCGGGAGGTTACCGGTGTGGAAATGGAGGCCTTGACGGGCGTTTCCGTTGCCGCGCTGACCGTCTATGACATGTGCAAGGCTCTAGATAAGGGAATTGAAATCCGGGGCATCCGCCTCCTCATGAAAAAGGGTGGGAAAAGCGGAGAATACCGGGTTCCCGAAGGAGTGTGAAGGATGCGGGTCATCGGAATCGTGGAAGGGGTAAACAAGGCGGACGGGCTTTCGATGCTCTACCTTCACCTGGGGAGCAAGGGAGAGTGCAGGGTGAACGGGAAGCCGGCCGAGATTTTCGGCTCTGGCCCCGGTTTTCCTGAAAGGCTGAAAGAAGGGCAATGGCAAATCCTGTTCTCTTCCGATTGCCCGATGGAAGAAGGACATTTCGTCGCTTTCGAAAAGGACGGGCCGGTCCTTTTGATCGAGGAGCCGTTCGAAACTTCTTTCAAACTCAAGCCGGTCAGGGGAGGTTTTTTGTCTCTTTCCCAGAAGGCTGCCCTTCTCAGGCCGGTCAAAGTGGGGGTTCTCACCGTCAGCGACAAGGGAAGCCGGGGGGAAAGGAAGGATACGGCCGGTCCCGCCCTGGAAGAATTGGTCACTCCGATCGGGGCGGTGGTTTCCAGGCGGGCCATTGTTCCGGACGATCGGGTTTTGATCGCAGAAACACTCCGGGACTGGTCTGACAGGGAAAAGCTCCATCTTGTTCTCGTCACCGGCGGCACGGGGCTTTCCAGCAGGGATGTCACCCCCGAGGCCCTCCAGGACGTGGCGGACAGGATCGTCCCGGGTTTCGGGGAAGCGATGCGGAGGAAAACTGAACCCCTGTTTGACCGCTCGATCCTCAGCCGTGCAATCGCCGTCACAAGAGGCAGCTGCCTCTTGATCTCTTTCCCCGGCAGCGAAAGAGGGGCACGTCAGTGTTACGAGGCCATCGGAGGGGTTTTGCGCCATGCCCTAGATATCCTGAACGGCTGGGAAGGGGATTGCGCGGTTCACGGGCATTCTCACCCTTAGAAGAGGAGTCCCCATGCCGGAGACATCGGGTTCCTTCGTTGACAAGATCGTGATCATCACCGGGATGTCTGGGGGAGGGAAGTCCACTGCACTCCACATCCTGGAAGATCAGGGCTTTTTTGCTATCGACAACATTCCTCCGTCTCTTTTGCCACAGCTTGTCGAGGTCCTGGGGAAACACCGCGCGGCTGTCCTTCACGGAGTGGCTGCGGTGGTGGATATCCGCGGTGACGATCTCCTCAGGGACCTGGAAGCGGTGCTGGAGGGGCTCAGGCGAAGGCTGACGAGTGTTACGCTGCTCTTCATGGATGCGTCGGATTCGGCCCTGATCCGGCGGTTCGAATGCACGAGGAGGCGCCATCCACTGGGTCCCGATCTTTCGACGCTGGAGGGCATCCAGAGGGAGCGGGAAAGCCTGGCTCCGATCAGGGAGGCCTCTGACGTGGTCCTGGATACAACGGGATCGAACCTTTCCGAATTGAGGGGGCGTGTTCTCGAGAGCCTCGGAACTCCTCCGGGACGCCTGACCGTTTTTTTGACCTCCTTCGGCTACAAACATGGAATTCCTCAGGATTGTGATTACCTCGTGGATGTCCGGTTCCTATCCAATCCCTATTATGAAGCCGGACTGCGAGCCCTGAGCGGGAAGGATCCTGCGGTTGTCGAGTATATTCTCAAGGCATCTCCCGCGGCGGTCGAGTTTTTGTCGAAACAGAAGGAACTCTTCGAATTCCTCTTCCCCCTGTACGAAGGGACGGGAAAAACACAGATCCACATTGCGGTCGGGTGTACAGGGGGCAGGCACCGTTCGGTTGCCGTCGTGGAGTGGTTCGCCTCCAGACTGGAGCAAACGGGCGTTTCCTGCGTTGTCCGGCACCGGGATATCGACAGGGAGCAGACATGGTAAACATGGAGTGGTTAACGCCTTTTGCGATTGGAATTTTGATCGGCGGATTCGCCGTGATGCTCTGGATGCGTCGTTCAATCCGGAATCGACGGGGACTTGCCGAAATCATGTCCAGCGCCATCGGTTTCCGCCTGGCGGCAGGGCCACGCGTTGTCGCTCTCGGCGGGGGCACTGGACTTTCCACCCTTCTGAAGGGTTTGAAAGCTTACACCCGGAATATCACAGCCATTGTCACGGTGACGGACGAAGGGGGCAGTTCCGGTCGCCTCCGGACGGAATGGGGCGTCCTGCCGCCAGGAGATGTTCGTAACTGTATCATCGCTTTGGCTGAGAACGACAGCGCATTGAACCGGATCCTGAGCTTCCGCTTCAACAAGGGGGAACTCGCAGGCCATAGCCTGGGCAACCTGGTGCTGTTGGCGGCGACGGAACTGGCAGGGGATTTCCGCCTGGCCGTAGAAGAGATGAACAAGCTCCTCGCGATCCGGGGAAGGGTCCTGCCTGTGACAACGGAGGCCGTGACGATCGCCGGAGTGGATGCCAAGGGGAACCGATACCGTGGAGAACTGGATGTGGCCCGTCATGGCCGTGAGCTCACCGAGGTCCATCTTGAGCCGTCGGACGCCAGGCCTCTGCAGGAAGTGGTGGAGTCCATCCGGGAGGCCGAGGTGATCGTGCTGGGTCCAGGGAGCCTGTTCACCAGCATTCTTCCAAACCTGCTCGTGCAGGGGGTGGCAGAGGCGATTCGACGGGCCGAAGCACCGAAAATCTACGTGGCGAACGTGATGACTCAGCCGGGGGAAACAGACGGGTTTTCGGTTTATGACCATGTGCGGTGGATCAAGGAAGTCCTCGGGCAGTACCCCGATATTGTCATGGTCAATGAAACGGAAGCGCCGAAAGAGATCCTGCAGCGTTACCGGGAAACGGGATCGGAGCCCGTGATCCTGAGGGAACGGGAGGAGATTCGCCTGGCAAAGGCGAAAGTCCAGGTGATTCGCGGGGATTTTCTTGAAATCACCCCGGAAGGGCTCGTCCGGCATCAGACCCAGAGGGTTTCGGAAGCGATCATGAAAGTGGCCCGCGAGGCGAAAGATCTCGGAAGATGAGCGCGATTGCGGAAAAGTTATGGGATGAATGGCTGACGGCTCCAGTAAACGGAAAGAGGGAGGCGGACGCCGAAACCGGTGCCCTGATCCTCTCCATGAAAGGAAAGGAAGAGAAGGGCAGAACGGCCCTTTCCTCCAGGCGTCTGTTCCTCTTCAGGCGCCTGCATCGCCTTTGGAATGCGGGGACCTGGAAGGAGTTCGGGGAGCTGGGATCTTTCCTGAGATTCCCTCCGGACCTCAAGGGGCACCTGGCGCTCGAGGTCCCGCAATTCATGATCGAAAAAGCCCAGGGGATCCTCTGCTTGCTGCACGAAGGCTCCCCATCAGTGAGATGGGCCTGGCTGAGGGGGATCTGGGGGGGACTGGGGGCCCTTTATCTTCCCCAGACAGGCTATTACCTGGTGTTCCGGTTCGAACAGAAGAAACGGCCGATCGAAGAAAAAGCCGCGGCCCTGCTGAATCTTTCGGGAATCCGCTACACCGAGCGTTTTCGTTCTTTCCATACCGACCTGCTGATCCGGGATCAGGCTCAGATTGTCGCTTTTCTTTCGGGCCTCGGGCTCTTCGGGACCAGCCTGGCCCTCGAGGAAAGGTCCCTGATGCGGTCCATGAGGAACAGGGCGAACAAACTGGTCAACTGCGATTCGGCGAACATCCGGAAAAGCCTGGATGCGGCCGAAAGGCAGGTGGAACTGGCCGAGCAGGTTCTTTCCGCCGGCCTGTTTGACCGACTGGCACCTTCCTACCGGGAACTTGTAAAGGCAAGGCTCGAAAATCCCAGTGCATCCCTTCGCGAGCTGGGGCAGATGCTTTCAAGACCCGTGACGAAAAGTACAGTAGAATATAGATGGAGCCGCTTGGGGAGACTTTTGGAGAACACCGTGAAGGGGGATGGTTGCCATGTACCTTGGGAAAGCTGATGTCAACACCTACGAAAAGGGGGCCGGGCGCGAGTATCTCGTTTCCAACGGCTGCGGGAGCTATTGCTTCTCGACGGTCGCGGGATCGAATACAAGAAGGGAACACGGGCTTCTGGTCGTCCGGCCCCGGGATTGCGCCCAGCACAGGGTCCTTGTCAGTAAAGTGGAGGAGACTCTTTTTACCAGGGGCAAGAAGTATCAACTTTCCACCAATCGCTACAAGGATGTCATCTTCCCCGACGGGTTTCGCTACATCCAGGAATTCCATTCCAACCCCCTGCCCAGCATCCTTTTTGTCGTGCATAGCCTGCTCATGAGGAAAACGGTGTTCATGCCAGAAGGCAGGGACGCCTGCATTGTGAAGTATGAGCTTTTGGCAAGCCCGGACCGGATCCAGCTGGAGGCGCGGCCTCTTTTCGCCCATCGCCTGTATACAGATGTCCGGCCAAAATCAACGGAAGACTCCTTCCACGCGGATTATGCCGCTAACGGGATTCTCGTGAACGGCCGTGGAATGAGCAGTTTTCTTTCTTACTCCAAGGGCGAGTGGCACTCCAAGGCATTCTGGCATGACCATCTCCTTTATGAGAAAGATGAGATCACCGCTCCCTCGACCGAGGATCTTTGGTCGCCGGGCGCTCTTTCGATCGAGATGGCGGAAGGGGAGACTGCCTACCTGGTTTTCTCCGCCGAACCTTTCCATCCTTCCGTCGAGCAAATCGAGGTTTTCGAGAAAGAGGCGATTGCAAACCAGCAAAGCCGTTTCGGCAAGCTCGAACCCGCCGGGCAGTCCTCCGCGGTGAGGGACCTGACGCGGACGGCGCTCCACCTGTTTGCCTCTGGGAAGGACCGGGGGACGACCCTGTTCTCCGGGTATCCATCCCTTTGCGAACGGGCGCGGGACACCTTTATTGCCCTTCCGGGGCTTACCCTCTCACTGGGACGGTACCGCGACGCCGAGGAAATTCTCAATCGTTGGCTCGAACTGGCCCGCCTCAACGATTCGGTCATGCCGAGCGAAATTGATCCTTCCACAGGCCACGCCCTTGTGAAAGCCGCGGATGCAGGTCTCTGGTTCTTCTATGCGCTGGAAAAACTGACCGAGCGGACGGGGTCCCTGGAATTTGTGGAAAAGAACTGGGAAATCCTGGTTGAGATGATTTCCCGTTATGGAACGGAAATTCGGGTCCTCGACCTGCATTGCGAGGATGACCTCCTCGTCCTCGAGAAACCCGAACCGGAGCGGCACTGGATGGAGGGTGCCGTGAACGGCAGCCCCGTCGTGATCCGAAGCGGGAAGCTCGTTGAATTCAATGCCCTGTGGTACAACGCCTTGCGGGCCATGGAGCGGTTCGCGGATGGGCTAGGCCTGCCGGAAGAATCGGAAAAGTACGGGAAACAGGCGGATCGGACAAGGGAAGCGTTTATCCAGGCTTTCTGGAATCCGGAAGGCGGCTTCCTGTTCGATTCCGTTGATGGGGAGAGGAAGGATGACGTGATCCGTCCGAACCAGATCCTGGCTGTTTCTCTCCCGAGTTCACCGCTTCCCCCGGAGATCGGAAGATCGGTTGTGGAAGTTTGCTGGAACGAGCTCGTGACCACTTACGGTCTTAGGACTCTCGATCCCCGTCACGACAAATACAAGGGAAGGTTCGAGGGGAGACTCGATCAGAAAGAGAAGGCCCGCTACCGAGGGATGGCCTGGCCCTGGCTTTTGGGGCAATTTGTGACGGCCTACATGCGGTTTAACCCGAAAAGGAGCGATATCGCCTGGTGCTTCATCCGGCCGTTCACGGCTCACCTGAGACAGGGATGCCTCGGGGGGATCGCCGAGGTGTTCGACGGGAGCATGCCCTATCTTCCTCATGGAGACGTCCTGAGCGCCGCGAGCATGGGGGAAATCCTGCGGGTCATGGAGGAAGACCTCCTGCTGCAGCAGCGGTGAGCCTGTAACCTGGAGAGGAAAACCTTCCTTGATTTACCGGGCGGAACGGATTAAAATTTGATAGGAATCAAAAGAAGGGGTATGGCCGAGGCTATACCCTTTTCGTATGAATCCTGTGCAATCCGAATGAGGAACGGCAAGAAAGGGGAGGGGAGCAAAATGGCAAAAATCAGGCTGGGAATCAGCGGTTTCGGAAGGATCGGCCGCCTCACGCTGAGGGCCCTGTTCCAGTACCGGCACGAAGGACAGGTGGAGGTTGCAGCAATCAACCACAAACCGGTTCCCATCGAGGATCTGGCATACCTTTTCAAGTACGATTCGGTGCATCGAACCTTTCCCGGGAACGTCCAGGTTGAAGGGGACTCCATCGTGATTGACGGGACGCCCGTCAAAGTGCTGGCGCAAGCCGATCCGGAAAAGCTTGACTGGAGGTCCATCGGGGTGGATATCGTCATCGAGGCGACGGGTAAATTTCGGGATAAGGCCGGTGCGGGCCTCCACCTGAAAGCGGGCGCCAAAAAGGTCATCATCACGGCACCGGGGAAAGACGACGACTGCACGGTCGTGATAGGAGTCAACGAAGGGGATTACGACCCGGAAAATCACCACGTTCTTTCGTGTGCCTCCTGCACGACGAACTGCCTGGCCCCGGTGGCGAAGGTCCTTCACGAAGAGTTCGGGATCGAGAAGGGGCTAATGACGACCGCTCACGCCTATACGAGCGATCAGAGTATCCTCGATCACACTCACAAAGATCGGCGGCGGGGCCGTTCGGCCGCCATGTCGATCGTCCCGACAACCACCGGTGCGGCCAAGGCCATCGGGCGGGTAATCCCGGATCTGAAAGGCAAGATGAACGGGATCGCGCTACGTGTACCAACCCCGGACGTTTCGATCGTCGATCTGACGGCGGTCCTCAAGCGGGAAGCCAGCCCTGAAGAGATCAACGCAGCGGTGGCCCGCTGGGCGGAAGGACCAATGAAAGGGATCCTTTCCGTTGTCGATGAGGAGCTTGTTTCCGTCGATTTCACGGGGAATTCCGCCTCGTCTCTCTTTGATCCCTCCCAGACGATGGTTGTCGGGAACCTGGCAAAAGTTCTCTCCTGGTATGACAACGAATGGGGATACAGCTGCCGGGTTGTGGACCTGGCCAACCTCGTGGCCAGGAGGGGGCTGTAGCGATGAAGTTGAAGGGCCTGCCCGAAACTGGACTGGAAGGGAAGAGGGTCCTCGTCAGGGTCGACTTCAACGTCCCCCTGCGCGATGGAGCCGTTTCGGACGATACCCGGATTCGCGCCCACCTTGACACAATTCGCCGACTCAGGGAGGCGGGGGCAAGAATCAGCCTGATCTCCCACCTGGGCCGACCGAAAGGCAAAGTTTCCCCGGAGTTCTCCCTCCGGCCGGTGGCCTATCGGCTCGCCGAACTGACGGGCTGGGACGTCGGATTCGTCGATGAATGCATGGGGCCTCTCGTAGCCGGTGCCGTTGCGGAAGCCAGGCCGGGGTCGATTTTGGTTCTTGAAAATGTCCGTTTCCATCCCGAGGAGGAAAAAAACGATCCCAGCTTTGCCAAAGCACTGGCGGTTCCTTTTGATGCCTTCGTCATGGATGCCTTTAGCGCAGCACACCGGGCTCACGCTTCAACGGCGGGAATCACCGCATTTTTGCCGTCCTACGCAGGGATCCTCCTCTGCCGGGAGGTCGAAATCCTCGGGCAGGTGCGGGATCATCCAAAACGCCCGTTCATCCTGATCCTCGGGGGCGCGAAGGTCTCCGACAAGATCGGGGTGATCGGTCACCTCCTTGAAAAGGTGGATACCCTTGTGATCGGAGGAGGGATGGCCTTTACTTTCCTGAAGGCACAAGGGGGCAATGTCGGGCGTTCCCTTGTCGAGCAGGACCGGATCGGTTTTGCAGAGAACCTTCTTGCGGAGGCCGCTTCAAGGAACATCGAGGTGCTCCTGCCCGAAGACATCGTTGCCGGGGACTCGCCGGACTCGTCCGGACCAATTGAGATCGTCCCGTCAAAAGCGATCCCGGAACACCTCATGGGGCTGGATATCGGTCCGAAAGCAGCAGAGGCCTTTTCCCGGGCGATCGCCGGAGCCTCCACCGTTCTCTGGAATGGGCCGATGGGGGTTTTCGAAAATCCCTGCTTTGCTGAAGGGACCCGCAGAATCGCGAAAAGCCTTGAAGAAGCGACTTCTTTGGGGTGCCAAACCGTTGTGGGAGGCGGGGATACGGCAGCCGCCGTGGGCTCCATGGGGTTTGCGGACAAGGTGTCGCACGTGTCAACCGGTGGGGGAGCCAGCCTTGAATTCTTCGAAGGTCTTCCCCTGCCGGGAATCCAGCCGTTTGTCCTGGATTAGCCCAAAGGACAGGGGCCATGGAAAGAACACCGCTGATCGCGGGCAACTGGAAGATGCACCATGGGATTTCCGCCACAGGGAAGTTCCTCTCCGAGCTCGAGATGAGGATCTCAAGGGATGCAGGGGCAAAGAAAGCCCTGGAGGGGGACTTTATCGAGATGGCGATTTTTCCCCCCTTCACGAGCCTCTGGAGGGCCTTGGAGGGGAAACGTTACCTGCCCTGGCTGAAAGTGGGGGCTCAGAACGTCCATTGGGCACCCGAGGGGGCCTTTACGGGGGAGGTTTCCGCGAACATGCTGAGGGAAGCCGGATGCGATTATGTCATTATAGGACATAGTGAGCGTCGCCAGCTCTTTGGGGAAACCGATGAACAAGTCCGCCGGAAACTGGATGCGGCCGTCTCCGCGGGTTTGCTTGCGGTCCTTTGCGTGGGCGAGACCCTGCAGGAACGAGAGGCCGGGGAAACGATGGCGGTTGTCGAAAGGCAACTGATGAAGGCCCTTGTGGGCCTTCCGCCGGATGAAGTCGGACGGTCCGTCTGTATCGCCTACGAACCGGTTTGGGCTATCGGCACCGGTAGAAATGCGACCCCCGGCGAAGCCCAGGAAGTCTGCCAGGCCATCAGGCGTTTTGTCGCGGAGCGTTTCGGCGACGAAGCGGCAATGGTTCAGAGAATCCTTTATGGAGGTAGCGTCAAGACCGATAACGCTGCGGGACTATTGAGCGAACCGGATGTCGATGGAGCCCTCGTGGGCGGAGCCTCCCTGCAGGCTGATTCCTTCGCGCAGATATTGGCCGCGGCTCTATAGGGCACCGTTTATAGATTTGAAAAACGCTCCCGGTTTTCAAGGTCTCCCGGGGGCGTTTTGTTGTTGTTTCACATAAAACGCAACATAAGATACATTATAGGACATATCAAACGGG
>JAAYVK010000063.1 GCA_012517195.1 Synergistaceae bacterium | reverse complement strand
GATTGGGTCTTCCTTCCCGTCTCAGAACCGGTACAGTGCGGCAACGGCTCCGCCGTTTGGCATCTTCTCCTGCGGAACGATAAACACCTTTCCATCCTTCAGGAAGGTTTCCACGGCGATCGTCTCCAGCAGGTCCTCGCATCCCGGCCCGGGACCGCTGCAGGGCTCGATCGCCAGGTTCTCGGGATCGGGCTTTCCCCACTTCTCAATCCCTTCCGCCAGGAAGACCGCTTCAACCCGGCCGGAGCGGGAAGCCCAGTAGACTTCCTCGGGATCCTGGCCCGTCAGCCCTGTTCCGGCGTCCCGAAGGTACCGGGCCAGGGCATCGGCCTTCGGCTTCTCGAAGAGCGGGCTCACCATGGGCCAGGCCTGTGCGTGAAGCTGCTCGATCGACAGCTTTTCGGCGTTGCCGGTGATGCCCGTCGGCAGGATATTGCCGTATCGGCTAACGGAGCGGTAAATCGGGTGCAGGTATTCTACCCCGGCCAAAATCAGCGGCTCCCGGGTCCCTTTCATCGCATTGCTCAAAACATCCACCACACGCCGGAAATAAACGGCGATGTCTTCCTTGGGACGCTCGTCGCCGGTCCCGTGACCGCCGAGGGTTCCAGCCTGGGCCCGCCGCTCGAATCCGTCATAGTTCAGCACCTCGTCCAGGCTTCCGGGCATATTCTCCACGTGGATCTCGGAAAGTCCCGCCCGATTGCCCCGGAACAGGCGCACCCCTTTCTGGCTGAGAGACAGGAGGAGATAGGATTCATCCCCCGACAGCAACCCCAGAAGGGGTTTCAGGACGAAGCGCTCTCCGACGACCACCTTTTCCGGGAAAATGGCGGGAAGCCGGAAGCTGAAGGATTCACCCGGCCGTGCAAAGACGGCAAGCCCGTCAGCGGCCTCCGTCCAGAAAGGCATCTGAAGGACGATCCGGTCGAGAGCCGAAAGCAGTTCATCCGCTTCGGCCGGAGAAAGGCCATGCTCTGCAAGGGCCTGCGCAGCCTTTCTGGCCAGGTTTTTCATGCGGATTTGGCCCTGCCGGGCGTCGGGTGAGGTTCGGGCGGTGGGCATGTAGAGGGAAACACACGGACCCTGGGTAACCGAAGCGAGTCTTTGAACGGATTCCTTGTCAAGGATTTCCATGCGAAAACCTCCTCTCGCGTTCGATTCAGAATCATAGGAAGGAAGAGAAGGAGCGGAAAAAAGATTCGATGCGCCTCGTTAAAGGCATGAACAATCATCGGAATAAGTATAGCATCGCCCAATCTCCCGGACAATGCGGGATGAAAAGGAAAGATTCCTGTTTGACTTTTTTCCAGCGTTACCGATAGACTCAGGCTATGAAAAAGCCTTTTGAGCGACTCGACTTTGTCTCATCCCTCGAACATTCCATCCTTTCCCCCAGCACCACCGAAAGCCAGGTGCTGGAAGGCTGCCGGTTCGCCGCTGCCGAGGGCGTGAAGCTCGTCATGGTTCAGCCCTGCTTCGTTGAAACAGCGTCCGCGGCGCTGCGGGGGACGCCGGTGCTCGTGGGCGCTGTCGTGGGATTCCCCCACGGGTGCGATCTCACCGACGTGAAGGCTCTCTCGGCCCGCCGCCTCCGGGCCCTGGGGGCCGATGAGCTGGACATGGTGCTGAACCGGTCGCTGCTTCGGTCCGGACGGCTTCTTGAGATGGAGGCCGATATCCGCGAAGTGGTGGATTCAGCTGGAGGGGCCACGGTCAAGGTGATCCTGGAAACCGGGGAACTGTCGGAAATCGAGATCGCCCAATGCGTCGAAGCCGCCCGGAGAGCCGGCGCCGACTTCGTGAAGACCTCCACCGGGTTTGCGGGAAGCGGGGCAACCGTGGAATCCGTGCGCCTGCTGCGCCGCCTGGCGGGACGAACGCTCGGCGTGAAGGCCTCGGGAGGAATCCGGACGCTCGACCAGGCCCTGGCCCTGATCGAGGCGGGGGCCGACCGGCTGGGGCTTAGCGCGACGCCCGCCGTCCTCGCGGAGTGGGACAAGCGGTTTCCCGATGAGCGGTAGGCCTTCCAGGCTCGCGGTTCTCGCAGCCTACGGGGCGATCTACTTCATCTGGGGATCGACCTACCTGGGCATCCGCTTCACCGTTGAAACCATGCCCCCCTTCCTGAGCGGGGGGCTCCGCTTTCTCGCGGCGGGAGCTGTCCTGTTTGCCTGGGGATGGCTCCGGGGAACCGAGAGGCCCTCCGCCGCCGGATGGCTGAACGCGGCGAAACTGGCTGCGATCATGATCCTGCTGGGCTACGGGGGGGTTATGTGGGCCGAGCAGGTCGTTCCTTCCGGGATCGCCGCCCTGATCATCTCCGTTGAACCGCTCTGGTTTTTCGTCCTGGACTGGCTGGTGTTCAAGTCGGCACGGCCGCGCCTGAAGGAATGGGCGGGACTTGCCCTCGGTTTCGCCGGGACCCTGTTTCTGGCCTTCGGGGAAGGCGGGGCAAGCTTTGAGGCGGTGCCGGGGTACCGGATCGGGACCTTCGTCATTTTCATCAGCACCCTTGCCTGGGTCTTCGGTTCCCTGCTTTCAAGAAAAACCCGCATCGCGGATTCCACCCTGCTCGGGACCGGCATGCAGATGCTCGCCGGGGGGATCTTCCTTTCCGCAAGCGGTCTGGCACTGGGAGAAGGGAGCCGCTTCCTCCTCAGCGAGATCACCCTGAAATCCTGGCTGGCCCTGGCCTACCTGGCTGTCTTCGGATCCATCGTCGCCTTCACGGCCTTTGTCTGGCTCCTGAAATTCGAACCCGCCTCGCGGGTTTCCACCCATGCCTTCGTCAATCCCGTCGTCGCCGTCTTTCTGGGCTGGATGCTCGGCGGAGAGCAGATCACGTCGCGAATGCTCGTCGCCGCCGCGGTCGTCGTCGTTTCCGTCATGCTCATCACCCTGTCGAAACAGGAGGACGGGGTCAGACCTTGAATTTGACCGTATGTGCACAATCTGAATGCCTGATTGAAAAGCTGACGAGGGGCTTCCAATTGGAGGCCCCTCATTGTATGCATACGGTCAAATTCAAGGTCTGACCCCAAGGGCTAGAGGCCGTATTCTTTCAGGTCGAGGCCCTTCTTTTCGGCGAAATCCTTGAGTTCGTCCTGGACGAGTTCGAGGGCCACGGCGACGATGAAGATATCGTCGAGGTAGCCGGCGAGGGGGAAGAAATCGGGCAGCAGGTCGATCGGCGAGGCAAGGTAAAGAAGCGAGACGGTCATGGCGGCGACGGTTTTCCAGGGCAGATCGATCTCGCCCTTCCACCAGCTTTTCAGCATTTCGAAAACGAGGGTGGCCTGCTTTGCCATGACCCGGACCTTTTCCACGGTCGATCCGCCGAGCTTCCTCAGGACCGGCTCGACCTTTTCGAGGGCCCGCTGGACATCCGACTTTGATACTTTTTCGAGGTCTCCGTGGAATTTCTCTTCCAGTTTTTTCTGCTGCTGTTCGTCCAGTTCCGGCATCGGTCAGATCCCCCCCTGGTGTTCCTGCTTGCTTTCCATCTCCTTTATAACTCTTTTCCGGACGTAGGGACAGGTGACCGCGGCCAGGGGATTGTGTCCCAGGACCCGGTCCTTCACCGCCAGGGTCGTGATGGGCAGGCGGCAGGTCCGGTAGAAGACCGTGTCGTGGCCGACGCAGAGTCCCATGACGATGGCCAGGTCGCACCCGGCGCTTTCGAGCTGCGCGGCCTGTCCCGCCGGGCTGCAGGAAGCCGGCCCCAGATCGGGCGACTGCGCCATCCCGAGTTCGCTTTTCAGCAACCCTCCGATCTTGCAGCAAACGGCTTCCAGCTCGAATTCCCGGGAGAGGATGTCCCCCACGTACCGCGCCTCTTCCTCCAGGCCGATGCAGAAGGCCAACCCCAGCTTGCGGAATCCCATTCTCCGGGCGAACTCCATGATCTCCTCCAGGCGGTTTTTCACCCCGTAGAACTCGGCCTCGATTTCGCTCGCCACCCGCATGGTCCGCAGGATCCCGGGATCCCCGTAAGCTTCCGGCAGGGGCTTTGCCGCACAGGGGTTTCCGTTTCGGCACGTTTTTCTGTCACAGGCGTCGCATCGCATCGTTCGATCCCCCCGGATCCTCTTTTTACTTGCTGAACACTCCGATCAACCCTCCCGAGACGAGAGCCGCCACATCCGCCATGACTCTCGGCAGGGAAAGGGCCCCTGTCGTCACGAGGAATCGCGGCTCCCAGACCGGGTGAAACTTTTCCTTGTATTGCCTCAACCCCCGGAAATTGTAGAAATGTTCTCCATGCTGGAAGAGGAATGACCCGGCCTTCGGCCAGATCTTTCCGGATTCCTCCTCCAGGCCCGAAAGCGGGGCCATTCCCAGGTTGAACCACCGGTACCCCTGGGCCTTCCCCCAGGTCATGGTCTCCACGAAGAGGTAGGTCATCACGTCCCTCGGGGCTTCCCGGGCGTAGCGCATGAGATCCGGGGAGAGTTCCTCCTTCCCCCCGGAAAGCCACAGGTTGGCGAAAGCGACCACACGTTCGTCCTTTTCCACGACGGCGACAGGGCCGCGGACAAGGTTTTCCTCCCGGAAGAACCCCAGCGAGAAGCCCTTTTCGCGGGTGTTTTTCTCTGCCAGCCATGCATCGGAAACCTGCCGGATCTCCTCCAGGCGCTTCTTCACCTCGCCCGGTTCAAGGACGGAAAAACGGCAGCCTTCCCGTTCTTCCATCTTCTTCCTGGTCGCCCGGAATTCCCTGTTCGACCCGCCCTCCAGCGAGAACCCTTCCAGGGGGACCCTCGCCTCTTCGCCGATCTTCAGGATCATCAGCCCCATTTCCCGGTACAGGGAGAGATAGTCCTCCCGGACCTCGTAAAAGGCAGGATTGGCTCCTGAGGCTTCCGCCGCTTCCCTGAAGCGCCAGGCGAGCTCAGGAACTTCCTCGCCGGGGCCGACCGGATCGCTCATGGATATCCAGCTCGCCCCGCTGGCCCCGTACATCACGAAGGCCCTTCCGGACTGGCTGAAGAGGAAACTCTTATCCCCCAGGAGCGCGAGATTCGCTTCGGCCCTCGGGCTCTGCCGGACGATCGTTTCAGCCTGCGCAAGGTCCGCGGGGGTCGCGGGGGACGGCCGGACCCTCACCGGGCGCAGCAGCCCGTTCAGGCCCAGCGCCAGCCCCATGACCGACATCCCCACCGCGGAGCGGAGGAAGCGGGAAGCGCTTCCGTGAAGGGTGAACTGCCACCAGAGTTCCGGTCGGTATTCGACGTGGCGGTGACTGAAGAAACCAAGCCATAGGGTCGCCCCAAGGATCATGCCGACACCCAGCAGCCAGGATTTCGTCAGGGGAGCCCCGAAAAGCGCGGATTTGCGGTAAAAACTTTTCCGGCAAGGGAGAAGCGCCAGCAGAACCACCCCAAGGAGGGCAGCCGCCTCGAAGTCCAGCCCCCGGAAAAAGGAGAGCAGGATCCCCCCGGAAAGAAAAAGCAAGGTCAGGACGTAGGCCCCGTCCAGCCTTCGGGCCAGGCCCCGGGCGAGGAAAAGCAGCCCCACCCCCAGCAGGCTGGCCCCGAAATGGGAAATCTCCACGACCGGGAGAGAGACCAGGAAGGAGAGGGCCCTCAGCCGCTCCGTTTCAGCGGGGACGGCTCCCTTGAAGAGGAGGATCGCCCCCGCAAGGAAAACGGCGGCGGAAAGGATCCCCGGGATCAGGGAAGTGAGAGGGGCAAGGCTTTCCCAGGTCCTGCGGATGCGGATTCCTTTCGCTTTCATCTGAAGAAGGGTTTCGTG
>JAAYVK010000062.1 GCA_012517195.1 Synergistaceae bacterium | reverse complement strand
GGCGGGCTGTAATATCCTCCATCCCAGTCAGGCTGGGGTTGATTTGCCCGGGTGTGCTGCGCCTGGATGATGACCCGTGCAAAACGCCTGGCCCCTTCAAGGAATTCCGGCCTTGGCCTGTTTCGATGGACCTCGTTCAGGCCATAGAGCAACCAGTGATCGTGCGGCAGTTTCGCGTCGTCGAGTTTCGAGAAGACTTTCAACTGGTAACGGGCCCCGGCATCCGCTGCATCGAGCCATTTCTTTTCCCCCGTCAGCCCATAAACACGCATCAGGGCGAAAATCGCCTCTCCCGGGTAATATTCCGACTGGAACTTCGACACCTTGCCTTCCGGAACCGTCTGTTTGTGAACCGTGAACCGCCCGTCCGGAGCCTGTGTCGCCAGGATCCACTCTCCGAGTCCGCGCATCGTTTGCCGGTATCGCCCATCCCCTGTAGCCCTCTCGTACTCAGCCAGCGCAAGAACGGCCAGGGCATTGCCCCCGAGCTTGGTATCCCCGTTTTCCACCACGAATTTCACTGCCTGTCCTCGAACCGTTCCATCCTTGACCTGACGCAGGAGATACCCGATCGCCCGTTCCGCAGCGCCCAGCAGTTCTGAATCCCGGTTCCTGCGGTAGAGCTCCAGCATGGCGAAGACCGTCCCCGCGTGACGGACAAGGTTGTAATCCCGGCTTTCCCGGTCCAGGATCGGATCGTAATTGTAGACGAAGCTTCCGTCCCCTTTGACCGAACGGACCAGGTATTTCCCTGCCCAATTCAGGCTTTGCTCGACATCTTTTTTCGTATGACTCTCCCATCGCCTGTTCCCCCTGAACAAAGTCCAGGCCGAACTCCCATCGGAGAACACGGAGATGGTATTGAAAACGGCGAAGCTGCCCGTGCGCTTTTCAATCCCCACCGCCGGGGGAGTCACCCTTGTTTTGCTCAGAAGGACACTCGCGCGGCCGGGGATAACCTTCCCTGCCCCCTCGTCCAGAAGGATCGCAAGTTCTTCCGGCAGGAGGGCCGTCTCAAGCCGGCCTCCCACCGACAATCCGAAGAGGCTCGAATCGAACGGCAGCGGCTTTTCGAGATCCAGGTTTTTCAGCATCTGCGCCCCTTTGACCAGATCCAGCTTGATCCACCGGAAACGTTTCGACAGGGGATCCTGCATCATTTCCTGAAGAGCCTGATCCAGGGCCCTGGCGATTCCCTGTCCCGTTCCCGCGGCGACTTTCCTTTCTCCCTTGCCGTCCGCCAGGGTAATGAAGCAGATCCGCGGGTCGGCATCCTTTTTCAGCCTTGCGGGGAAAACGGCCGATGCGGTTTCTCCTTCCAGGCGGCCCGCGGCGTACAGCACCAGCGCTTCGGCCTCCCCCGCCTTCAGGTCGGGTAAGGGTTTCCCCAGCTGGGAGAACCCAAAAACCGCCGCACTTTGGCTTTCTGCCCGATCCAGGCCCAAGGGGAGAAACCCCGCCGCCATCAGCATGCAAAAGACACCAGCAAAAAGGAAGGCACTCTTTTTTCGGTTCATCGTTTTTTCTCGCCTCCGGGTTGTTTTGCTAATCGGACGGGCCCATTATCAAACTTACAGGTTCCATGAAAGAAGGGCCAAAATCCGATTTCTTCAACGTCGCTTGACAGGTTTGGCTTCTTTCAATAATATGTATAAATAATTGTTTCAGGTACACCGCGAAAGGGCAAAACCGCCGAAAGGCGGTGACGCAAAACTACGGGTCTAAAGCCGGAATGGCCATGACAGCCGGGTTGCCGAAGGTGCATTTTAGGAATCAGCCGGGCCTTCGGCAAATTGCCGAAGGCCTTTCCATTTGTCAGGGAACTCGAAAGGGCAAAACCGCCGAAAGGCGGTGACGCAAAACCGCGGGTCTAAAGCCGAAGGGCCAGGACAGCCGGGTTGCCGAAGGTTCTGAAAACTTCCCTTCCCCGACCGCGCCTGCGCCCCCGAGAACCAGGGGGAGAACGATGGTACGGAAGACCTCCTTTGTAAAGGTTTTTCTTATGATCCTCGCGCTCGCGGCCGGCTGTTTCGGCCAGATCACGGCATGCGCCCGTGAAGCTTTTGCCTGCACTCTCTGGGGCGCCGCGGGTGAAAAAGTCGAGGGAGGAGGAACCCTCGTCGCCAAGAACCGCGACTGGACCCCCACCCAGTTCCAGGACATCCGCCGGGTCGTCCCGAAAGAAGGCTTCCGCTACCTGGGCCTTTTCGCCACCGACGAGGAAGGAACCGGCCTGAAAGCCGGGATCAACGAAAAAGGCCTGGTCGTGGTCACCGCCACCGCCTCGGTTATCCCGGGGGAAAAGCGCAGGACCTCTCCCCCGAACGGCATATCCACAGCGGAGATCCTGAAGACGTGCTCCACCGTCGACGAAGTCACCGCCCAGCTTGACCGCTTTACCCACATCGCCTACTACCTGGTCGCGGACAAGGCCAGGGTGGCCGTCATCGAAGTCGCCCCCGGGGGAAAGGTTTCCGTCCGCGTCACGGAAAACGGGACCCTCGCCCATACAAACCATTACATCGACGAACAGCTCAGGATCCTGAACAAAAAAGTTTCGAAAAGCAGCCAGGAACGCTACCAGCGCATCCGTGAACTGCTTTCCAGCGATCCTGACGGATATTCGCTCGACGATTTCGTGGCGTTCAGCGAAGACAGGCATGCCGGTCCCGACGACAGCATCTACCGTACCGGCGGCAGCCTGACCCGCTCCCGCACCCTCGCCACCTGGATCGTCGAAAACCCGGCAAACGGGGCCCCGATCCTCTACCTCAAGGTCGCCAACCCGGACGAACCGCAGAAAACATTGCGCCTCTCCCTTGACGAGAGTTTCTGGAAAGGGGCTCCGCGCAGCGACAAGGCCGCCTCCGCTGCCGGCGAAAAACCCACCGCCTAGGCCAGGTCCCCTCCCTGGAAGGGCACCCACGCCAGCGCCACAAGCTGGAGCACCGTTCCAGCAGCAGAAGGCCGAATCGCGATTTTTTCCAGCGGCTCCGATGCAGGATCCGCTTTCCCATCCAGTGCAGCCACCTCGTTTTCGAACTCGGTTTCCAGCTCCTTCAGCTTTTCCTGCAGGTCTGCCAGCTTCCTCTCTGCAAGTGTGACATCTTCCTGCGCTCGAAGCGTTCTCCCCACTCCCCGCACAGCGGTTGTCGCCCTTCCGAGGGAGGTCATCTGGACCGCTTTTCGCCCCATGAAAGCCCCCAGCAGCGTCGCTCCAAACGACACGGCCGTCTGCAGCTTCTGCTGCTTCGCCTCCTGCTCCTCTCTCTCGACCGCTATCTCTGCGCGCTGGATCTGGGCCTGCAGGGTTTCAATCCGTTTTGCATATTTTTCCCTGAGTTTCTCCACCTGGGCATCCCGGGCCTCCCGTGCCGCCTGCTGGAGCCGGATCCGGAACTGTCCCTCCGTTTCGCCGGGAGCAGACACCATTTTCAGGGAGGGACTTTCAAAGAGCTCATACCGCTGCGTTCGGACGATCCATTTGAGTGCCTCGCGGCCCAGGCGGGCGAGCTCCTTCCCAGAAAGAACGGAGGCAGGGGGCATTTCAAATTCAGCCGCTCCGGGGCGCGGTTCTTTTTCGAGGGCAACCTGGCCCTCCGTGAGCTGGTCCCCGCTTTCCCATTCAACAAGGACAGGACCCTCGGAGAACGGCCACAAAACGGTAAAAGGCAGGTTCTCGTCCAACTTCAGACGGGGACTGGAATAGGCCCCGTTTCCGGAAACCAGCAGCATGGGGCGGTAGATCAGGGGCCCCTGGGCCGCTCTTCCAGCGGGCGGGACAAAAACCTGCGTCACGTCAGGGGGCAGAACCGGGGGCTTCGGCACAAGCCTTCCAACCCCTGCGTTCGTCCTCGGCCCCGGCAGGGGGGCTTCACTCCTTTCAACCGGTACCGGGCTGGCCTGCAACATCTCCGTGGGGGTCTGCAGCCTTCGAACCTGGGCCCGGGTCAGCGGACCGCACAGGTAGCTCATGGCCCAGCGACTTTCGAAAAGGACCGGCCCCGCGTCATGGACATTGTGGAGCAGGAAAATTCTGTTTCCGAGAGAGGACAGCACCTTTTCCAATTCCTCCCTCGCCAGTTGAGACTCGGTCCCCTGGAGGGCCTCCAGGACCCTGGCTTTGTCTCGTTCTGT
>JAAYVK010000061.1 GCA_012517195.1 Synergistaceae bacterium | reverse complement strand
TCCTCACGCGTTACTCACCCGTCCGCCACTATCGGCACCTTCCAGCGAACCTTCCAGTGCCGACCGTCCGACTTGCATGTGTTAAGCACGCCGCCAGCGTTCGTCCTGAGCCAGGATCAAACTCTCCATGGCTTTCCTGCTACAGGCTCGTACATTGTCACGCGCTGTATTCTATTGGCAAGGTTCAGCCGCCCCGGCGGGCGGCGAACGTGAATATACCACGCTTTCGAGGGGGATGCAACCCCCCCGCGCAAAAAAAATCGAGAGAGACGCGCGTGCTATAATACCTTCAAATTTAATGCCCGAAAGAAGCAGCGCCGGGAAAGACCGAAAAGGGAAGACTGAAAGGTGAGAACGATGAAAGGCGAAAAGGAAGGGTTTATAAGGAAGTTTCGAACCGGCGGCTGCCTTGGCGGGCTGGCTGCGCTGGTCGGGATCCTTTTGCTTACGGCCTTCGCCGTGCTGTCTGTTGGCGGTGCCCTCTACGTCTGGGGAGTTTCGAAAACCCTGCCGACTGCCGAAGAGATGGTCAATCACCGTCCTAGCCTGGCGACGGTTGTTTACGACCGGAACGGAAAGGTCCTCACGAACCTCTACTACGAGAACCGGCAATGGGTGAAGCTGGACCGGATTTCCCCGATCATGGTCAAGGCCGTCCTGGCAGCGGAGGATGCGGATTTCTACGCACACAGGGGGATCGACCCGGTTTCCATCCTGCGGGCCTTCATCAAGGACCTGACCCATCAGGCGACCCGGCAGGGGGGGAGCACGATCACCCAGCAGCTGGCGAGAAACCTTTTCCTGACCAAGGAGCGGACCCTGTCCCGAAAGGCCAGGGAAGCGATCCTCGCCCTCCGGATGGAGAAAACCTTCACCAAGGACCAGATCCTGGAGATGTACCTGAACACGATCTACTTCGGCCACGGAACCTACGGGATCGGCTCGGCCGCGCAGGCGTATTTCGGGAAAAACCCCGGCCAGCTGAACCTTTCCGAGGCTTCCATTCTCGCGGGGCTCATCGCGGCACCTGAATACTACACTCCGCTCCGCCACCTGGACCGGGCCAAGACGCGGCAGGCCTACGTTCTGGGGCAGATGGTCGCGAAGGGCTGGATCGGGCGGGAAGAAGCCCAGAAGGCGCTTGACGCGAAGCTGCCCCTGAAGTCGGTGCGGCGGTCTTCCGTGACCTTCTCGGATGCCCCCTATTTTGTTTCCTACATCCTGTTTTCCCAGCTGCTCCCGAAATACGGAAGCGACGCCGTCTACCGGGGCGGCATGCGGATCTACACGACTCTCGACGCGGACCTCCAGAAAGATGCGGAAGCGGCGATCCAGAAACTTCCCTCCGAAGGGGCGATCCTTGCCCTCGATCCCGAAACCGGAGAAATCCTGGCAATGGTGGGAGGGAAAGATTTCGAAAAGAGCAAGTTCAACCGGGCCGTCCAGGCTTTTCGCCAGCCCGGTTCGGCCTTTAAGCCGTTTGTCTATGCCGCTGCGCTGGAGGCCGGCTACCGCCCGGTGGATCACCTGATGGATTCCCCTCTGGAGTTCCCGAACGGGTGGAAGCCTGAAAACTACGACCTGAAATCTCATGGCGAGGTCTCCCTCATTGAAGCCCTCACCTACTCGTACAACATCCCGGCCGTCAAGCTGGCCCACCTCACGGGACTCGAAAAAGTCGTCCAGATGGTCCGGAACCTGGGAATCACCACCCCGCACCTGCCGAACGATCTATCTCTAGCCCTGGGTTCTGCCAGCCTGACACCGATGGAAATGGCAATTGCCTACAGCTGCATCGAGAACGGGGGGAAACGGGTCGTCCCCTACGGGATTCGGGAGGTCCGGGACAACGGCGATACCGTGCTGGAAAAAAACGGCCCGATGATTTCTGACGGCATTTCTCCGAAAGTGGCCGTCATGATCCGCTCGATGCTCCAGGAAGTGGTCCGCTCAGGGACCGGGCGGGGTGCGGCGGTTCCCGGCTACGAAACCTTCGGCAAGACCGGGACCACGAATGACTGGAGCGATGCCTGGTTCTGCGGGGGGATCCCGGGACTCGTCGTCATCGTCTACGCGGGAAACGATGATCACAGGCCGCTGGGGGACAGGATGACCGGCGGGCGCGTCGCCTCTCCCGTCTGGAAGGCGTTTGTGTCGAAAGCGGCTTCGCGCCTGAAGCTCGCGAAGTCGTTTGCGGTTCCGGCAAATGCCGGGATCGAAATCGTCCGGGTCTGCAGGCACACCGGCTTTCTGGCGGCCTCCGGCTGCCCAGCCGTTTCGATCCTCCTGCCCGCCGGAGAGGCACCGCAGGCGGTTTGCCCGCTGCACGGAGGGGCCGTGGCAGCCGCGAGGAACGATTCGCTGGCTCCGCGGCTTCTGCTTTCCCCGATGGATGAGGCCCTGCCCTCCGCTTCCGGGATCTCTGCGGCGGGAACCCCCGCCGAGGAACGTCCAGCGGAAGCGCCGGCGGCTTCACCGGTGCCGACCCCGGTCCTGAAAGTGCCCGCCCCGCAGCCGCCGAAGCCCCCGAGCCCGGCCGAGAAGCCGTATCGGAGGGATCCGAGCACCCCGAACGACGTCGAGAAGAGATACCAGGAGCTGCTGAAGCAGTACGGCCTGACGAGCTGATCGCGCGCTCAGGCGGGCCAGGGAGAAGGCTTGGCGATTTCGTCGAAGAACTGGAGGGCGTAACGGTCGGTCATCCCGGAAAGAAAGTCAATTGCCCGTACGACGGGGTCGGGTTCGATCCGGTCAAGCCCGGCGGCTTTTTCGGGGTTTGAGAGAAGTTCTTCGAAAAGCGTCCTTAGGACGTGCTCGACCTTCGGTTCCTCCGCCAGGACCCTGCTGGAGGCATAAACCTTCCGGTAAAGGGTTTCCCGCAGGACCTCGACGGCTTCCATGGCGCTTTCCCCCATGATGATGGAGCCCGTGCCCCAGCTGCAGGCGACAACATCCTCGACGAGCCTGCCGATCCTTTCCCCGTGAGTCACACCGAGGCGTTCCGTGACCAGGGAGGGGATTTCGCCGGCCGTGAGGAACCCGGCCCGGATCGCGTCGTCGAGATCATGGTTGAGATAGGCGATCGAGTCTGAAATACGGACAACCCAGGCCTCCAGGGTGGGTGGGCGGTTCATGCCGAAGGATTGCCGGACGTCCACCTGGCCCTTGGAATGCAGGAGGATCCCCTGCCGAACCTCTTCCGTCAGGTTCAGTCCCTTTCCGTCCTTTTCCAGCCGTTCAACGACCCTCAGGCTCTGCCTTGCATGGTGGAAGCCGTCCCCCCCGCTGGAACGGGAAATCCGGTCCAGGACCCGCTCCCCCATGTGGCCGAAGGGGGTGTGCCCCAGGTCGTGCCCCAGGGCGATCGCTTCCGTCAGATCCTCGTTCAGGCGGAGGCAGCGGGCGATCGTCCGGGCGATCTGGGAGACTTCCAGCGTGTGGGTGAGGCGTGTCCGGTAGTGGTCGCCCTCGGGAAGCAGGAGGACCTGGGTCTTGTGTTTCAGCCTGCGGAAGGACTTCGAGTGGACGATGCGGTCCCGGTCAATCTGGAAGCAGGTACGAAGCGGGCAGGGAGGCTCCTCCCGCTCGCGGCCTTTCGTGCGTGCGCTGAGGCAGGCCTCCGGGGAGAGGATCGTCTGCTCCAGTTCTTCCCATCGCATCCGGCTGTTGATGGCAATCCCTCCTCCGGATCAGGGGGAGCCGGAAGGGCCGGCTCCCCCTGGATCGTGGATATCAGCGGATCAGTCCGAGGGCGCTGTGGGCGGCGGCCAGACGGGCGACAGGAACGCGGAAGGGTGAGCAGCTGACGTACCGGAGGCCAAGTGAATGGCAGAAGGCGATGCTGTTCGGCTCTCCCCCGTGCTCCCCGCAGATGCCGATCTGGATGGCGGGCCGAACGGGCCGGCTTTTCGCGACGGCAATCGACATCAGCTGGCCGACCCCATCCCGGTCGAGGGTGTGGAATGGGTTCGCCGGGAGGATGCCCTGCCGGACGTACTCGGCGAGGAATTTTCCCTCGGCGTCGTCGCGGGAATATCCGAACGTCGTCTGGCTCAGGTCGTTGGTCCCGAAACTGAAAAATTCCGCGGATTCGGCAAGCTGGTCTGCAACGAGGGCCGCCCTCGGCACCTCGATCATGGTGCCGACAAGATAGTGAACCCGGCATCCAAAGCGAGCCATCTGCTCTTCGGCGATCCGCTCGGTCATCTCCCTCAGGCGGCACATCTCCTCGCGGGTTCCCACAAGCGGCATCATGATGTCCGGGATCACCTTCACCCCTTTTTGCGAAAGGGCGCAGGCTGCCTCGAAGATGGCCCGAAGCTGCATCTCGTAAATTTCCGGGTAGACGATCCCGAGTCTGCAGCCGCGAAATCCGAGCATCGGGTTGTTTTCGTGGAGCGAGGCCGCCTTGGTCAGCTTCAGGCGGACGGCATCCGCCTCCGGGCCCGATTCCTTCCCCTGGCTTGCCAATAGCTCGAGTTCCTTCTTCAGCTCGTGTTCCTTGGGCAGGAATTCGTGGAGCGGCGGGTCCAGGAGCCGGATCGTGACCGGCAGGCCGGCCATCGCCTCGAAAATTCCTTCGAAGTCCTCCCGCTGCATCCGCTGAAGCTTTTCAAGAGGCACAAGGCGCTCTTCCCGGGTCGAAGCGATGATCATCTCCTGCATGACGGGAAGACGGTCTGCGGCCATGAACATGTGTTCGGTCCGGCAAAGGCCGATCCCTTTCGCGCCGAAGCCGCGGGCACGGGCGGCGTCCTCGGGGGTGTCGGCGTTCGCCCAGACCTCCAGGGCTGCAAATTCGTCGGCCCACTCCAGCAGGGTCCGGATGTCTTCCGTGAAGGAGGGCTGCACGAGTTCCACCTTTCCCGGGACGACCAGTCCCCTGGACCCGTCGATCGTGATCCAGTCCCCTTTACGGAACGGACGCCCGTTGACCGTGAAAAGCTGCAAGGACAGATCAATGTTGAGGGCCTCGCAGCCGGACACGCAAGGTTTTCCGAGTCCCCTTGCCACCACGGCCGCGTGGCTGGTCATGCCGCCCCGGCTTGTGAGCACCCCCTGGGCTGCAAAGAGGCCGTGGATGTCGTCCGGCGTGGTTTCCGGCCGGACGAGAATCACCGGCTTGCCTTCGTGCCCCAGCTTTTCCGCCTCGTCTGCATCGAAGACGATCTGGCCGACCGCGGCGCCGGGTGAGGCAGGAAGTCCCTTGGCCAGGACTTCAAGCTGGAGGGATGGGTCGATCTGGCGGTGCAGCAGCCGCTCGACCTGTTCCGGGCTGACACGGGAAACGGCGGTTTGCCGGTCGATGAGCCCTTCTCCGGCCATGTCCACGGCAACCTGAACGGCGGCCTTCGCGGTTCTCTTGCCGTTTCGCGTCTGGAGCATGTAGAGCTTTCCCCGCTCGACGGTGAACTCGATGTCCTGCATGTCCTTGTAATGTTTTTCCAGGATTTCCGCCGTTTCGAGGAGTTCACGGTAGAGGGCGGGCATCTTCTCCCCCATTTTCTGGATCGGTTCTGGGGTCCGAATTCCAGCCACCACGTCTTCTCCCTGGGCGTTGATCAGAAACTCTCCGAACAGTCCCTTCTCCCCGGTGGAGGGATTCCGCGTGAAGCAGACGCCCGTTCCGCAATCGTCGCCAAGGTTGCCGAAGACCATGGCGACGATGTTGACGGCGGTCCCCAGGTTGTCAGGGATGTTGTTGATCTTCCGGTAAGTGACTGCCCGGGGTGTGTTCCAGCTGCGGAAAACCGCTTCGGTGGCGGCTTTGAGCTGGATCCACGGGTCGCTGGGGAAATCCTTCCCGGTGGTCTTCCTGACGATTTTCTTGAACTGGGAGACGACTTCCTCCATCGCCTCGGGAGGGATTTCATTGTCGAACTGGACCTTCAGTTTTCGCCGGGTCAGCGTGAGGACGTTCTCGAACTCCTCGGAGGGGACTCCCAGCACCACGTCGGAGAACATCTGGATAAAGCGCCGGTAGCTGTCCAGCGCGAACCGGCGGTCCCCTGAAGTGTCACCCAGTGCGGAACAGGTTTCGTCGTTCAGGCCGAGGTTGAGGATCGTGTCCATCATTCCCGGCATGGAAACAGGGGCCCCCGAACGGACGGAAACCAGAAGCGGGGTTCCGGGCCCTCCGAAGTTCTTCCCCGTTTTTTCCTCGAGGGACTTCATGGCTTTTTTCACTTCCGGCCAGATCTCCTCCATCGTGCCGGAGGGGTCTTCCATGTAAAGCAGGCAGGCTTCGGTCGTCAGGGTAAAACCGGGCGGAACGGGAAGGCCGATGCGCATCATCTGGGCGAGGTTAGCCCCTTTGCCCCCCAACAGGGCCTTCATTTCCGCGCTACCTTCGGAAAAATCGTAAAGGAGTTTTTTCCCTTTCCCCGTCATGGTCACGCCTCCTTTTTGCACAAAGGGTCTCAGGCCCGGATCTGGTCCAGGATTTCCTGGGCGGTTTCCTCGATGGCCCGATTGGTGACGTCGTAACAGCGACAGCCGATCTTTCTCATGATGTTCCTGGCGAATCCGAGTTCCTCCTCGACACGCTCCCACTGCGCATAGGTCGAAACCTCGGCGTCCAGGCCCAGGACCCGCAGCCTCTCCCGCCGGATCTGGACGAGATGCTCGGGTTTTACCATGAGCCCGATGACCTTATCCGGCGAAACTTTGAACAGCTCTTCCGGGGGGGTCGCTTCGGGGACGAGGGGAATGTTGGCCACCATGACCCCCTTGTGGGCAAGGTACATGGAAAGCGGGGTCTTGCTTGTCCGTGAGACGCCGATGATTACAAGGTCCGCCTCTGGCAGAAGGTCGGGGCTGCGCCCGTCGTCGCAGCGGATCGAGAACTCGATGGCCTTGACTCTCCGGAAGTATTCCTCGTCCATCCGCCGGAGCAGGCCGGGAGTTTCCAGCGGCGGGCGCCCAAGGCGATGCTCGAGAGCGCCCAGGATGGGACCCAGGATGTCGATCACTTCGACTTTCCGTTCGGCCGCCCGTTCGACGAAGTATTTCCGCAGCTTGTGGTCCACCATCGTGCAGATGATGAGGGCGTTCTTTTCCTGCGCGACCTGAAGGACGTCCTCTGCTTTCTCTTCGGTGCTGATGTAGCGGAACCTCGAAAGCCTTGCCGCATCTGCACCGAACTGGCTGTACGCGGCCCGGGCGACGTGTTCCGCCGTTTCTCCGGTGAAGTCCGAAACCACAAAAACGTCTACCGTCATTTGCAGAGGTCAACTCCCTTCGACAGCGCGGCCGGTTTTTATTCCTTCAGGAGTCCGAGATCCCCGACCGACATGAACAGGTCCTGGCAGCGCAAAAGCAGGGCAAGGCGGTTCTGACGCACGGCAGGGTTTTCGTCCATGACCAGGACCTTGTCGAAAAACCGGGTGATGGAAGGTTCAAGCTTCGCCAGCAGGGCCGTGACTTCATCCCAGGCCTGCCGACTGAGGGCCTCCTTCACCTGGGGTTCCAGGCTGCTGACGGCCTGGTGCAGGAAAGACTCCTCCTCCTGGGTGAAGGCTTCCTCCCGGACCTCAGCTGCGAACTCTCCCGCCTTGGAGAGGATATTCTTCACCCTGACCGCAGCCGTTACCAGGCCCCTGAACCATTCCTGCCCGAGGACCGCGGCGTATCCGTTCAGGATCTTCTGGACCTGGCAGGGGCGGTTCCACATCAATTGTACCCCCAGGCAGACAAGACCGTGGGAAAAGCCTTTTTCGCGAAGCTGGATCTGCAGGCGCTGGATGAAGAAGTCCCGCACGGCCTCCAGGGTTTCCTTCGGGGCGTCCAGCGCGGCGGCAAGGTCTTCGAAGACGGGGAAAAGATCGATGTCCAGGTCGAGATTCCAGAGGATCTCGTTGATGTTCCGGGCGGCCCTCCGCAGGGCGTAGGGATCCTGGGATCCCGTGGGCGCGAGGCCTACCTTGAAGCACCCCACGAGGCTGTCGGCCCGGTCGACCACGCCGAGAACGGCTCCTGCGGGAGAGGTCGGAAGGGCGTCTCCTGAAAAGCGGGGCAGCACCTGTTCGTAGATCGCCAGGGCGACATCCGGGTCCTCTCCGTTCTGCAGGGCGTATTCGCGTCCCATCACCCCCTTGAGCTCCGGGAACTCGTAAACCATGCTGGTCACCAGGTCTGCCTTGGCCAGCATCCCCGCCCGGTCGATGACCTCCCGATGGGGTACAAGTCCGGGGACGCGCTCCGCAAGCTTCAGGGCCACGGACCTGACGCGCATGGCCTTTTCGTAGACCGAACCAAGGCGTTCCTGGTACACGATCGCTTTCAGTTCCTCCACCCTCTCGGAAAGAGGGACCTTCCGGTCCTCCTTCCAGAAAAAGCCCGCGTCGGACAAGCGGGCCCGAAGGACCCGCTCGTTTCCCTCCCGCACGACGTTCATGCTGGTGGCCTGATTGTTGCTGACCCCGATGAAGTGGGGAAGCAGCTTTCCGCTCCTGTCCCGGACGGGGAAATATTTCTGGTGGTGCTTCATCGAAGTCGTCAGGACCTCCTCGGGAATCTCAAGGAAATCCCTGTCGAAGCTCCCGGAAAAGGGAACCGGGTATTCCACCAGGAAGAGGTTTTCCTCGACGAGATCCGGGTCCAGTTCAGCCTTACCGCCGATTTGCTTTTCAATCGCGGAAATTGCGCTGAGCATTTTTTCCCGCCTTTTCGCGGGGTCAACGATCACGAAATTGGCGAACAGCAGGTCCATGTACTCCTTCGGGGAGGGGATCTCGATGCTTCGGTCCCCCATAAACCGGTGTCCCCTTGTGACCCTTCCGCTTTCCAGGCTTCCGATCCGGAAGGGCAGAACGGTATCTCCCCAGAGAGCGACGATCCAGCGAATCGGTCTCGCGTAGCGGATGGAAGGGTCGTCCCAGTACATGTTCTTGGGGAATACCAGGCGCCGGATGACCCCCGCACAGATGTCCGGAAGGAGGGATACGGTTTCCCTGCCCTCGTGGCGGACTTCCGCAAGAACATATTCCTGTCCGTTGACGATCGTGGATTTTAGTTCATCGATCGGGACATTCTTGCTGCGGGCAAAGCCGAGGGCTGCTTTCGTTGGATTCCCGGCTGCGTCGAAGGCCTGCGTCCAGAGGGGGCCGCGGTATTGCTCGACACGATCCTCTTGTTTTGAAGCCAATCCCTTGACCCGGACTGCAAGCCGGCGCGGGGTCCCCAGGGTAATGATTTCCTCGTAATCGATATGGGCGTCCGCCAGGGAATCCGCGAAAAGACGGCGGCTTTCCTCCAGCGCCCAGGGCATGAATCTCGCGGGAATTTCTTCCGTGCCGATTTCCAGCAAAAAATCCCTTTTCTCGGTCATCTTTTACACTTCCTCTAGTTGGAGAATTTCTTCAGGAGGGGATAGCCCATCTCTTCGCGCTGCCTGGCAAATGCCTGGCAGCACCGGCTTGCGATCGCCCTGACCCTCCCGATGTATCCCGTGCGCTCCGTGACGCTGATCGCGTTCCGGGCATCCAGAAGATTGAAGGTGTGGGAGCATTTCAGGACGTAATCGTAGGCGGGCAGGACGAAGCCCTTGTCGAGGATTCGCGCCGCTTCCGCCTCGTAGGCGTTGAAAAGCATGAAGAGCATCCCCGTGTCGGCCAGATCGAAGTTATACGTTGAGAATTCGACTTCCCCGCGGTGGTGAATGTCCCCGTAGCGAACCTTTCCGACCCAGTTCAGGTCATAAACGCTGTCGACCTTCTGGACGAACATGGCGATCCGCTCCAGCCCGTAGGTGATTTCAGCCGGCACAGGGTTCATGTCCACGCCTCCCACCTGCTGGAAGTAGGTGAACTGGGTGATCTCCATCCCGTCGAGCCAGACTTCCCAGCCGAGGCCCCAGGCCCCGATCGTCGGGGATTCCCAGTCGTCCTCGACGAAACGGACGTCATGGTCCGCCGGATCGATCCCAAGCGCACGGAGGCTGTCGAGATAGATTTCCTGGATGTTCTCCGGGGCCGGTTTGATGATCACCTGGTACTGGTAGTAATGCTGGAGGCGGTTCGGGTTTTCCCCGTACCGGCCGTCTGTCGGACGCCGGGAGGGTTCAACGTATGCCACCCTCCAGGGCTCGGGACCCAGGGACCTGAGGGTTGTTGCCGGATTCATCGTCCCCGCACCCACCTCGATGTCATAGGGCTGCTGGATGACACAGCCCTGTTCCGCCCAGAAGCGCTCCAGGCGCATGATCACTTCCTGGAAATTCAACTGAACCACCTCCTGAAAACTAAACGCTGCTTTCGATCAACCGGGTCAAAAGGGCCGAAACTTTTCCGAAAAGCGGTATCTCGTCCCGGCTGAAGGGTTCATTGCGAAAATCTTTGCCTGAGAGCATAACAGCCTTTTTCAGGCGGTTCAATTCCTTTTCTCCCAGGGAGAGACATTCTTTTGCCGGTACCGGTCCTGCGCAGGCGGGACAGAGCAGTCCCCGGAGTGTCAAAAGGCCCTGCTGGGAAGGTTTTCCGCAAGCCGAGCACCGGTCCAGGCCGGGAACGGTCCCGAGCGCCCTGCCCCACCGGTAGAGGAAACGAAAGCGTACGGCCGCCGGCTCTGTCCCGGCCTCCAGGGCCTTGAGCGTCCAGTAGAGGATGGGGAGAAGTTCCTCTGGAGGGTGTCCGGGAAGACTGAACCTGGCCGCGTCCGCACAGATTTCCAGCGCCGCCCGGAGTTTTTCCCGGTTCTGCCTCAGAGGCCAGAAATCCTCCCGGACGGCCACTTCCCTGACATAAATCCTTCTCGGTGACCGGTACAGCGTGAAATAACCCCAGACCAGGGGCTCGGTTACACCCGAAAGACGGCTTCTCCCCGAAGCGGCCCCCGCTGCCGTTGCCCAGACCAGGCCTGCCTCTTTCAGCAGCAGGAGGAGATTCTTGCCGCGTTCTCCGGAAATTGCAGCCCTGAGCACGACCCCGACCTGCCGGTAATGACCCTGGGGAAGGGCAGGCAGAAAATCCAACGTTTCACCGCCCGTAGCCGAACCGCCTGAGCTGCTGGGGGGATTTCCGCCAGTCGGGCAAAACCTTGACCCAAAGCTCGAGAAAGACGGGGCAGCCCAGGCTTTCTTCCAGGGATAGCCGGGCAAGGCGGCCGATTTCCTTGAGTCTTTTCCCGCCCGCCCCGATCAGGATCCCCTTCTGGGAAGGGCGCTCAACGTAGATGGTCGCCTGAATCAATGCCTTCTGCCGTTCGGGATATTCGAAGGGCGTCTTGAAGGTTTCGATCTCGACGGCAACCCCGTGCGGGACTTCGTCGCGTGTCTGGCGAAAGACCTGTTCCCGGATCAGTTCCTGCGCCAGGAACCGTTCGGGGTGATCCATGAGGATGTCTTCGGGGAACAGGCTCGGGCCTTCGGGAAGGAAGGAAATGATTTTTTCCCGGAGGGCTCCGATGTTGAAACCGGTCTTCGCGGAAACGGCGATCATCGAGACGGGATTCAAAGCATCGAGATAGGGTTTCAGGACGGCCTGCAGGGGGACCTCATCGCGAAGCCGGTCTGCCTTGTTCGCCACGAGGATTTTCGGGACCTTCAGGGAGCCGATGAGTTCCAGCAGGCCCTGTTCCTCGGGCTCCGGCGAAAAGGGGCCGGCTTCCACAACGTACAGGATCAGGTCGACGGATTCAAGAGAGGCTTTGGCCTCCTCCAGGAGGAATTCTCCAAGCCGGTTTCTGGCCGGGTAGACCCCCGGGGTGTCGACGAAAACAATCTGGGCCTTTTCCGAGGAGTCGATGGACCGGATCCGGTTTCTCGTCGTCTGAGGCCGGTCGGATACGATGCACACCTTTTCCCTTACCAGGGCGTTGACCAGGGAGGATTTTCCCACGTTGGGCCGTCCGACGAGGGTCACCAGGCCCGCCCGGTGCCCTTCAGGATTCATGGCGGTGCCTCCCGAGGTCGAAACGCAGGGGCAAAAGTTCTTCGAGGCCGTAGACAACAGGTCGCCCCCCGTTGTCCAGGACGATCGCCATCTTTCCGTTGAACTCGGCCAGAACCTGCAGGCATGCGCCGCAGGGGAAGCAGGGGATGCCTTCCTTTCCCGCTACCGCGACCGCCAGGGGCTTTCCAGCCCCCGCCGACAGAGCGGAAAAAAGCGCGATCCTTTCCGCGCACACGGTGAGTCCGAAACTGGCGTTTTCGACGTTGCAGCCGGTATGGATGCTTCCGTCGGAGGCCAGCACCGCAGCCCCGACCTTAAATCCGGAGTACGGGGCGTACGCGCGGGAACGCCCCTGCCGTGAGGCCTCGAGCAGGGTTTCTGCATCCACGGGAAAAGAGGGCCATGTCCGGGGGCTCATTCTCCGGCTGCCTCCTCGTTCCGCTCCCCCGTCTGCTGCCGGTCGATCCGGAGCAGCTTGATCCGATGGTCTTCGACTTCAAGGACCTCGATGTTCCAGGGGCCGAACTCGAGAACCTGCCCCTCATCCGGAAATCGGCCCGCAAGGGCCAGAATGAAGCCCGCAACACTGAACACATCCTCGGATTCGAAGGGGTATTCGAGCGCTTCGCTCAGATCCTCGAGATTGACATGTCCCTTGACCAGGTAGGTCCCTTCTTTCTCCTTCACGATATCTGGATTCTCTTCGTCGTATTCATCCTGGATTTCTCCGACGATCTCCTCGAGCAGATCCTCCAGGGTCAGGATTCCCGCCGTTCCCCCGTATTCATCCACGACGACCGCCATGTGGACCCTCTTCCCTTTCATGATTCCGAAAAGCTGGGCGATTTTCATGGTTTCTGGAACGAACATCGCTTCCCTCTTGAGCTTCGAAACCGGCATGTCGACCTGCCCGGAAACGAGCGCCGGGATGAGGTCCTTGACGTAAAGAATTCCCAGGACATGATCCAGGCTTCCTTTGTGGATTGGCAGCCGTGAATGTCCATGTTCCTGGAAAACCTGGACCGCTTCCTGGATCGTGAGGTTGTGGGGAATGGATACGACGTCCATCCGCGGCACCATGATTTCGTGGGCCCGCGTTTCCTCGAAAGCAATCACTCCGTGGATCATCTTGCGCTCCTCTTCTTCGAGGGCTCCCGTGTCTCCGCCGATCGTGACCATCTGTTCGATTTCCTCACGGGTAACGAAAGGATGCTGGGAAGAAAGATCCACGCCGAAGAGTCTTCCAATGCCCCGGACAATGGCGAGGATCACAGCGTTGACGGGGAACATCAGGCGGCTGATGAAACGGAGAGGCGCGATCACCTTGAGGAGAAGGCTTTCGGGGCGGGCGACGGCGACCGTTTTGGGAAGGATTTCACTGAAAACGACGATCAGTGAGGTCATGACCAGGACGGAAAGCCACAATCCGCGTCCCCCCGCGAGCTGGATTGCGAGTGCGGTCGCAACGGCGGTTGCCGCGATGTTGACCAGGTTGTTCAGCACAAGGGTGACGGTCAGGACGGATTGGACGTTCGACATTAGCCAACCTAGTGATTCCCGGCTTTTTTGATGCCTTTCCTGCAGGGCGAGCAACTTGCCCTTCCCAGAAGAGGTAATGGCAGTTTCGCTGAAACTGCAGAGTGCAGAAAGAAAAAGGAGCAACAGGAGAAGCAGGAGATGGTTGATTAAACTCGGTATGTCCACATCCAATTGACGGTCAGTCCTCCTTGCAAAAGTGCAGCGCGATTATACCTTCTGAAGGTAGAGTCTTAAAAGATTCTCCTGTTCGGAGAACATCTCCGATTCCCTTTCCTCGGTGTCGTGGTCCCATGCGAGGAGGTGCAGGAATCCGTGCATCAGCATCAGCAGGAAATCGTAGGAGACATCGCGGTTTTCTTCATCTGATGTCAATTTTACGACTTCCGGGCAAATTGCGATATCGCCGAGAGGAATCTCGCTCCATCCCCGCGGCGGGGAAAACACCCCCCCCTGCTCCCACATGGGGAACGACAGGACGTCGGTGGGTTCATCCAGGAACCTGTACCGATGATTGAGGTCCTTGATGGCCGCGGTTGAACAGATCTTCAGCGAAACAGAAACCAAGTCGGAGGCGGCTAGAGCCGGAACCTTTTCTTCCAGGTAATTCTGCCAGGTTTCCTCCAGGGCGTCGTAATCGGGCGAGGAAACGCCGAATTCAGCCAGAAGGTTTTCCTCGTCGTCAATCTGAACCGCTAATTTCACCTTGTTCACTTCCTTCCTGTTCGGGTTCAAAGGAGGGGCTGGTTCCCGAATTGTCCCGTTTATGGTAGATGGAACGGAGTGTCTGGATGAAGCTCTCTTTGATCAGGGTGAGGTCCTTCAGAGTAAAGTCGACCAGTTCGAGCTGTCCATCCAGCATTTTCGAGTCCAGGACGCCTTCGACGGTTTCCCTGAGTTCGGGAAGGCCCCGGATGCTGCCCCCGGCTGCCCGGACAGCTGCCTCCACGGAGTCCGCCAGCATGACGAGGGCGGTCTCCTTGGAAGAGGGTTTGGGGCCAGGGTAGCTGAACTGTTCGCGGGGCAGGTCTTCCCCGCGGGCTTTCGACTTCCGGTAGAAGTAGTTCAGACAGGTCGTTCCGTGATGTTCTGCAATAAAATGCCGGATGCGGGTCGGCAGGTTGTAGCGCCGGGCAAGGTCCAGGCCGTCCTTCACGTGGGAGAGAATGACAAGCGCGGACATCGAAGGTTTCAGTTCGTCGTGCAGATTTTCACCGGGCACCTGGTTCTCCGCGAAGAACTGTGGGCGCTTCAGCTTCCCGATATCGTGAAAATAGGCGCCGGCCTTGACCAGAAGACTGTCAAGTCCCAGGACGTCGGCAGCCGCCTCGCAGAGGGTTCCGACCATCAAGGTGTGATGGTAGGTTCCAGGGGCTTCCATCTGGAGCCTCTTCAGCAGCGGGTTCGAGGGATGGCTCAGGTCCATCAGCCGAAGCGGCGAGAGAATGTCGAACATCGTGTCGAGCATCGGCAGAAGGGCCACGGTGAAGGTTGCCCAGCCCAGAACCGAAAGCAGGTAAACACCCTGAACATGGCTGCCGAGCGGCAGGCCGAGCCACCATCGGACCGCCGTGGCCGCAACTGCGGCCGAAATCCCCGTCAGCACCTGCTGTTTCCAGAGGTCCAGCCGGGTGTTCGAGCCTCGAAAGACAAGATAGCCGGTAATCGATGCGGCAATTCCGGAAAGAGCCCAGAGAATCAGCTGAGCCATGGAACCCGAATAGGAAAGCAAAGCCCCGATGACGGCCCCTCCAAGAGAGATGTGGAACGCCAGCGAGGTTGGCACGGTGAGATAGAGCCAGCCGGTGAGAGGCAGGAAAGCCAGTGTGTCTGCCTTGAAAATGGCGGACATGACCTGAATGGTCCAGCCGGCACTCAAAAGGCAGATGATGAAGACAAAATCGCGCCGCGAAAGCTGGATTTCCCGCCGGGTTGCGTAGACGGTCGGCCAAAGGCTCCAGGCGAAAACCAAAAGCAGGATGAAGACGAGCGGGCGGTAGGGAAGATCGCCCTTGGGGTACCCCTGGGCCTCGAGCAAGCGAAACTTCTGGGGGGTGACCACTTCCCCGCGGGAAACGATCACGTCGCCCGGGTAAACCATTCGGATAACCGGTTCCACTTTTCCGGCGGTTTCCCGTTTCAGCTTCTCGGTCGCCTCCTCATCCACCTGGGCGGGTTCCTGGAAAATCTCCACCAGGATCTGAAAGATGGTGTTCTGGTCCGGCCTCGAAAGCGGCAGGCGGATGATCCGGTCCCAGAGCTTCGCCTGGAGATCCTTGTCCCAATCCCGTACCTCGAGGAGTGAGAGTCCCAGGTCCTTAGCCAGGTGGAGCATTCGGGTCCGTTTCTCCGCAGGCATTGAAGAGAGCAGGTCCCTGAGGGAATCGGACAGTTCCCCGGTCGCGTCCCAACGGGAAAGCTGCTCGAGGGAATCACGGATCCGTCTCTCGGCGTGGGTATCCCTTGTCATGACGGAAACGATCTTCTGTTCCGCAATCTGCCGGAGACGTTCCGTGTTTTCTTCGTCAACGTAGCGGGTGCTCAGCACCGCAAGATAGGTTCGGGGGGAAGGCTCCCCCAGCCTGTATCCCTCGCGGCTCTCGCCCAGCCACCAGCCGAGAAGGACAAGGAAAAAAACCACGACGAGGAGAGCCGCCCTCAGGGTCCAGAAGCTGAGGTCGATCTCCCTGAGCTGGTGAAGGGCAGAACGCTTAGGCCTGCCGGCCCTGCTCGTAGGATTCATAGGCCCTCACGATCCTCTGGACAAGTTCGTGGCGCACCACGTCTCCATGTCCGAAACGGATGAAAGCGATTCCAGGTATGCCTCCAAGGACCTGCTCGACGATTTTCAGACCGGACTCCTTGCCGGTCGGCAAGTCAACCTGCGTGATATCCCCCGTCACGATGACCTGTGATCCGAAGCCCATTCGCGTGAGGAACATCTTCATCTGTTCGGGGGTGGTGTTCTGGGCCTCGTCCAGGATAATGCAGCTCTCGTTGAGCGTCCGGCCTCTCATGTAGGCAAGCGGGGCGATCTCGATAACGCTCTTGTCGATGTAGCGTAGGAACCGGTCGGGCTGGAGAAGGTCGAAAAAGGCATCGTACAAGGGACGCAGATAGGGTTCGACTTTTTCCATCAGGTCCCCGGGGAGAAAGCCCAGCTTTTCCCCCGCTTCGACGGCCGGCCGCACAAGAATGATCCGGTTGAAGCGGCCGGCCTTCAGGGAGGCAACCGCATGGGCCACCGCCAGGTAGGTCTTTCCAGTCCCCGCGGGTCCGATCGCGAAGACCAGTTCATTCTTCTTCATGGCCTCAAGGTAGGCCTTCTGGCCTTCCGTCCTTGCCCTGACCGGTTTGCCGCGGGTGGTCAGGCAGATGACATCCTCGTACAGCGAGGCAAGGTTGAAATCTGTCCTTTCACCGATGGCTTCTGCAGCATACCGGATTTCCGAGGAACCAACGGGATGACCCCGCCGGCAGACTTCCAGAAGCTGGATGAGCAGTTTTTCCGCCTTTTCGACGGGTTCGGGCTCCGGGCCGCTGACGGAAACGCTCAGCCCGCGCGCGGAGATCCGTACATCCAGCAGGCGTTCGATGAGCTTGAGATTCTCGTCGCCGGTGCCGAGCAGCCTGGAGAGGGTTTCCTCGCTATCCGCCGAAATATGAACCTGTCTCGCCTTGTCGATGAAGGATCCCTCCTCCGGGGTTACCGGCAGGAAAGTGCCGGCTAGTTCTCACGTATGACGGATTTGACCGCCGGGACGATGGACTTGATGACCGATTCCACCTGTATGCGGAGCGTCTCCTGCGCGAAAGGGCAGGTGCCGCAGGCACCGACCAGCCGGACCGCAAGCTTGCCTTCGGGTTCCTCGAAACGGATGAACTCGATATCTCCCCCGTGGGACTGGAGAGCGGGTTTGATTTCTTCCTCGATCACTTTCAGGATCTGTTCTGTGGCGGTCATGCCGGTTTCCTCCCTGTTTTTTGTAAAGATTCGTTTCCGCTTGGTCTTTCCCCTGTTTTCGGCTATACGGGATAGACTCCCTCTTCGACGGGTTTATCCAGCCCAACATCCCGCAGGGTTGCCCTTGCGAACTTCCGAACAAGGAAATCCTTGGCCACAGCGGGAAACAGAACGTAGCTTAACACATCCTCGGGCTGGAGAATCCATGGAGAGATCGCCTTCCTTGCTTCCTCCAGCTCCGGAGGAAGGACCTCGCCGGGCCGGCACGTAATGGGGATTTCCTCCCCGATGACCTGGCGGCGGACCTCCGGGTCCACTTCTGCGGGGGGGCGTCCATAATAGCCCAGCAGGTACTGCCTGATTTCCTTGGGAACGACTTTCCATCGCCCCATCAGGACGTTCAGCGTCGCCTGCGTCCCCACGAGCTGGCTTGTGGGCGTTACCAGGGGGGGATACCCCATTTCCCGCCGAACCCTCGGGATTTCCTTCAAAACTTCTTCTAGCCGGTGAAGGGCCTTCTGGTCCTTGAGCTGGCTGACCAGGTTGGAATACATCCCGCCGGGAATCTGGTAGATCAGGACATTGATGTCGACTCCCTCGATACCCATCACCAGGCTGCTGTATTTTTCCTTGACCTCCTTGAAGTGAAGAGCGACGGGCAGGAGGCTTTCCAGCGTCATGCCGGTATCATAAGGTCCGCCGCGAAGGGCTGCGATCATGGTTTCCGTCGCCGGCTGGCTGGTCCCCATGGCAAAGGGTGAGATCGCGCAATCAATGATATCCGCCCCCGCCTCGATGGCGGCGAGGTAGGCCATCGCGGCCATTCCGCTGGTGTAATGGCTGTGGACCTGGACCGGAAGGCCGGTCCGTTCCTTGATCGCCTTGACGAGGGAATAGGCGTCGACGGGACTCATGAGTCCCGCCATATCCTTGATGCAGATCGAGTCGGCCCCCATGTCCTGCATCTGGTGGGCGATGTCCGCGAAGTTTTCCAGAGTATGGACGGGGGAAATCGTGTAGGAAAGCGCCATCTGCAGGTGGGCTCCCTCGCGCTTGACCTGGTCGGCGGCGATTTCCATGTTCCGCAGATCGTTCAGGGCGTCGAAAACCCTGATGATGTCCAGCCCGTTGCCGATCGCCCGCTTGACGAATTCCCTCACCGCGTCGTCCCCGTAATGCCGGTAACCGACGAGATTCTGCCCTCTCAGGAGCATCTGGAGCTTCGTTTTCTTGAACCGCTTCCGCAATTCCCGCAGGCGTTCCCAGGGATCTTCATCGAGGAAGCGCATGCAGGTGTCGAAGGTGGCTCCTCCCCAGATTTCCATCGCCCCGTAGCCGACTTCGTCCATCAGCTCGGCGACCGGGATCATGTCCTCGGTGCGAAGGCGTGTGGCCATGATGGACTGGTGGGCATCACGGAAGGCCGTCTCCATGATCTTGATTTTTTTCCCGGGGACCTGCTCCCGGTTTTCATGACAAATCTCAGTGCCGCCGCTCGGACGATCAGGCTTGTTCTCCATGACTCCTTCCCTCCTCACCCATCCTGTTTTCGATCAACTCAACAGGATTGCTTAGCTTTTTCCCAAAAATCGTCGAGTTCGTCAAGGGTGAATTCTTTCCAGGGTCTGCCGCTTTCGGCGACAGAGCGCTCTACGAGACGGAACCGGTCAGCGAATTTCTGGGAAGCTTTCTGCAGGGCTTCTTCGGGATTGATCCCGCAATGGCGGGACAGGTTGACCGCCGCGAAGAGAAGATCGCCGATTTCCTCGCCGATTCGGCTTCGTCGTTCGGTGGAAAGTTCTTCCTGGATCTCGGAAAGTTCCTCCCGGACCTTGGCCAAAACGGGAGAGGCGTCCCCCGTCGGCCAGTCGAAACCGAACTTGGCAGCCCGCTCCTGGATTCGGAAGGCCTTCAGCAGGGAAGGCATAGACCTGGGGATTCCCGCCAGGATCGAAGAGTCTGTCCCGTTCTTTTTCTTTTCCACGGTTTTGATTGCTTCCCAGTTGCGCATGACTTCTTCTGAATCCGCCACGTTCAGGTCGCCGAAGACATGGGGGTGCCGATGGATCAGCTTCGAACAGATTCCCTGCAGGACGTCGCGGATCGTGAAGGATCCCTTTTCAGAGGCGATCTGGGCGATGAAGACGACCTGAAGGAGAAGATCGCCGCTTTCTTCCAGGATCGCCCTATCGTCGCCGTTCTCGATGGCCTCCACGAGTTCGTAGGCTTCCTCGACGATATAACGCCTCAGGGTTTTGAAATCCTGCTCACGGTCCCAGGGACATCCGTCCGGGCCCCGAAGTTTTTGCATGATGGAAACCAGCCGGGAAAAGTCATGGTTCGGATCGTCATGGCGGTCTTCCATTTTTATTGCCCTCCGTTCATTTATCAATGAGAAAATTGCTGCCAATCGATCAATTTCACGAGAGAAGCGATTCCAGTGAAACCTCCCGGTCCAACCGCCCAATTTCTCCCTTTCTTCCACCCTGCAGCCCCCTGGAGGGAGGGAATCCCGGTCAGTGAACCCCTAAGGGCTGTTTCCTTCGAGCTGACCTGAACCGATTCGATCCCGAGATGTTCTCCGGCGATCCGGAGTAGGGCCAGTCCGAAAATGCCTTCGACGGCGGGCGGAAGGGGGCCGAACCGATCCCTCACTTCGGCTTTCAGGCTGAAAAGTTCGTTTCTATCTTGCTCTCGCAGGAGGCGCCTGTAAAGGGCGATACGGACACCCGGCTGCGGAATGTACGAAGGGGGGATCTGCAGCGGTGCCAGGATTTCGATCCGTGTGCCGGCCGGGTGCTCTCCCCTCAAAATCGAAACCTGGTCTTCCAGCATGCGGCAGTAGAGGTGATACCCGACCCGTTCTACATGCCCATGCTGGGCTGTCCCGACGACCTGGCCGCCCCCGCGGATTTCCAGGTCCCGCTGGGCGAGTTCGTACCCTGACCCCGGGTCGGATAACTCCCCGATCGCTTCGAGGCGTTCGCGGGCTTCCCTGGAAAGCGGGAACTCCCGCGGATAGAAAAAGAAAGCGAAAGCCTGTTCCTCACGCCGCCCCACCCTTCCTCTCAGCTGGTAAAGCTGTGCCAGGCCGAGTTCATGGGAGTCGTCCACGATCAGGGTGTTCGCCCGCGGGATATCCAGTCCGCTTTCGATGATGGTCGTGCAGACGAGGATGTCCGTTTCTCCCGAATAGAAACGGAGCATGGCCTGTTCGAGAGATCCCTCCCCCATCTGCCCGTGGGCAATGTCGATCTTGAGAGAGGGAAAAAGGGTTCTCAGGGTCCCCGCCCGGGCTTCGATATCGGCGATCCGGTTGTGAACGAAGAAGGTCTGTCCGCCCCGTGCCTTTTCCCTCAGGACCCCCCTAAGGAGCAGGTCCTCCCTCCAGGGACTCACGACGGTCAGAACCGGGTAACGCCGGTGTGGGGGCGTCGAGATGACGGAGATGTCCCGTAGACCTCCAAGGGAAAGGAACAAGGTCCGGGGGATCGGCGTCGCGCTCATCATGAGAATGTCGACATCCGGCTTCAGTTTTTTGGAATGCTCCTTGTGAAGAACTCCGAACCGGTGCTCCTCGTCGACGATCACCAATCCCAGGTCCTTGAACCGCACGTCCTTCTGAACAAGGCGGTGAGTTCCAATCAGGATGTCCACCCGGCCCTCGGCCACCAAGCGGACGATTTCCTGCTGTTTTCTTTTCGGAACAAAACGGCTGAGGGCTTCCACGCGGATTGGAAGTTCTCCGATCCTGGAGAGAAAAGTTTCATAATGCTGCTGGGCCAGCAGGGTCGTAGGAACAAGCACCGCGACCTGCTTTCCGGATTCCGCGGCCTTGACAGCCGCACGGAAGGCCACTTCGGTTTTCCCAAACCCGACATCTCCTACCAGGAGACGGTCCATTGGCTGGGGCTTCTCCATGTCCTTCTTGATCTCCTGGATTGCCCGCAACTGGTCCGCCGTCTCGGTGAACGGGAACGACGCCTCGGCCTGGACGGAAAAGGGACCGTCCTTGGGAAAGGCAAATCCGGGCGAGACTTCTCGAAGGGCATAGGTCTGCAGCAGTTGAAGGGCTGCTTCGTGAACCTTGCGCCGGACCCGGGCAAGGCTTTTCTTCCAATGGCCGGATTTAAGAGAATCCGGGGAAGGTTCGGCTCCTCGGGGAGCAAGGTAGGGCGTGACTTTCCAGAGCTGGAAGGGAGGGACCAGGAGCCGCTGACCTCCGGCGTACTCGATGACGATGTATTCCTGTTTTTCCGATTGCGCATTCGGAACGGTTTCGATACCGACGAACCGCCCGATTCCATAGTCTTCATGAACCACCCACTCGCCAAGCGTCAGCCTTTCACTCCATTCGAGGGGCGGCAGGGGGGCCCCTTCTGACGGCGGAAGCGCGGCAATTCCGCTGATGTCCGAGTCGGAAACAAAGACGAGATTTTCCGAGGGACTGATGAAACCGGAACTCAGCGGCTCATCCTTCACAGCGATTCCCTTTTCGGCAAGCCGCGCCGCCAGGGACTGGTCCGCGGTGTGGACGGAAACGTTCAATCCAAGACTTTGCCATTCAGCGAGAGCAGCGGCAAGAGCCTGTAAACGGCCTTTGAAGGATGGGACGGGGGCCAGGCCGATTTTCCCGGAAACACGCTCCGTCGATGCCTTGATCCGGAGAAGCGGAAAACGGGAGAACCGGAGGTAGACAGCATCCCATTCCGGCAGTCCGTCCACGCCGGCCTCCTCCTTGAGTCCTTCCCAGACCCAGCGGTAATGATCCGCCTGGGAAGCCGTTTCGGCCGGTTCAAAGAGAAAAACTCGGGAGGTTTCCGGCAAGAACTCCTCGAGGGAAGGACTTCTCCCCTCCCTGACCGCGGAGACTTCGACGAAATCGACGAGCCCAGTGCTCCTCTGGGTCTGTGGGTTGAAAAAACGCAGCGATTCGATTCGATCGTCCAGGAACTCCACCCGGAGGGGACTACGGACCGAGGGATCGAAAAGATCCAGGATACTGCCCCGAACGACGAATTGTCCCGGAGACCAGACCGTATCCGCTCGTTCATATCCCGAAGAGAGCAGCCAGCCGAGAAGCCATGCACGGCCTACCCGATCCCCGAGGCGCAGGGGAATCTTTCCTTCGGCCAGGGCGCAAGGCCCCATGAGTCCCCCTGGAGTGCAGACAAGGACGCCGCCCCTGGTTCTCCACCGGGAAAGTTCTTCTCCGCGCTGGATGCGAATCCCTTTATTCGAAAGTCCGGAGGTTGTCAGGGGGATTTCCGGGAGGCACGCGACAGGCATTCTTCCCTCGGTCAGTGCCTTCAGGTCTGAAAGGAATTCCATCTGCCTGCGCGTGTCGGGAAGGATGACGAGGGCGGGAAAGGGGAAGTCCCTCAATAGCCACGCCCTTGCGGCACTGCCGGCGATCAGGGCGTGGTCCCTGTTCTGACAGGCCCCCCAATCGCCCTTTCGGATGAGATTCAAAGTTAAACTCGTAGAATCAGCCTGCATTGACTCGATTCATGGCTCGGTCGATGCCGAGTCGAAGCCAGAGCATCACGGCGTCCGCCGCTTTTTCGAGGAAAGGGTCCAGCTGCTTTTGCTCTTCGCTGTCAAAGCGGTCCGTTACGTAATCAGCGAGCCCTTTCGCCTGGACCGGCCGCCCGATCCCGCACCTCAGCCGCGGCACGTGAAGGGTTTGAAGGGCACCCAGGATCGAGGCGATTCCGTTGTGGCCCCCCGCCGAACCGCTTGCGCGCAGGCGAAGCGTACCGAAAGGCAGGGCCACATCATCCACGACGATCAGGCATTCTTCCGGGGGGAGATTGAGCTCCCTGACTGCGGCAAGCACGGATTTGCCGCTGAGGTTCATGTAGGTCAGCGGTTTGAGAACGAAAAGGGAATCGCTACCGACCCGGCAGGGGCCCCACAGGAGGCCGTGGAACCGGTTCAGGGGTCCCTTTAGATGCAGGCGGCTGATGACCTGATCGGCCACCAGCCACCCGAGATTGTGCCGTGTCCAGGCATACTCGAGACCGGGGTTTCCCAGTCCCGCCACCAGCTTCAACGGACTTATGCCTCCTCCTGGTTCTTGGCTTTGCCTTTCGCTAGGACTTCGACTTCCTTCTGCTCTGATTCCTCCGCCGGAGCGGCTTCGGCAGCGCGCGGCTCAGCGGCGATGACGACCGGCAAGTCGCCGTCGTCGACCAGTTCGGCGGATTCCGGCAGGGCAAGGTCCCGCAGGCGGATTTCCTCGCCGAGGCCGAGATTCTTGACATCGACGGAAAGAACGTCTGGAATTTCCCGAGGCAGCACTTCGATCGAAACTTCGTGGAAAAGCTGTTCGAGGATCCCTCCCGCCTTGACTCCTGGGCAAATTTCGCGATTCAGAATTTCAATCGGCACCTTGACCAGGACCTTCTGCCCCGAAACGAGCTGGTAAAAATCGATGTGAAGGAGATTCCCGTTGAGAAAATCCCGCTGCACGTCCCTCATCAGGGCCATTTCGGTTTTCCCGTCGGGAAGCGTGACCTCCAGCCTGTATGTTTCCCAGTGACCGGAGTTCAGCGCCGGAAGAATATCCCTGCTTTTGACCTTGACCGGGATCGAGTCGGGGTACCCTCTCCCGTAGAAGACGGCGGGAACATATCCCTCCGCTCGAAGCCTGGAAGCCTCCTGTTTGCCGCTTTTCTCCCTCGCTTCGAGGGTAACCTGCAAAAGTTCGGACATGATGTTTCCTCCTCCCGGAAAATGCCGGGCCGGCCTCGCCGGACCCGCCTGCTAGTAGAAAAGTATGCTGACCGAATGGTCAGAGTGGATGCGGTTGATCGCCTCCGCGAAAAGGGGGGCGATGGACAGCACGGTAATATTATCCAACTTTTTCTCTTCGGGCAACGGAATCGTGTCGGTCAACACAAGCTGATGGATCGGCGAGTTTCTCAGGTTTTCGATGGCCTTTCCCGAAAGGACCCCGTGCGTCGCGCAGGCGTAGACCCTCTCGGCCCCCCTCTCAAGCAAAGCCCGCGCCGCGTTGACCATCGTGCCGGCGGTATCCACGATGTCATCGACGAGGATCGCCACCTTGCCCCTGACATCTCCGATGATTTCCATCACCTCGCAGAAATTGGCGACTTCATGCGATCGCCGTTTGTCCACGATCGCCAGGTCCGCGTTCAGTTTTACCGCGAAACGCCTTGCCCTGACCACCCCGCCGATATC